>CAYPZP010000248.1:0-4294 GCA_964415285.1 uncultured Halomonas sp. | reverse complement strand
CTCGGGATCCGCGCCGAGATTGCCGATCAGGATGACCTTGTTGATTCCGCGTGCCATGGCTTGTTCCAACTTTCGCGATCAAGCCTGAAAGTCTAGCACAGGGCCCGATTCGCGCCGGTGTGTGCGCCTGTCCACGTTGACGCGTTCCCGGACCGTATAATCCCGTCCTATGAACCAAGTCGGCACACTCACGGCGCCGGCCACGCTGGACGAGATCATGGATCTGACCGCCAGCGATCGGCATGCGATGGACGCGCTGATTCGCAGGCGACTGCGCTCCGACGTGCTGCTCGTCAACCAGGTGGCGGAATACATCATCAATGCCGGCGGCAAGCGGCTGCGGCCGCTGGTGCACCTGCTCGCGGCCCGCGCCTGCGGCTACCACGGCGACGCGCACATCCAGCTCGCAGCCGTCATCGAGTTCATTCATACCGCCACGCTGCTTCACGACGACGTCGTCGACGATTCCGACCGCCGTCGCGGCCAGCAGACCGCGCACCAGGTCTGGGGCAACGCGGCATCGGTACTGGTCGGAGATTTTCTGTATTCGCGAAGCTTCCAGCTCATGGTCGAGCTGGACTCGATCCGGATCATGGCCATCCTGGCCGAGACCACGAACACCATCGCGGCCGGCGAAGTCCTTCAGCTGATGCAGCTCGGCGACACCGATCTCGACGAATCGGCTTACCTCAAGGTGATCGGCGACAAGACCGCATGTCTGTTCTCGGCGGCCGCCCGCCTCGGCGCAGTACTGGCCGGCAGCGACGACTCGGTGGAACGGGCGCTGGCCGCCTACGGCCGGGCCGCCGGCCAGGCCTTCCAGATCACCGACGACTGGCTCGACTACTCCGGACACGGCGAGTCGCTGGGCAAGAACCTCGGCGACGATCTCGGCGAAGGCAAGGTCACGCTGCCGCTGATCCTCGCGCTGCAATCGGCCGATCCGGCCGACCGCGAGTTCCTGGTCGAGACCATCCGTGCCGGCGGCACCAGCGAACTGGAACGGGTCCGCAACATCCTGGTCCAGACCGGCGCACTGGACGCTTCGCTGGAGCGCGCCATGCAGTTCTCGCACCAGGCCTGCGATGCGCTGGCGGCTCTGCCCCCGAGCCCGGAGCGCGATTCGCTGGAATTGCTCGCGCGCTTCGCGGTCGACCGCTCGCTCTAGCCGGAATCACCGCCGCCGCCAGCCGGTTGCTTGTTTCGAACTCCGGGCGCCGAAAAACGGGCCGTCTCGCGTTTCAGGCCCCGGTCGCGCGCCCGACCGCTGCGGCGAACCGGTCGCCGCGTTCCTCGAAGTCGCGGAAATGCGGGAAGCTCGGCGCGCCCGGCGACAACAAGACGCTGCCGCGCCCGCCGCGCCAGCGGAGCGCCGCGTCCGCCGCGGCTTCGATATCGTCCACGCATACGACGCGCTGCTCGGCCACGCCGCCGGCGGCGACCAGGCGATCGGCGATCGACGCACCGTTGTCGGGCAGCGCCACGAGCGCCGGCAGCGGATGCGCCCGGCAATAATCGGCCACCTCGGACCAGTCGGCACCGCGCTCCATTCCGCCGACGATCAGCACCGGGTCCGGACCGCAGGCCTGCAGTGCCGCCAGCGTTGCATACGGCGTGGTCGAAATCGAATCGTTGATCCAGGCCACCGGACCGGGCACTTTCAGGCGCTCGAGCCGATGACGAAGCGGCCGGAACGCCGGTAGCGCGCCGCACAGCTCGGGCCGCCAGCCGGCAATCGATTCGGCGAGCGCAAGCGCCAGCGCCGCGTTATCCAGGTTGTGCCGACCGGCGAGCGGAAACCGCGCGGCCGATACGATGCGCTCGCCGCGGCGCCGGATGCCGTCAGCATCGACCCGGTAGTCGGATTCCGGCGCATTGACCGGGCGCGCGGATGCAAGCCCTTGCAGCCGCCGCGTCAGGACCGGATCGCGTGCGTTGAACCACAGCGGTCGGCCTTCCAGCAGATCGACCAGCCGCAGCTTGTCCCGATAATAGGCCTCGACACCCCCATGCCAGTCCTGGTGTTCCGGGAACAGGCGCGTGAACGCGCCGAGCGCGATCCGGCCCTGCAGGTCGGCCAGCTGGTAACTCGACAGCTCGACGACGAACCAGTCCGGAGTCGCTTCCAGCAAGTCGAGCATCGCGACACCGATGTTGCCGCCCAACTCGACGCGATGGCCGCAGGCGGTGAGCAGGTGCGCGATCAACGCAGCGGTGGTGCTCTTTCCCTTGCTGCCGGTCACGCCGATGACGCGCGCGTCAGGCCGCTCTGCGAACCAGCACGATGTCGTGCACGTCACCGGAATGCCCCGCGCCAGGGCATCGACGATCGACGGATGCCCGAACGGCACGCCCGGCGAGCGCAGGATGCGGTCCGGTCGCCAGCCGATCGCCTCGGCGACATCGCCGAACAGCGGCCAGCGGACCGGGGGCGGATCCGGGATTCGATCGCACAGGACGCCGACCCGGGCGTCGGGATAGCGCGATCGCAGCGCGCGCTCCAGCGATCGCCCCTCCCGACCGAAACCCAGCAGCACGGTTCGTCCGGTGGCGAGCGTCTCGAGCTTCATGCGGCAAAGCGGGCCGGAATGCAATCCGGGCCCTCCGGCTCCAGCAGGTGCTCGAAGGCGGGCACATCCAGCCCCTCGAGGCGAGCCGACAGCGCCCGCACCACGGCATGATCGCGCCATCGTTCCTGGCGCGCGAGTTCGTTGACCGCCGCGCGCGCCTCGTCGGCCTCGCCGACGCATTCGAACGGACGCGGCCCGTCCAATGCGAGCAATTCGGCGAATCCCGGCGTGCGTGCGGGGTCGTCGAGCAAGTCCATCCCGAAGATCCCGCGCATCGACTCCGGATCCATGAACGGCGCCAGGCCAAGAAACACGAAACGGCACTTCGGGCAGGCTCCGCACCAGCGCCGCGTGCGCGCACCGTCGAGGTGGAAATTGCGGTTGCAGCTGGAAAATACGTCGTGATAATCGGTCAGCGCGGCAAATTCCCTGCAGATGGCCAGCTCGCGATCGCGCCTGAGGATCGAGAACACCGCCAGCCCGGGCGCGATGAAATCGCGGACCCAGCGCGCGAAACCGGCCTCGAACGCGTGGCTCTTGGCGAACTGGTGGTTGACCGGACGGCCGTCGTCCGAGACCAGCGTCGGGGTATCGGCCGAGCGTTCGTTGGCAAACACCACCGCGTCGAAGCCCCACAGCAGCGAGGCCACCACCAGCGCGGCGGCGTTGATGGCGGTGATCGGCACGTGTCCGTTCAGCGCGCCTTCGGCATTGAGCCGGGACAAGTGCGGATCGAGACGCCGCGCGATGACCCGATGCCGCGTGCCGGCGCGCTCGGCCACCCGACCGATCAGCTCGGCGGAACCGACCTGCACCGTGTGCGGCTCGATGCCGATTGCACGCACGCGCTCCAGTGCCACCAGCGAATCCTTGCCACCGCCCATCGGCAGCAGCGTGCGCCCGGGCAGCGAGAATGCCGTAACCGGCGCCGGGTCGCTGCCCTGAACCGAGCCGAAGTCCGGCCAGTAGCGCCCGTCCAGTCCGTTGCGCCAGGCCATCTCGGCGAGCCCTTCCCGATACAGGATTTCGAGTCGGTCGGCCTGCGCACGCGCCGGTGCACGCTCGACGAAGCGCAGCTCGCCGCTGCACGAGACCTTCCAGTAGCTGACGCCGGCAATCCAGTACAGCGCGTCCAGCGCCGCATCGAGTGCGGCCCCGGGCGGCGAGAACTCCGGCGGACCGAAATCGAAACGCTCGCAGACATCGACGGCATCGTCGGCGCCGATCAGCCGGTAACGCAGCGTCAGCCGACCCTCGGGCAGATCGAAGTGGCGGCCCGCGAATTCGAAACGTCGCACCGACCCCGGCTTCATCGGGGCATCAGGATGCCGCGTGCTTGGACATGTCCGGGCCGTCGACGTCCGCGCTCGCTCGCGGCCAGGCCCGCAGTACCGCATTGACCAGCGTGGCCAGCGGGATGGCGAAGAACACGCCCCAGAACCCCCAGATGCCGCCGAACACCAGCACCGCGACGATGATCGCCACCGGATGCAGGCTGACGACTTCCGAGAACAGCACCGGCACCAGCACGTTGCCGTCCAGCATCTGGATGATCGCATAGGCGATGAGCACCCACGCGAACTGCATGGTGAATCCGAACTCGATGAACGCGACGATCGCGACCGGGATCGTCACGACCGCCGCGCCGATGTAGGGAATGATCACCGAGAACCCCACCAGCATGGACATCAACATCGCGAACGGCAGACCCATGAGCATGAACG
>CAYPZP010000247.1:0-4346 GCA_964415285.1 uncultured Halomonas sp. | reverse complement strand
AGCCGCGATACGTGGTCGAACAGGTCGTGCGCCAGATCGATTCGATCGCTGCGGCCGAGCCGGGCGAAAGCCCGTTGATGGCGCCGTTCGATACGCTGCCGCCGACGATTGCCGCGACCCGGGGCCCGGCGCTGCGCGAGCGCGGCCTGAAGCGGATCGCGCACGACGTATTGCCGGCCTATGCCGAACTTGCGACCTTCCTGCGTGAGCGCTATCTGCCGGCGGCGCGCGATTCGATCGCGATCGCCGCGGTGCCGGGCGGCCGCGCCTACTACCGCGCCCTGGTGCGCTATCACACGACCCTGGACACGACGCCCGAAGCGGTGCACGAGCGCGGCAAGTCCGAGGTCCGGCGAATCCGCGCCGAGATGGAGTCGCTGATCGACGAGATCGGGTTCGACGGCGACTTCGCGGCGTTTCTGAAGTTCCTGCGCAGCGACGAGCGCTTCTATGCCGACAGCGAGCAGGAACTGCTTCGCCACGCGGCGTGGATCGCCAAGCGGGCCGACGATGCGATGCCGGGGCTGTTCGGTCGGCTGCCGCGCTTGCCTTACGGCGTCCGCCCGGTACCGGCGCACATGGCGCCCACCTATACCACCGGTCGCTACTGGCCCGGCGATCCCGAAGCCGGGGTGGCCGGCGGCTACATGGTCAATACGCATGCGCTGAACCAGCGGCCGCTGTATGCGCTGCCGGCGCTGACGCTGCACGAGGGGGTGCCGGGGCATCACCATCAGATCGCGCTGGCGCAAGAACTGGGTGAACTGCCGCGGTTCAGGCGCGATACCTACATCACCGCGTTCGGCGAGGGCTGGGGTCTGTACGCCGAACGGCTGGGCATCGAGATGGGCATCTACACCACGCCCTACGAGCATTTCGGTCGCCTGACCTACGAAATGTGGCGTGCGTGTCGGCTGGTGGTCGACACCGGCATCCATTACTTCGGTTTTTCTCGGGAGCAGGCCGAGGCCTGCCTGCTGGAGAATTCGGCGCTGGCGCCGCACAACGTGCGTACCGAAGTCGCGCGCTACATCGCCTGGCCGGGACAGGCACTCGCCTACAAGACCGGCGAACTGCTGATCCGCGAACTGCGCGATCGCGCCGAGGCCGGACTGGGCGCCGGGTTCGACCTGCGTGCCTTTCACGACCACTTGCTGGCCGAGGGTGCGCTACCGCTGGAGGCACTGGAGCGGCGCATGACGCGCTGGATGCAGGCGACCGCGCCGTGACGTGACCTTCCGGCGCCGGGGGATTCGAACTCAGACGCCGGGCGGGACGGCCAGCAGCGCGATTTCGGCCAGGCTCCAGCCGATCAGCGCGCCGACCAGCACATCGGTGGGATAGTGCAGCCCGAGGATGACCCGGGACAAGCCGATCAACAGCGTCAGGGGAACCAGCACCGCGGCCAGCGCCGGGAACCAGGCCACGCCGATGATGGTGAACAGGATTGCGTGCAGCGTGTGGCCCGAAGGGAAGCTGTATCGATCCAGCGGTGGGGCGCTCATCGAGATGGTTTCAGGCAGGCTGATGAACGGCCGCTCGCGGTTGAGGCGGTACTTGAGCAGCTTGTAGATGGTCACGCCGGTCAGCCCGGTCACCGCCATCACGGCAGCCGCGCGCAGCCCGTACTCGCCCTGGGTCAGCGCCATCAGCGCCATCAGGCTGTACCAGACCACGCCGTCGCCCAGCCGGCTTACCGCGCCGAAAAACGCGCGCACCGGCGCGTGGCGCGACCAGCCGTTGAGGCGAACGCACACATCCTGCTCCACCCGCTGCATACGGGCCAGGCCACGGCTGATCGACGATGTGGCATGCAGGTCCATGGTCTCCACCGTAACGCAATCGCGATACGTGCGCGTGTCGTCACGGTGACAATTGTGTGTCAGCACGGGGCCCGGAATCAAGCCGCGCGCCGACGGGGCGAGCGAGGGGCGACGCTTCAGGCGGCCGACCGGGCGACCCGCGCCGGGGATGGCGATTCCCGTGTTTCTTTCGCCCGGATTCTCGGCGCTCCGAAGTAGAAACCCTGTACCAGTTCGATGCCGCAACGTTCCAGCCATTCGGCCTCGGCGGTATTCTCGATGCCGGCCGCGACCACGTCGATATCCAGCGCGCGGCAGGTCGCCACGATGCCGAGTACGATCGCCTGGCGCCGCGGGCTGCTTTCAATGCCGCGAATCAGGCTTCGGTCGAGCTTGGCGTAGCTCGGGCGAAATACCGCGAGCCGCTTCAGGCCGACTTCCCCGGCACCGACGTTGTCGGCCAGCACCCGGAATCCCGCCTCGCGCGCGAGGCGATGGGCCTGGTCGAGTTGCCGCGGATTGCCGAGCATCTCGATATTTCCGAATTCCAGTACCACGCGTCGCGGATCGATGCCGTTGTCGAGCGCGCCCTTGCGTGTGGCGGCGACAGCGACGGCGACATTGTCGGGCGTCATGCTGGAGCAGTTCAGGTGCAGGTCGCCTTCCAGACCGACCAGGGCGGCGGTGCGCATGGCGCGGATTCGGCAAGCCTGGTCGAAAATGTAGCGATTCTCGGGCCGGATCGCGGCGATGACGCTGGCGGCCGACTCGCCGTGAATTCCGCGTACCAGCGCTTCATGGCCGATCACGCGGCCGTCGCGCTGATCGATGATCGGCTGGAAAGCAAAGCGGAATTCCGTATCCACTGCTTCGGTGCAGTCCGACATCGAGGAGCGAGTCCGATCGTTGAGTTGCGCGTTGGCGTGCGTCATGATGGTTTCCCTTTTGGGGCCGGCGGGCCGTTGCGGCCGGCGCGTGCCTGTTCGGGAATCATGATGCAAATTGCGTGCCGAAAGCCTGGCGGCCGGGTATCAGTGCGCATTGGCAGTCGATGAATGCGGGCGGTGGCGAGTCCCTGCGGCTTCGAGCCGGACTTGAAGCGCGCAAATTTTCAGCTGTTGCCGGCGCAGAAAGTCAGGTCGCGTGCCAGGCTTCGATTTCGACCATCAGATCGCTGCGGCAGATGTCGCCGCGCAGGCCGCACAGCCGCAGAGCGGGCCAGCGCTTGCGCAAGCGCTGTCGAATCCCGGGCCAGTCGCCGGCATTGCGTACGTAGACCCGGGCCAGGCTGCGTTCGCCGAAGGCGGCGAGCCCGGCATCCCCGGTCGCGCCGGCGGCATGCGACAGCAGCGCATCGAGATTGCTCGCCGCCTCCTCGGTTTGCGCCAACGCATCATCGGGATGCGCCGTCGCGTGTCCGACGACGCTGGCGGTGCCGGAAATCAGCAGTCCGGTCCCGCCGTTGGCGAGCCGGACCGCAGTGGCGCGGGCGAACGCCGGCTGGCGCGGCCCGTACTGCCGAGGATAGTTCCAGGCGCTGACCTGGCGCGGATTCTCGATCGACACGCCGGGCGCGCGGCCGCACAGCGCGACGACCTGCATCCAGGGTTGATCGCTGCCGATGGCGGTGGCCGCGCACATCTGGGCGTCGTCGAGGCCGGCGGCGCTCAGGGCGCGACCGCGGCCGATACAGAAGCGTCGATAACGCTCCCGGTCGCCGTCGCCGAGGTTGATCCCGGGAAAGTAATTCCACAGGCGCAGCGGATAGCCGAACGCCGAGCCGTGCAGCTGCTCGATCAGGTCGGCGTAGATCCGCTCCGCGGGAATCGCGGCGTCGCATCCGGCCCCATCGGGCTGGCGCAGAACGATGGCCTCCAGCTCGCCGACCGCCGCGCACCACCACTCGTGATCGAAATCTCCGCCGAGGAATTCGAGACCGGGGCCGGCCGGCGAATCCGCTCCGGTCAGCGGGATTTCGAGCAGGGCGCCGGCGCAGGATTCCGGACGCACCTCGAGGGAATAGCCGTGTCCGCTTCGTGAAGGATCGGAGCTCATCAACCGTGGATCCCGGGTCGTGGCCGTCCAGCATACCGGGCGCTTCCCGACGGTGTAGTATTTTTGTTCCTGGAGCCCGACACCGGAGGGATCACGCCATGGATCTTGAGCGCGCCGCGAACCGGATCGATTCGCTGTGGATCGACAGCATTACCGATGAACTGGTCGAGTACGTGCGTATCCCGGCCAAGTCGCCGCATTTCGATGCCGACTGGGCCGCGAACGGCCACATCGATGCGGCCGTCGAGCATATCGTCCGCTGGTGCCGCGCCCAGCCGATCGAAGGGCTTGCGGTCGAGGTCGTGCGCCTGGGCGACCGGACCCCGGTGATCCTGATGGAGGTGCCCGGTAGCCTCGACGACACGGTACTGCTCTACGGCCACCTCGACAAACAGCCCGAAATGACCGGCTGGGCCGAACACCTCGGGCCGTAGAGCCGGTCGTTCTCGATCACCGGCTCAACGGTCGTGGCGGCGCCGACGACGGCTA
>CAYPZP010000246.1:0-4384 GCA_964415285.1 uncultured Halomonas sp. | reverse complement strand
TAGTCGCGGTCGGCGGGCCGGTCGGAAAGCCCCATGCCGACGTGATCCGGGACCAGGCAGCGGTGGCGGTCCATCAGGCCGCGCACGACTTCGCGGTAGTAGAACGACCAGGTCGGGTTGCCGTGGACCATGACCACCGGCTGCGCCTCGACCGGCCCTTCGTCGACGAAGTGCATGCAGTGGCCCGACGGCAGCTCATGGAAGTTGCGGTCGTACGGGAACAGCGAGGTATCCAGCCCCGGGACTTCGATCATTGCGCGCCTCCCGACGGCGGCGCCGAGGTCATCACCAGACGACTTCGGCCATCGAGCAGTTGAGACCCGAGCCGATGCCCATCAGCGCGATCTTGTCGCCGCGGTTGACGCGGTTTTCGTCGACGATGCGCGACAGCACGGTCGGGATCGACGCCGGTCCGATGTTGCCCAGGAACGGGAAGATCCGGTAGACACGCGCCGGGTCGACGCGGAAGGCGCGGATGAACGCATCGGTGTGCGCCTTGGAAACCTGGTGGATGACGACGTGGTCGAGGTCGTTGGCGACCCAGCCGAGCACCGTGCGCGCCGCGGTGTAGGTCAGCGAGGCCAGCTTCATGCCCTCGGTGAGCAGGCTACGCGTGTCGGTCCACATCTGGTGGTTCCAGCCGCGGCACAGGTTGTTGAACTGGGTCGCCGCCCGCGTCACGCCGCCCTTGTAGGCGTGGCCGCCGGGCTCCAGGTCGCCGCGCGTCAGCACCATTGCCGCAGCGCCGGAACCCAGCGTCAGCGAGGCGAACTCGCTCTTGAACTGCTTGCGCGTGACGCTCGGGGCCAGCAGCCGGTTGATCGTGATCTCGTTGATTTCCCTGCTCGATTCGCCGTTGACAATCAGCGCGTAGTCGATTTCGCCGCGCTCGAGCATGCGACCGGCGATGTTCATGCCGTTGATGAAGGCCAGGCAGGCGTTGCCGACGTCGAAACTCTCGCAGGTGTTGGAAAGCCCGAGGTTGGAATGCACGATGCAGGCCGTGGACGGCTCCAGGAAATCCCGCGATACCGAGGTGTTGATCAGGATGCCGACCTTCTTTGGGTCCAGATCGGCCTTTTCCAGCGCCTTGCGGCCGGCCAGCGTCGCGGCATCGGACGGCATGACGCCGTCGTCCCAGTAGCGGCGCTCTTCGATGCCGGCCAGGTCGATCAGCGGGTTGCCGGGCACGCGCAGCTTGCGGAACGTGGGTTCGAGGCGCCGAAAGATCTCCTCGCTGGAAAGCGTGTTCGGCGGGTCGACCGAGACGACCGACTTGATGACGACGTTATCGAACAGCATTCGCAATCTACCAGCCCGGCGCGCGGGACAATGAAACGGCGCTGATTATAACGGACCGGGGCTTCCGGTACCGTTGATGCGAACCAGCCGCCCGGGCGCGCTTTCAGACAACGCGTCGCGTTGTCGGGCCCGGACTGGGATAGGCTGGCGAGGTCTTCGGCAAGGATCGCGACATGGCGCATCGGGCTCGCAAGCGCTTCGGCCAGAATTTCCTGCAAGACGAGCGGGTCGTCGAGCGCATCGTCGGCGCGCTGGCGCCGGCGCGCGACGATCGGCTGGTCGAAATCGGCCCGGGCCTGGGCGCGCTGACCGCGCCGTTGCTAGAGCGCGTCGACCGGCTGGACGTCGTCGAGCTGGACCGCGACCTGGCCGCTGCGCTGCCCGGACGGCTGGGCCATCCGGCAAACCTGGCGGTTCACCAGGCCGACGCGCTGCGCTTTGATTTTCGCGCGCTCATCGAGGACCGGCCGCTGCGACTGATCGGCAACCTGCCCTACAACATCTCCACGCCGCTGCTGTTTCACCTGCTCGACCAGGCCGACGCACCGCCCTCGACGGGTGCCGGCTTGCCGACTCCGCCGATCGCCGACATGCATTTCATGCTGCAGCAGGAAGTCGTCGACCGGCTGGTCGCCGCGCCCGACTCGACCACCCGCGGGCGGCTGAGCGTCATGGCGCAGGCTCGGGCCGAGGTCGTGCGCCTGTTCGGGGTGCCGCCTGGCGCGTTCCGGCCGGCGCCGAAGGTCGACTCGGCCGTGGTCCGGATCGTGCCGAAAGCGCTGTCGCTGGAAGAACGCGTGCGCCTGCCGCTGCTCGAGGAAATCGTACGCGCGGCCTTTGCCCAGCGCCGCAAGACCTTGCGCAATACGCTCAAGGGGCTGCTGGACGCCGAGCGGATGGAGGCGGCCGGCATCGACCCGACGCGGCGCGCGCAGACGCTTTCGCTAACGGAGTTCGAGCGCCTGGCCGATCAGCTTTACCAGGCACGGGCCGCGTGATCGGCCGGGGCGAACGTGCCCGGGGCCGAGCCGGTCAGCGCACACAAAAAGGCCGCGCACGATGGCGCGGCCTCGGGAACTCGGAGTCGACCCGGCGATTCCTGCCGGGTCGACCTGTTCAAGCCATCAACGCGTGCGGATCACGACCACGGCGACTCCGGCCAGAACCAGCGCCATCAGCAGCAAACCGAAGTTCGAGAACGTCGGCACCGGCGCGGCTTCCGGCGGCGGCGGCGTGCCCTGGGCCGGCAGCGCGCGGACAATCAGCGCCGAGTAATTCGGGAACAACCCATTGATCGCCTGCCAGTCGTCGGTCATGGGATCGCCGGTGTCGAAGAACAACTGGCCAGCGCCGGCGTTGGTCGCCCCGGTTTCGTCGGCAGCGATGAAGATGTTGGGATCGGAAGGCGTCCAGCGCATTCCCAGGTAGAAGTTCCCGGTGGCCGGCAGCGTGATGCCTGCAGCGGAAATGTCGTAGGAGAACACGGTCTCCGGCAGACCGGTCGGCACACCGGAGGCGCTCGCGGGCACCGCGCCGAGTTCCGTGCCCGGCACGCCGCTCGGGCCGTCGTCGTCGAACACGACGATTTCGAAGTTGAGAGAAGTCGGACCGAGGCTCACGAGACCGATGCACACGGTATCCATCGCGCCGTCCGGGAAGTCGACAGCGCTGAACCGCTGGACCACGATGGCCTCACTGACAACCGCGGCATTGCCGCTGTAGCCATTCTCGGCCGCGCCGTCGTCGATGGCGATGATGTTCGGATCGGTACAGACGGTCGGAAGCCCGCCGCGCGCACCGCCGGCGTCGCTGATCGCGCCGACCTCATCGGCAAGCTGGGCCTGGCCGGGGACCGAAAAGGCCATTGCTGCGGCCAGCGCCGCTACGGAAACGATTTTACGCATGTTTTTTCCCTCGATTGATTGACGATGGTTCCGGCGACGAACACCGGAACCCGAGCAATTCCGTTCCAGCATCGACAGCCGCAGCCTGCGAATCTAGCACAAATCCCGGATCACGACAGAAAGTCAGCAACAAATCTGCGCCTGGTTCCTGATATTCCCGCGGATTCGAATACCGATTCACCCGACCGACACGGCGCCGGAACATTGGCATCGTCGACGCGCGCCCGACTCGAAACGAACGTCCAGTACACTCCTCCCTGCCATGGAACGACGTATATACATCGGCGACCTGCAAGGCTGCTGGAAGCCCTTCGACCGCCTGCTGACCCAGCTGCGCTTCGATCCGGCCGCAGATCGACTGTGCATGGCCGGCGACCTGGTCAACCGGGGAGGCAAGTCGCTGCGGGTGCTGCGCGAGATGGCCGCGCTCGGCCCACCTCATTTCACGGTGCTGGGCAATCACGACCTGCACCTGCTGGCCTACGCGCATCGCGGGCCGAAGATCCGCAGGTACAACGCCGAGTTCGACCGGGTTCTGGAACACCGCGACGCCGACTCGATCCTCGACTGGCTGCGCCGGCAACCGCTGCTGTCGCTGAACGAGGACGACCGCATCGCGCTGGTTCACGCCGGCATCGACCCGCGGTGGGATCGGGAACAGGCGCTGGCCTGCGCCGGCGAAGTGGAGCAAGCCCTCCAGGGCCCGAAATTCGGCAAGTTCATCGACCACATGTACGGCGACAAGCCGGCGCGCTGGGAGGCCAATCAGAAGCGCTTCACGCGACTTCGCACCATCACCAACGTGCTCACGCGGATGCGTTTCACCCGTCCGGACGGCACCCTGGAATTGCGGTCGTCGGGCGACCTGAAGAACCCGCCGAAGGGCTATCGTCCGTGGTTCGAGTTGCTGCACCGCGACTGGAAGAAATGGTCGGTCGTGTTCGGCCACTGGTCGCTGCTCGGCTACCACCAGCACAAGAAGGGCCGTGCGATCTGTCTCGATTCGGGCTGCGTCTGGGGCGGCTGCCTGACCGCGCTGGTGGTCGAGGAAGGCGAGCGACGCATCGTGCAGCAGAAGTGCTAGACCCATTCGCCGGCAGGCCGGCTCCTACAGCAGGCACGACCCGCGGCGATGGTTCAGTTGTAGGAGCCTGACTGCAGGCGAACCGGGTGGATGC
>CAYPZP010000245.1:0-4420 GCA_964415285.1 uncultured Halomonas sp. | reverse complement strand
CGCAGCGAGCGGCGAAACCGCAGTTGACGTTGAATTTCTTGAAAAACAAATGCCCCGCATGCGCGAGTCGCCCGGGGAAACCCGAAGTCGACTCTGGATCTGCCTGACAAGGCACCGCGGCCCAAGCGCAACGCACCCTGCGCGCGCGACCAAAACCCATAAAAAAGCCCCGCACTGGGGCGGGGCTTCTTTCTGCTTCACGAGGTGAAGCGGTTCGAATCAGACCGGCGTGACGTTCGCAGCCTGCGGACCCTTCGGTCCTTCCTGCAGTTCGAACTCCACCTTCTGACCTTCGGCTAGCGACTTGAAGCCCGAACCCTGAATCGCGCTGAAATGCACGAACACGTCGGAGCCGCCGTCGTCCTGGGAGATAAAGCCGAAGCCCTTGGCGTCATTGAACCACTTCACGGTACCTGTAACCATTTCTTTGCTACCTTTCAATTGAATCATGGATGTAATTGCTGCCCGGCGGCATCATGGCCGCCGCGAGTGCGATCGGGAAACGTTCAGGAGACATCTTCTCAGGAAGGAGTACTACCGGAAATTCCACAGCCGCCTACCGCAGCACCTTCGACTATACTCGCTTTCGGACGCGATTGCGAGCCTGATTCGATGAAATTTTCGTGTCAAGTCGGGCACCTGCCGGCGTTTCTTCGGCTGCGTGCGATGCGCACAGCAGGTAGGATGGCGGCATCGCGAGCTGGGTAATCGTGGAGAAATCGAATTGGGTTGCTGTTGCGATGACCAGGCCCGGGCACTCGAGGCGGCGTCCGATCAACGACGGCGGCTGGTGCTCTGGAGCGTGCTGATCATCAACGCGTTCTTGTTTGTCGGCGAGTTCGGAGCGGCGGTCTGGGCCGACTCGTCGGCACTGCTTGCCGATTCGGCCGACAACCTGGGCGACATGCTGACCTATGCGATCAGCATCGCGGTGGTCGGCGGGGCCCTGCATCACCGGGCGCGTGCAGCCCAGGTCAAGGGTGCGATCCAGCTCGCGTTCGGCGTCGCCATCCTCGTCGAGATCACTCGCAAGCTGGTGGTCGGCTTCGATCCGCTGCCCCTGGTCATCGTCGTGGCCGCCGCAATCGCGCTGATCGGCAACCTGGCCTGTCTCTGGCTGTTGACCGCCGAGCGCAATCACGACATCAACATGGAGTCCGTTTGGCTGTGCTCGCGCAACGACGTGATCGGCAACCTGGCGGTGATCTTCACGGCACTCGCGGTGGCCGGTACCGGTCTGGCCTGGCTGGATCTGATCGTTGGCACGGCCATGGCATTGCTGTTCATTCAGACCGGTGTGAGCGTTCTCTCCCGGGCGCGGCGGGAAATGGCCGCCGCCTGACCGGGGCCGCGCCGACCCGGCGAGCGGAATGCCGGCCGGAGCGCGCGCCGTGTCACAATTCGGGCCCAGATCGCGCCAACGGTCCGTCGCCTTGTACAACGCGTTTCCGCAGGCTCTGCTCCGATTGCTTTCGCTGCCCTGGGCGATGCGCGGCGACGGTCGTCGCTGGCGCGGGCGCTTCGCCGTGGTGCTGGTCTGGCCGCTGTTCGTGGTGATCCAGCTTCTGCACTGGTTGGGTTTTGCCCTCGACGATGTGTTCTTCCGCGGCTGGCGACGCGTCGAGGTTCGCGAGCCGGTGTTCGTTCTCGGACCGCCGCGTTCGGGCACGACGCACCTGCATCACGTGCTTTCGGCCGATGAGCGAACCACGACGTTCCGGATGTGGGAGTGCCTGTTCGGCCTGTCGGTCACCGGTCGCAAGCTGGTGCTCGGATTGGCCCGGATCGACCGAGCGGTGGGACGGCCCGTCGCCCGTCTGGTCGACGCCATCACGCGCCGTCTGGCTGCCGGCATGGATGACGTTCATCCGTTCGCGCTGGACGCGCCGGAAGAGGACTTCCTCGCGCTCATGCCGACCGCGCAGTGCTTCATCCTGGTAGTCGCGTTTCCGCGAGCCGAGTGGCTGTGGCGTACGGCGTGCCTGGACCGCTCGTCCCGTTGCGCAGAGCGGGAGCGCCTGCTGCGTTATTACCGCGCTTGCGTGCAGAAGCATCTGTTCGTCCACGGCAGCGAACGCCGGTTCCTTTCGAAGAATGCGTCGTTCTCCGGCATGGCCGAGTCGCTGCTGGATACGTTTCCGGGGGCGCGGATCCTGGCCTGCACCCGGGAGCCGAAGCAGACCGTGCCGTCGCAGCTCAGCTCGATCGAGCCGGGCTTGCGAGCGGCCGGTTTCGACGGCGTGCCGGATGCGCTGCGCGACCGGTTCCTCGAACTGTTGCGAGACTACTACCTGCACCTCGAAGCGCTGGCCGTACAGCGTCCCGATCGTGTCGTCATTGTCGAAAACCGCGACTTGCGCGACCGCTTGGCCGCGGCCGTGACCGACGCGTTCGCCGCCCTGGGCCTGGAGCTGAGGCCGCAATTCCGGACGGCACTGTCCCGGGCGGCGCGTGCATCGCGCGGATTTCGCTCGGCGCATCGCTACTCTCTTGCGCAGTACGGGTTGGATGAAGGGCGCATCGAGCAGGCGTTTTCCGAGGTCTACGCCATCGGTCGGTTCGGATCGTCCGGCGCCTCGACTCGTTCGGAGCCGGCACATGGATGAGGTTCGATCCCGCGCTCGGGCCGCGGTGCGGGTGGCGTTCGTCTCCGATTCGATGCCCGAACGCAACGGCGTCGGTGCCTATTACGCCGACCTGATCGCCCAGCTCGACCCCGAGGCGTTCGACGCTCGCTTCCTGTGTCCGGGCGGCGAAATCCGCGGCGGGCTGCATTTTCCGCTGCCCGGCGATGCGACCCAGCAGATCTTCCTGCCTTCGCTGCGCGAATTCGCGCGGGCGATGAAACGGCTCGAACCCGAAACGGTCGTCGTTGCCACGCCCGGACCGTTCGGCATGCTCGGCGCGCGCTGGGCGCGCAAACTGGGCGCACGATTGATCTTCGGTTTCCACACCGACTACGCCGGGGTCACCGACCTCTATCAGCGCTCTTTGCTCAAGGTCTTCAGCCGCGGCTACTTTCGCATCGTCGACAGGATGCTGTTCAAGCGCGCCGACCACGTGCTGGCCAATTCCGCGAGCATGATCGCCCACGCCGAACGCTCGGGCGCCAAGCGCGTGAGCCGCATCGGCACGTTGTTGCCGAAGTCGGTGCTCGATTCGCCAGTCCGCGAGCCCGACGGAGCACTTCGACAGGTTCTGTTCGCCGGCCGACTGGCGCCGGAGAAGCGGCTGCACACGGTCGTCGAAGCCGCCGAAACGCTGCCCGACCTGCGCTTCGTGATTGCCGGCGAGGGTCCGCTGAAAGGCGAGATCGAGGCCGCGGCCGGGCGCCTGGAAAACCTCGAATACGTCGGCTGGCTGAGCCGCGAAGGTCTGTGCGCGCAGATGGATGCCGCCGATGCGCTGGTGCTGCCTTCGGAAATGGAATCGTTCGGCAACGTCGCGCTGGAAGCGATGGGTCGCGCCCGGATCGCGGCGGTCACCGAGACCTGCGGCATCGTCAACTGGCCCGATCTGGCCGAGCACATCGTCGTGTTCGCGCTCGATCGGTCGTTGTCCGCGGTGCTCGCCGAACTGGGGCGTTGGCCGCCGGAGCGACGCGTTGCGCTCGCGCAATCGGCCTGTCGGGCCGCGCGGGCGCTCAACCGCAGCAGCCTCGATCAGTGGCGCGGGATCCTCGGCGCCGAGGTGCGCTCGCCGTGAATCTGCTGGTCTCGATCCACGACGTGATGCCGGCGACGATGGATCGGGTCGAGCGGATCTTCGAGCGGCTGGAGCGGGCCGGACTGACGCCGGTCACGCTGCTGGTCGTCCCGGGTACCGGCTGGGACGCCGCCGGTCTCGATCGGCTGCGCGCGCTGCTGGCGCGCGGCGGCGAGCTGGCCGGGCACGGCTGGTGCCACGAAGCGCGCAGAATCCGCGGTCCGAAGCACCGGCTGCACAGCGCGCTGATTTCGCGCAACGCCGCCGAGCACCTGGCGCTGAGCCGTTTCGGCATCCTGCGGCTGATGCTGGCCAACCACCGCTGGTTCCCGCGCCACGATTTGCCGGCCCCGGCGCTCTACGTACCGCCGGCGTGGGCCATGGGGCCGGTGCCGCGCGCGCTGCTCGAGCTGCTGCCGTTTCGCCACTACGAGACGCTGTCGGGCGTGTTCGATTCGCTGGCCGGCCGCTTTCATCGCCTGCCGATGGCCGGGTTCGAGGCCGACACGGCGTTCCGCGCCGCCACCGTGGGTGCGTCGAACGCGCTGAACCGGTGGGTCGCGCGCGCCACCGGCCGGCCGCTGCGGCTGGGCATTCACCCGGACGACTTCGAGCTGCGGCTGGCCGGCGACGCCGAGGCCATGGTCGCCGCGGGCGGGCGGACACTGGGCTACGGCGCGCTGGAACCCAGTCCGGCCTGAAGCCAGCGGTGCAG
>CAYPZP010000244.1:0-4493 GCA_964415285.1 uncultured Halomonas sp. | reverse complement strand
GGACGCAGGAGTTGCGGAGTGGTCCTGCGATGCGCAGAGACCGTCGGGCAGTCCCCGGCCTCTCGCGGTCAGGTGTCGGTCGCTGCGTCGGCACGACCAGCGGGCGTCCGCCGTCGGAAAGCAGTGGCTGGAGGAGGGTTGATCCGGGTCGGTCGGGCGTCAACCAGCGGGCACCGAAACGTTCAGGCGTCGTTTACTGCCGGGCCTCGAACCCATGCTCGAACACGACATCGGCGACCGGGACCAGTACCACGAGTGCCGAGGTCGCCGTAGCGAAGTCCTGCGCGGTTGTGTAGATGCGTCGATCGTTGTCGATGAAACCGTTGGCGACATCCCACTGCGCGGAGTCGGGCGCGAGCAGATCGGCGATCCGAGTCACGAGTGCGTCCTCGGCGGAGAAGTAGATGCCGGCCGGAGAGACCGTGTCGCCGAGGTCGTTGTTGTCGTAGAAGCCAACGAATCGCGACGGCAGTTCATTCTCGTCGAGTCTGCGGTAGCCGGTGTCTTCGTGATGGTTGTAGGTCAGGTAGTTCTCGGTCGGCACGGAAGCCAGGTTGGCGGCGACGACGGCTTCGCCGGCGTTGTTGATGGCAAAGACGATGGCGTTGGTGAACCCGACGTTGCCGGCCAGGTCGGGCGGAACGCCGAGATCGGTCACGGCAGCCGTATCGAGGTCGAACTTGAGCTGGCCACCGACCACGATATTGGCGTCGTTGACGTCGCGCGGCGTGGCGTTCAATCCCATTTCGGACAGATTCGATGGCGCGCCGTCGAGCGAGAAGAGCGTCGCAGGTCCGCCCTGGAAACCCTGTAGACGGGACCAGCCGACCAGGGTTCCGGATTCGTTGATCGCCACGACCTGGCCGCCGGTGACGGGCAGCGGCCCGAGCGCAGAGTTCACGGTGTCGAATTGCCGGGGCAGGCGAATGGAGTAGCCGCCGGCGCCGTCCGGCTCCCACACGGCCGGCTGACCGAAATCGGCCGCAGACCCCGAATCCGACGCGGTGCCGACGATCACTCCTGCGGAGTTCACATCGAGCGCATCGGCGCTGTTGTAGCCGGCGGGGAGCGGCAGAAGCGCCATACCTTGATCCAGCGTGGCGGTAAAGGCCTGCGCCTGGCCGGCATTGATCTGGTAGCCGACGATTCGGCCATTTTCACTGGCTCCGCGCAGCACGGTCGTGGTGCTGAACGTTGCAATGACTTCGACCCGATAGGTGGGCACTTCCGCGCCTGCCGCGCCGGCCAGAGCCGCCAGCAGGGAGATGAACGGGACGAGGGTTCTGCGACAGCGGGTATTCATGGGTCTTTCCTGGAAACGTTGGACTCCCGTCAGACAACGGCTGCGGAACGGTTGACGTGCGGGTGATCATACAGCAGATTGACTGAAAATGCAAATTAATTTACAAATTTGGAATAATGCGCATTTCGGTCCGGGATCTCCTCGCCGCGCGGCGCAATGCGCTTGTTGCGATCCCTGGGCCGCCTCGGTGCAATCCCGGCAGCCTGTCATCCCGATTTCGATCGGATTGAATCCTCGAGGGCGCGGGGTTTGAACCGCGGGGCCTGATCCGGGATGCCGGCGCACCCACGGAAGCGCACTGATCGGCCGGCGCCACGGACCCTGGCCCAAAATTCCGGCTCGATCTGTTACCGTGCGCTTTGATCTGGCGGCACCGCGCGTTGTCGCCATATTTTTTACTTGAATGACAGGAGTAGCCAAGCGCATGTCGAATCTCGAATCAATCAAGGTCAAGTCGCTGATCGGCCTCTCGGGCGCGGTCCTGGCTCTGGTGGCGCTGGCGGCGGCCCCGCTCCAGGCGCAGCAGGGCAGTGTCGGTGAGCCCAGCGAATTGCTGCAGCAGGTGCAGCAGAAGCAGGGCGAGATCCAGCAACTCAATCAGCAGCTGGCCGAAATCCAGCAAAGCACCATCGAAGCGAATCCGAGCCTCGCAGACCAGCGCGACGAATTCATGGCGATGATCGACGACAAGATGTCGGAGTCGGGCGTGGATCCCGAACAATCGCGCCAGAAGATGGAGGATCTGCAGGGCCGGCTTGAGAGCGGCGAGCTGTCGGAAGAAGAGACCCAGACCGCCAGCGAGCAGCTTCGCCAGGAACAGAACACCATGCGCCAGGCTCAGGGCCAGGCGATGCAGGATCCGGAGGTGCAGGCCCGGATCCAGTCGCTGAACGAGGAGCTTCTCGCCGCGATGCGCGAGCAGAACCCGGAAACCGACGACCTGATTTCCAGGCTGCAGACGGCGCAACAGGAATACCAGGCGCTGATGCAGCAGGCCATGCAGAAGCATGGCGGTTCGGATCCGACCCAGGGCTGAGCCCCGTCGCGAACCCGGCGGTCCGCGCCTCGGGCGCGGGCCGCTGCCCTTCGATGATGCCCGTGCCGCGGTCGAACCGGCTGCGGGTACCCCGCTGCCACCTTCGCCCGCCCGGATTTCCTTCCGGAGCGCCCGGTGACTTCGCGCCCGAAACAATCGCCTGAACTGAGCCGCTCGATCGGCGGCGTGCGGCTGCTGCTGTACGGCGTCGGTACCATGGTGGGCGGCGGATTCTACGCGCTGTCGGGTCGTGTTGCCGGCGAGGTCGGTCTGCTTGCGCCGCTGGCGTTTCTGCTGGCCGGTCTGCTGGCGCTGCTGTCGGCGCTGTCGTTCGCCGAGCTGTCGGCCAGACTGCCCCATGCCGGCGGCTCGGCGCGCTACGTCGAGGCGGCGTTCGAGAGCCGGATGCTCGCCGCAGTCATCGGTTGGGCCATCATCGCGACCGGCGTCGTCTCGGCAGCGACGCTGTCGGTGGCCACGGTCGGTTTCCTGCGCGACCTGGTGACGGTCGATGCAGCAATCGCAACCGTGGTCCTGGTGCTGATGCTCGGCGCCGTCGCGGCCTGGGGCGTTCGCCAGGCGGTCGGCGTCGTCGTGGCGATCACGATCGTCGAGGTCGGCGCATTGCTGTGGATTGCCGGCGAGTCCGCGCTCCGGATCGATCTGGCAGCCATCGAACCGGCGGCGCTACTCGCGCCGGCGACGCCGTCGGCCTGGGCCGGCGTCGCCGCGGCCGCTTTCATCGCGTTCTATGCCTTTATCGGCTTCGAAGACATGGTCACGATGGCCGAAGAGGTCCGCGACGTCCGTCGAACGCTGCCGAGGGCCTTGATCGGTGCGCTGGTCGTGACCACCCTGGTCTATGTCGTCGTCAGCGCGCTGCTGGTGCTCGCGGTCGAACCGCAGCAGCTCGCCGATGCCAGCACGCCGCTGGCCGAAGCGGTGCGCCAGCGCGGCGATGCGGCGGTCGCCGTGATCGTCGGCGTCAGCATTCTGACCGGCATCAACGGGGCGCTGGTGCAGATCGTGATGGCGGCCCGCGTCGGCTACGGCATGGCCTCGCGTGGCTACGCGCCGGCCCGGCTTGCCACGGTGCATCCCGGCTTGCGCACCCCGATCGTGGCCACGCTTGCCGCAACGCTTGCGGTGCTGCTGCTGGCGCTGTCGTTCGGTCTCGGTGCACTGGCCCAGGCGACCAGCGCGATCATTCTTGCCGTGTTCGCCGCGGTGAATCTTGCGCTGTGGCGGCTCAAGCGCGGCGCGGTGCCGGCTTCGGGCATCGATCTGCCGCGTTTCCTGCCGTTGCTCGGCGCGATCGCCTCATTCGCGCTGCTGCTGTTCCGCATCGTCGAATTGCTCCGAGGCGCATGAGCTGCCGCGGGCGCCTGCCCGATCGCGCATACTTTCAGGTCGATCAACGCGAACCGCAAGGAGGGCGCATGCTCGGTCGATTCATTGCCATGCTGCTGCTGTGTTTCGGTCTGCCGCTGCAGGCCGCGGAGCTGGTCGCCGGCCCGATGCCGGGTCATTCGGCGATGCGCGCGGTCAAGGTCTGGCTGCAGACCGACATGCAAGCGCAGGTCGCGCTGGAATACTGGCCCGCGGCCGATTCCGGCGGGTCCGCGGCACGAACACGCGTGCGATCGACTACGCCGGAAAGCGCCTTCACGGTGGAATTCGATGTTGCCGGGCTGGAACCGGGTACCGAGTACCGCTACCGTGTGGTGCTCGACAGGCGCGCGCTGGAACCGCGCTTCGACCAGCGTTTCGTGACCCAGCCGCTGTGGCAATGGCGAGACGATCCGCCGCCGTTCCGATTTGCGCTGGGGTCCTGCGCCTACGTCAACGAGCCCGTTTTCGACCGGCCCGGAAGGCCCTACGGCGCCGGCTATCGCGTATTCGATGCGATCGCCGAGGCACGGCCCGACTTCATGCTCTGGCTGGGAGACAACGTCTACTACCGCGAGGCCGACTGGGACTCGCATTCCGGCATGTACGCCCGCTTCAGCCATACCCGGCAGCTACCCGAGATGCAGCGGCTGCTGTCGGCCACGCATCACTATGCGATCTGGGACGATCACGACTACGGCCCGAACAACGCCGACCGTGCCTACGTCCATCGCGGCCAGGCGCTGCGGGTATTCGAGGATTTCT
>CAYPZP010000243.1:0-4500 GCA_964415285.1 uncultured Halomonas sp. | reverse complement strand
TGCCGCGGTGCTTGAACGGCTCGCGGGTCACGGCCGGGTAGTAACGAAGCCGTTTGCCGATCACCTCGCCGAGGATTTCGTGCTTCGGGAGTTCCTCATTGATGTATCGGCGGTAGGCGAGGTCGGCCTCGTAGCGCACGCCGTGGCACAGGACGACCTCGTCGAAGCGCTCGTAGGTTTCCGGGTCCTTGATGATGGACAGGAACGGCGCCAGCCCCGTGCCGGTAGCAAAAAGCCACAGCCGCGGGCCGGGGTGGAGGTCGTGGATCAGGAGACTGCCGGTGGGCTTGCTCGATAAGACGACCTCGTCGCCCGGCTTGAGGTGCTGCAACCTGGAGGTCAGCGGACCGTCCGGCACTTTGATCGACAGGAATTCCAGAGATTCTTCCCAGCTCGCGCTGGCGAAAGAGTAGGCCCGCATCAGCGGCTTGCCGTCTTCCGGAAGTCCGACCATGATGAACTGGCCGCTGTCGAAGCGAAGCCCGGGATCGCGCGTGGTGCGGAAGCTGAAAAGCGAATCGTTCCAATGGTGGACGTCGAGGATTCTTTCGCGTCGAAGCGACGGCATGGATGGCTGGCGCCTACGGTTCGGGACGCCGCAAGAATATCACGCGAATGAGATGCATTGCGTTTACGAAGAGACCTGACCGGCCCCGTTTTCGAGCAAGAAAAAAGACGAAACGAAATCGCGGCGGCCGGCCGCTGCCGGCCGCCGTTCGGTAGGGCGTCAGAGCGCTTCGAAAATGCCTGCCGCGCCCATGCCGGTGCCGATGCACATCGTCACCATGCCGTACTTCTGCTTCCGGCGCCGCAGGCCGTGAATCAGCTTGGCCGACAGGATCGAGCCGGTGGCCCCCAGCGGGTGACCAAGCGCGATCGCGCCGCCCAGCGGGTTGACCTGGTCCGGGTCCAGCCCGGTGTCGCGGATCACGGCCAGCGCCTGCGCGGCGAAGGCCTCGTTGAGCTCGATCCAGTCCAGGTCGTCTTTGGAAACACCCGTCTGATCGAGCACCTTCGGGATCGCGGCGATCGGTCCGATACCCATGATTTCCGGGGGCACCCCGGCCACCGAAAAACCGCGGAACACCGCCAGCGGTTCGAGATCGTATTCCTTCAGCGCCTTTTCCGAGACCAGCACCAGCGCGCCGGCGCCGTCCGACATCTGCGAGCTGGTGCCCGCGGTCACCGTGCCGTCGGCGCGGAACACCGTGCGCAGCTTGCCGAGCGCCTCCGGCGTCGTGTCGCGTCGAGGGCCTTCGTCGGTGTCGATGACGGTCTCGACCTCGCGGATCGCGCCCGAAGCCGGGTCGGGGTAGTGGTGGTGAACGGTGAAGGGCCGGATCTCGGTGTACTCGCCAGCGTCGATTGCCGCGATCGCCTTCTGGTGGCTGCGGTAGGCGAATTCGTCCTGGTCCTCTCGCGAGACGCCGTACTGCTCGGAGACCTTTTCCGCCGTGATGCCCATGCCGTAGGCGATCGCGACGTGATCGTCGCTGAACACCTTCGGGTTCATGGCGACCTTGTGGCCCATCATCGGCACCATGGTCATGGTTTCGGTACCGCCGGCGATCATCACGTCGGCCTCGCCGAGCCGGATCCGGTCGGCGGCCATCGCCACGGTCTGTAGACCCGAAGAGCAGAAACGGTTGACGGTCACGCCCGGTACCGCGTCGGGCAGGCCGGCGAGCAATGCGCCGATGCGCGCCACGTTCATGCCCTGTTCGGCTTCCGGCATCGCGCAGCCGACGATGACATCCTCGATCTTGTCGTGCGGAATCGACGGCACTTCGGCCAGCGATTCACGAATCACGTGCGCCAGCAGGTCGTCGGGCCGGGTGTTGCGGAAGCCGCCCTTGAAGGCCTTGGCCACCGGCGTACGCACCGCGGAAACGATATATGCATTACTCATGGTTGCAATCCTGTCTAAAAATCAATGATTCACTGAAACATTCGCCGGAATTGGTGGGCTGGCGTAGCGAGCGTGCGGCGGCCACCGCTCGCGCAGTAGCCAGACGTCAATTCCGGAGCGGTTTGCCGGTCTTGAGCATGTGGAGTATTCGCTCCTGCGTCGGGCCCATCTTCGTCAGCTCGACGAAGTGCCTGCGCTCCAGCGCGTACAGCCAGCGCTCGTCGACCGGCGTGCCGCGGTCGATCGCGCCGCCGCACAACGTGTCGGCGATGCGTGCACTGATCTCGAAATCGTGATCGGAGATGAAGTGGCCCTCGTGCATGTTGGCCAGCAGCATCTTCAGCGTCGCGATGCCGACGTCGCCGGCCGCCGGGATGGTCGCCCCGGGCAGCGGCGCGCGGTAGCCGGCGGCGTTCATGCCCCGGATCGTGCCGTGGGCCGCGTAGAGCAGTTCGTGCTCGTGCATCACGATCGCGTCGGTCTCGCGCAAGTAGCCCATCTCGCGCGCTTCCATCGCCGAGCCGGAGACCTGGCCCATCGCGACCTGCTTGAATCGCTTCTCGAGCAGCGGATAGCTGTCACCGGCCACGGTCTGCTCGGCGACGCGGAAGGCCAGCGTGCCCAGCCCGCCGCCGGCCGGCAGCAGGCCGACGCCGGCCTCGACCAGGCCCATGTAGGACTCGAGGTGCGCGACGATCCGGCTGGTGTGCATCGCCAGTTCCAGCCCGCCGCCCAGCGCCAGGCCGCGAACGGCGGCAACACTGGGCACCGCGGCATAGCGCAGCCGGAGGTTGACGTCCTGGAAGTCGCGGACCAGGCCTTCGACCTTGTCCCATTCGCCGTTCTGGACCCACTCCATTGCGGCCTTGAGATTGGCGCCGGCCGAGAACGGGCCCTTCGGCTGCCAGATCACGATGCCGGCGAATTCTCGTTCGGCGCGTTCGACGGCTTCGTTGAGGCCGTCGATGACGCCGCCGTCGATCACGTTCATCTTCGACTTGTGCGACACGATCAGCACGTCGTCTTCCAGCGTCCAGAGCCGGGCGCCTGGCAGATCGGCGACGGTCGTGCCGTGGTCGGACTTCTCGCCGATCAGGCGCGGCGGCTGGAGCTGGCGCCGGTAGACATCAAGAGCCGGGCGCGGCGAGGTGCCGCCGTCGCCAGTCACCGAGCCGCTTTCGGCGTGGGCGGCCGACACCCTGGAGACCCAGTCGGGCAGCCGGGCGTCGGCCATGGTGCCGCCGGAAGCGATCTCCTTTTCAAGCAGGGAAGCGACTCGTTCCCATCCGGCCGCCTGCCAGGTTTCGAACGGCCCGTACTCCCAGCCGTAGCCCCAGCGCATCGCCAGGTCGATCTCGCGCGCGGACTCGGCGATGTCCTCGAGCAGCACGGCGCAGTAGTGGAACAGGTCGCGGTGGATGGCCCACAGGAACTTCAGCTCGGGCCGCTCGGAGTGGGCCATGGCCTCGAGCTTCTCGCCGGGGTCGCGAATGCCGAGCACCTGCTTGACCTCGTCGTCGAGCGCGTAGTCAGTGTCCCGGTATTCACCGCTTTCCGGGTCCAGCACCTTGATCGCCTTGCCTTCCTTGCGGAACACGCCGGCGCCCGATTTCTGGCCCAGCGCGCCGTGGTCGATCAACTGCTGCATCCAGCCGGGCACCTGGTAGTAGCGGTGCCAGGGATCGTCTTCGAGCTTGCCCTGCATCGTTGCCATGACGTTGGCCAGCGTATCCAGGCCGACCACGTCGGCGAGCCGGAACGTGGCCGACTTCGGTCGGCCGATGGCCGGGCCGGTCAGCGCATCGACCGTGTCGAAGCCCAGCCCGAGCCGCTCGGCGTGGTGCACGGTCGAGAGCATCGAAAAGGTGCCGACGCGATTGGCGATGAAGTTCGGGGTGTCCAGCGCGCGCACCACACCCTTGCCCAGCGTCTGGGTCATGAACACTTCGAGCTGGTCCATGACCTCGGGATCGGTGCCGGCGTGCGGAATCAGCTCGACCAGGTGCATGTAGCGCGGCGGGTTGAAGAAGTGCACGCCGCAGAAGCGGGCGCGGTTCTTTTCCGGCAGCACGCTGGCCAGCTCCGTGATCGACAGACCCGAGGTATTGGAGGCGAAGATGGCGTCGGGACGGATGTGCGCCTCGATCTTGTCGTAGAGCGATTTCTTGATGTCGATGCGCTCGGCGACCGCCTCGATGATGAAGTCGCAGTCGGCCAGCTTGGACGCGTCGTCGTCGAAGTTGGCCGGCTGGAGGAACTCGACCAGGCCCCTGCGCGCCAGCGGCGGCGGCTTGAGCTTGGTCAGGCGGCCGATCGCGCCCTTGACCAGATCGTTGCGACCGCCTTGCTTGGCGGGGAGGTCGAACAACCGGACCGGGATGCCGGCCGCGGTCAGGTGTGCCGCGATCTGGGCGCCCATGACGCCGGCGCCGAGTACGGCGGCTTTTCTGACGATGAAGCGGTTGGTGGACATATTCTTCGTGTTCCTGATGGTTGGTTCGAAAATCGTTGCTCCCGGCGCGCGATGGTGGAAGCCGAACCGCGCGAAACGCGACCGGCTACCGGGGGCCGTGCCATCACGGCCTCGGATC
>CAYPZP010000242.1:0-4525 GCA_964415285.1 uncultured Halomonas sp. | reverse complement strand
GGCGCAGGCCGTCGGCGTTCATCAGGCTGACCGCTTCGATCGTCGCACCGGCCGCGGCGGTCGAGCGCGGATCCTCGACGCTGACGCCGAGCCAGCCGAACAGGCCGGACAGGAATACCATCGCGGTGGCCAGCAGGGCGAACAGCGTGACCGGATGCGGCAGCAGGTTTCCGAGCCACTCGACGGTGTCCAGAAAACGCGTAAACCAGTTGCGCTGCTGCGCCTCGTTGTGCGTGTCGGGCTGGTTCACGGAGGCGTCCCCGGATTCATTGGCTGGTCGGCGATGATAGCAACATCGGACGCGACGGCCGTGGCCACGATGCGGAACCGGATCTGGATTCGATCGGACACGCGCAGCGCGCCGCCGGCGGCAGAGAACGGGTCGAGACCGAAATCGGAGTGACGCAGGTCGAAACGGCCCACGGCTTCGATGCGCTCGCCGTCGAGACGGATCGCGACCGGCACGCCGAACTGGCGCACTCTTCCGCGCCACCGAATCGCCAGCTCAACCTCCGGCAGCCAGGCCGGGCCGCTCACCGCGACGCTGCGCACGTCGATGCGCGGATGGGACTCGGCGTCCATGACGCGGGGTCCGAGCAGGTTGCGGCGCGTGCCCTCGATTGCCGAAGCATCCAGCTCGGCTTTGAGGCCGTGGGCCCGTCTCCAGGCCGGGCGATCGACGGCAAGGTCCCGGACGCGAACGTGGACTTCGGCGCGCGGTGCTGCCGCACCGGTGACGATGCGACCGGACAGCACGGCACCGCCGACGACGTGGCTGTGGCCGAGCCGGGCCATCGGTCCGCTCGGGTCGACGCGTGCCAGCAGCGCGGAGGCGGATTCGTCGACCCGGTAGACGGTTTCATTGGCCGCCGGTTGCGCGAAGGCGGGCCAGTCGGCCGACGCCGGGTCCGCGCTCGGCGCGGTGTCCGGCGCCGGGGCCGGAGCCGTAGCGCAGCCGAAGAGCCCGCCGGCGGCGAGAGCGAAGATCGCGACACCGACTTTCGGGAGTGTTCGGGGCAACGGCATGTTCATTCCAAATCCGATATCGTGAAAGGCCTTCCCATGGTAGCCGCAGAAAATGAAACTGCATCTGCGCAACACGCCAACGCGTTTCGGCGCCGTGGCCCAGTTCCTGCACTGGGCGGTGGTCGTCGGCATTGCGCTGCAGTTCACCTGGGCGTGGCGCATCGACGAGGCGGATTCGATCCGGCAACAGTTCGCGCTCGTCAATCAGCACAAATCGATCGGCATGTCGGTGCTGATTCTGGTGCTGATCCGGCTGGCATGGCGCGCGTTCAACCGTCCGCCGCCGCATCCCGACACCATGCCCCCGTGGGAACGCCGCAGCGCGGCGGTTTCCCACGGCTTGCTGTACGGTCTGATCCTGGCGCTGCCGCTTTCTGGCTGGGCCTACTCCTCCGCCGCCGGTTACGGCGCCGAGTTCTTCGGCCTGGTCGAGATACCCGACTTCATGCCCCAGGATGAGCGCCTGGAGTCGATATTGGCAAGCGTCCACGATGGCCTGGGCGTGGCGCTCGCGGTGCTGGTCTGCGTCCACGTGCTGGCAGCCCTGCGGCACCACTTCCGTTTGCACGACGATGTCTTGAAAAGGATGCTTCCATGATGCGCAGATCGAACGTTCTTTGCGGGCTGTTGCTGATCTCGGCGATCGCGTCGGCCGGTGTCGAGACGACCTGCTTCGCCGGTGGCGCCGAGACCGGCCGGCTGTCGTTCTCCGGCGCTGTGGAGGATTCGGAATTTACCGGGCGCTTCGGCGACTTCAAGGTCGACTACTGTGTTCCCGGTGGCGCCGGTCCGGCGCAGGGTTCGATCGAGGTCACGGTGGACCTGGCTTCGGCCGACAGCGACAATGCCGATCGCGACCAGACCCTGAAGGGACCGGAGTTCTTCGCCGTGGACCGACATCCCCGTGCCGAGTGGCGCAGTACGGCGATCGAACAGGCCGGCTCCGGTTACCGCGCCGACGGTGAACTGACGCTCAAGGCGATCACCCGTTCGCAACCGATTCGCTTCACCTTGTCGTCGGACGGTGCCGACCTGATGGCCCGGGGCGAATTCACGCTGGCGGGCACGGCCGAGGTGGATCGTCAGCGTTTCGACATCGGTACCGGCGACTTTGCCGATCCCGAGTTCGTCCGAAATCGCGTCGATGTCGAGTTCGAGGTGCGCCTGATCGCGGAAGCGCCGTAGCCCGCGCGGCAGGTTTCGACGTGCGGGCCCGTGTTCCGGGCCGGCAATCGCTGAAGCGGGCCGAAGCGAGTAGAATCCGGGGCTGAAATCAGTCAAGCCCTGGAGCGTCTCGTGCCCGATTCCGTTACCCGCCTGCTCATCGCTGTTTCGCTGCTGGCGGCGCTCGCTGCCTGCGATCGTCCCGAGCCCGAGGCGGAACCGACCGCCGATTCAGGCACTGCCGAGCCCGCGCTCGAACCCGCCAGCCCGGATCAGCCCGAGGCGCCGGCCTGGGGGGTTCCGCCGGTGCCCGGTTCGGGCTTCGATACCGGACGTTTCGTCGCCGACATGCAGACCCTGTCTTCCGACGACTTCGAGGGCCGGGCCCCGGGTTCGCGCGGTGAGCGGCTGAGCGTCGATTTTCTGGTCGAGCAGCTGGCCGACGCCGGGCTTCAGCCCGGATTCGGCGGCAGCTATCTCCAGCCGGTGCCGATGGTCGAACTCACCAACCAGTCGCGCAGCTCGCTGAGGATCGACGGCCCGGAGGGTTCGTTCGAACTGGGTTACCCGGAGCAGATGATCGTCGGCAGCCGGCGGCTCGGCCCCGGCCCGCACGGCGTCGAGGATTCCGAGCTGGTCTTCGTCGGCTACGGCATCGTCGCGCCCGAGTACGACTGGAACGACTACGCGGGCCTGGACATCGAGGGCAAGACCGTGGTCATACTGGTCAACGATCCCGGCTTCGCCGACCCCGATTCCGGGCTCTTCAACGGCCGAGCGATGACCTACTACGGGCGATGGACCTACAAGTACGAGGAAGCGGCGCGTCAGGGCGCGGCCGCGGCACTGATCGTCCACGAAACCGAGCCGGCCTCCTATCCGTGGGAAGTGGTGATCAATTCCTGGTCCGGTCCGCAGTTCGAGCTCGCCGATCGCGGCGACGCCCCGATCCTGGCGCTGGAGGGCTGGATTACCGACGAAACCGCTCGCGACTTGCTGGGACGCGTCGGAATCGATTACGGCGAGATCAAGCAGGAAGCCGCCCGTCCCGGTTTCGAGGCGCGCCCGCTCGACGCGCGGGCGACGGCCGGCGTGCGGAATACCGCTCGCAGGGGGCTGTCGTACAACGTCGCGGGCCGTCTCGAGGGCACCGAGGCGCCCGAAGAGACGGTCGTCTACATGGCGCACTGGGACCACCTCGGGCGCAACATGGCGATGCCGGGCAGTGCCGGGATCTTCAACGGTGCGATCGACAACGCGTCGGGAACGTCGGCGCTGCTGGAGATCGCTCGGCTGCACGCACAGGCCGGTCCGGCGGATCGCTCGCTGCTGTTTCTGGCCGTGACGCTGGAAGAGTTCGGCCTGCTGGGCTCGAGGCACTACGTCAACCAGCCGGTGGTCCCGGCGCGACAGACCGTCGCGGCGATCAACATGGACGCGTTCAATTTCATGGCCGGTCCCACCGAGGACATGGTCGTGGTCGGCTACGGCTCGTCCGAGCTCGAGGAGGTGCTGGCCACAGCGCTGGAACCGGCTGGTCGGCGCGTCGCTGAAGAGCCGACGCCCGAGGCCGGGTTCTACTACCGCTCCGATCACTTCAACTTCGCGCGAGCCGGAATTCCCGCGCTGTATGCGAAAAGCGGCGTGGTCCACACCGAGCGGGATGCCGACTACATTCCCGCGATCGAGGCTGAATACCGCGATCGGCGATACCACAAACCCGGCGATACCTTCGATCCGGACTGGGACTTCCGTGGTGCGTCGCAGGATGCCGCGATTCTGTACCAGGTCGGCCGGGCGCTGGTCGAATCCCGGCGCTGGCCGAACTGGTACGAAGGCAACGAGTTCCGCGCCGTGCGAGACGCACAGCGCGCTGGCGACAGCGGGCGGCCGGCCGGCTGATCTGCCGGTTCCGGCAGCCCGGGGCGCGCCCGGGGACGGCGGGCGGACGCGCGGCGATCACGGTTCAGCCGGTCTTGGCACGTTTCATGCATAATTTCTTCGCATGAGCGCACATTCGGACCCCACCTGGATTGAACCCGGCCCGCCGCGGCGCGAGCGAGCCGATGCGGTCCGGCGCCTGGCGCAGGCATTCGAGCACTCGGCCGCCGGGATGGCACTGCTTTCCATCGACGGTCGCTGGCTCGAGGTCAACCCCGCCTTCTGCAGGTTGGTCGACTACCCGCGAGAGCAGCTGCTCGGGCGCTCGTTCGTCGAGGTAACGCACCCCGACGATGTGAGCCGCAGCGTCGACCAGATGCGGCGACTGCAACAATGCGAAATTCGAAGCTTCGGGTTCGACAAGCGCTATCTCCGGGCCGACGGGTCAACGGTC
>CAYPZP010000241.1:0-4577 GCA_964415285.1 uncultured Halomonas sp. | reverse complement strand
TCGCGACCCCAACCTTGGCAAGGTTGTGCTCTACCAACTGAGCTATTCCCGCGAAGCAAGACCCGCTATTGTAATCCGGAACCCGATGCTGTCAATACCCGGCGCGGGTTTTTCGCCGAATCGAAAGCCCGGGACGCAGCGGCCTCGGCTACACTGCCGAATCTGGCGCTGCGGCGCCCACCGCCCGCCCCACCCGACCTGGCCCGTGACGACTGCCGATCCGACCCGCCCCAGCGCCGCCGACGCGCCATCGCCGCCCGCACGCGGCGCACGGGTATCGATCCTGATTCCCACGCTCAACGAAGGCGGCAACATCGGTGCGCTCATCGACGCGCTGCTGGCAGCCGACGAACTCCCGGGGCCGATCGAAATCGTCGTGGCCGACGACGGTTCCACCGATTCCACGGTTGCCGAGGTCGAGGCGCGTGCATCGCAGCATCCGGTCCGGCTCCTGCGGCGAAGCGCTCCCCCCGACCTGACCGCATCGGTGCTCGATGCTGCGCGTGTGGCGACTGGCGAATTCTGCGTCGTCATGGATGCGGACGGCTCGCACCCGGTCGCGGCGATCGCGCGGCTGCTGAATCCGGTCATGACCGGTCGCGCCGATGTCGCCGTGGGCAGTCGGCACGTCGACGGCGGCGCCATCGCCGACTGGCCGGCCTGGCGCCGTGCGGTTTCGCGCATCGCCGCGTTCCTGGCCTGGCCGTTCACCCGCGTTCGGGACCCGATGTCGGGCTTCTTCGCCACGCGCCGCGACCGATTGACCCAGCTCGAACCGCTGCAGGCAGGCTACAAGGTGCTGCTCGAAGTCCTGGTGCGAACCGTACCGGACCCGCGCGTGGTCGAAGTGCCGTTCCGCTTCAACGATCGCGACACCGGGGCGTCGAAAATGAATGCCCGGGTGCAGTGGCTGTTTGTGCGGCGTCTGGCTGCGCTGGGCGGGGCGCGCATGACGCTGGGAAACCTGTCGCGCTTCAGCCTCGTGGGCCTGAGCGGCGTCGGCGTCGACCTGGCCGTGTTCTGGCTGATGCGCAGCCTGGAATTCGGACTGGCCACGGCGCATTTCACCTCGTTCCTGGTCGCCACGATCAGCAATTTCGTGCTCAATTACCGCTGGAGCTTCGCCCGCGAATTCCGACCCGACCGCTCGGTGACCCGGCGCTACGGCGCGTTCCTGGTCGTGGCGCTACTGGCGCTGGCCATGCGCGGCGGCGTGCTGGCCGTGCTGACCGAGAGCTTCTCGATGGCCGCGACCTGGGCGATCCTGCCGGCGGTGGCGCTGACGGCCGTGGTCAATTACCTGGGTTCGATCTTCTACGTCTTTCCGGCCAGCGACGGCGAGCACAACGCCGATATCCGCTGGCGCATGGCGGCGCTGGGCCTGATCGCCGCTTCGCTGGTGCTGCGCTGGCTGTATCTGGGACAGACCGAACTCATCTTCGACGAGATGTATTACTGGGTCTACACGCTGCACCCGGCACTGTCCTACCTCGATCATCCGCCGCTGACGGCCTGGCTGATCGCAGCGACCACCGCGGTGTTCGGCGACAACGCGTTCGGCGTGCGCGCAGCCAACCTGCTGCTGGCGCCGGGGGCGCTGGTCTTCGCCTATCTTTATTGCCGCGACGTCCACGACAAGACCCGCGGCCTGCTCGGCGCGATGCTGATCGCGGTGGTTCCGGCATGGATGGCCTCGGGCTTCCTGATGACCACCGACGCAGCGGTCATGGCCGCCTGGCTGGCGGCGCTGTTCTTCCTGCATCGCGCGCTGTTGTGCGGCCAGCCAGGCGCCTGGCTGGGCGCCGGAGTGAGTATCGGCCTGGGCGCGCTGGCCAAGTACACCATCGTGTTTCTCGGGCCGGCCGTGCTGCTGTTCCTGCTCGTACACGCGCCAGCGAGGCGACAGTTGCTGAGCTGGCATCCCTGGGCCGGTGCACTGGCGGCGCTGGCGCTGTTCTCGCCGGTCCTGATCTGGAACCACGACAACGACTGGGCTTCTTTCGTGTTCCAGTCCACTCGACGCATCGCCGAAGAGCCGGAGTTCACCGCGCACTGGATTCCGCTGCAGAGCATCGCCGCGCTGGCGCCGCTGGCCGGCTTGGCGGCGCTGTGGCTGCTCGGTCCGGCCCGCCGACGCTACGCGCCCGGGAAAGCGGCCCGGAAGTTCATGCTGGCCATGACGCTTGCACCGCTGGCCATCACGATCGGCTTCGGTGTGCTGACCGAAGTCAAGGCGCATTGGCTGCTGCCAATGTGGCTGGGCATGCTGCCGATGATTGCAGCCACCATCCACCCGCCGCCCGGGACCCCGGCCGGTCGCGCACAGCGGGCCCTGAGCACGCTGTGGCGACCGCTGCTGCCGCTGTCGCTAGCCGCGGCCGGTCTCGGCCTGCACTATGTCTCGATCGGCCTGCCCGGGGTGCAGTGGCAGCCGAATCGACTCGGCTACATGGGCTGGCCGGAACTGGCCGAAGCGGTGCATCGCATCGAATCGCGAATCGAAGCCGACACCGGTCGGCGTCCGGTGGTGGCCGGCATGGCCAAGTGGGGGATCGCCGCGGCGCTGACCTTCCACGACGTCGACGGACGGGTCGAGAACATCACCGCGCGCAACCTGGTCGGCATGAGCGGATCGCAGTGGGAACGCTGGTTCGACCTCGACACCGACCCGAACCGGCCGGTACTGCTGGTGAGCCACGAGCCGAAGCTCATCGACGAGGACTGGCTGGAGCTGGCACTGATCGGGCTGGGTCCGTTGCGAAGCGTGGATGTGCAGCGCGACGGCATGCCGATCCAGCGGCTGTATTTCCGGATCGGGGCCGGTTTTCGCCCGGAAATGCTGCGCTACCCGGGGCACATTCCCGAATGAGCGCGGGCCGGGACCGATCCAGCGGCACGATTCGCTTGGCTTACCCTCGGAAAGCTGGCAGAATAACGCCGCTTTAACACCTGAACGGAGTCCAATGGCAAAAGACGAACATATCGAGATGGAAGGTCGCGTACTCGAGACGCTGCCGAACACCATGTTCCGCGTCGAGCTCGACAACGGCCACACCATCACCGCCCACATTTCCGGACGCATGCGCAAACACTACATCCGTATTCTCACCGGCGACCGGGTCAAGGTCGAAATGACCCCGTACGACCTTTCCAAGGGACGCATCACCTACCGAATGAAGTAATCCCGCCCGCCGCGGCGGCCGTCCACGGCCGCACTCAGGTCGACACGGTTTCAACCGGCGCCGCACTGAAATCCAGATCGATGCCCTTGCCTGCTTCATCGACGTCGATGCGCAGCGTGCCGCCCTGCTCGCCGAGTTCACCGAACAGCAGCTGGTCGGCCAGCGGCCGCTTGATGTGTTCCTGGATGACGCGTTTCATCGGCCGCGCGCCCATCGCCGGATCGAAGCCGTTGCGGGCCAGCCATTCGCGAGCCGCCGGACTGACCTCGATGTGGATGTTGCGATCGGCCAGCTGGTTCTCGAGTTCCATGACGAACTTGTCGACGACCTGCAGGATGACGTCGCGCGGCAGCGGGTTGAACTGAATCACGGCATCCAGCCGATTGCGGAATTCGGGCGTGAACTGGCGACGGATCGCCTCCATGCCGTCAGGCCGCGCATCCGAATCGGTAAAGCCGATCGAGCGCTTGTTCATGTCGGTCGCTCCGGCATTGGTCGTCATCACCAGGATCACGTTGCGGAAATCGGCCGTGCGTCCGTTGGCGTCGGTGAGTTTGCCGTGATCCATGACCTGCAGCAGCAGGTTGTAGATATCCGGGTGCGCCTTCTCGATTTCGTCCAGCAACAGCACCGCGTGCGGGTTCTGGGTGACCGCTTCGGTCAGCAGACCGCCACGGTCGAAGCCGACGTATCCCGGCGGCGCGCCGACCAGCCGTGAAACGGTATGCGCTTCCATGTACTCGGACATATCGAAGCGAATCAGTTCGATACCCAGCGTCATCGCGAGCTGACGCGTGATCTCGGTCTTCCCGACCCCGGTGGGCCCGGCGAACAGGTAGGAGCCGATCGGCCGGTCGGCATCGACCAGTCCGGAGCGAGCCATCTTGATCGCCGAGGCCAGTGTCTCGATCGCCGGGTCCTGGCCGAACACCGTCAGCTTCAGGTCGCGCTCCAGCGTGCGCAGCGCATCGCGGTCGGAACGCGACACCTGGCGCGGGGGAATGCGCGCCATGCGCGCGACCACTTCCTCGATCTCGGCGGTGCCAATGGTCTCCGAGCGCTCTTCCGGCCCCAGCAGGCGCTGGCGCGCGCCGGCTTCGTCGATCACGTCGATCGCCTTGTCCGGCAGATGCCGATCGGTGATGTGCCGCGCCGAAAGCGCCGCGGCCGACTCGAGGCTTTCTGGCGCGTAGGTCACACCGTGATGTTCCTCGAAGCGGTATTTCAAACCGTTGAGGATCTCGACCGTCTCACCGATCGTCGGTTCGACGATGTCGATCTTCTGGAACCGCCGGGCCAGCGCCCGGTCCTTTTCGAACACGCCGCGGTATTCCTCGAAGGTGGTCGAGCCGATGCAGCGCAACTCGCCGTTGGCCAGCACCGGCTTGATCAGGT
>CAYPZP010000240.1:0-4597 GCA_964415285.1 uncultured Halomonas sp. | reverse complement strand
TGGAGGTGCCGGCGCTTCGCAGCGGCTGCGATCCGGGGCTGCTGGTCGTGTGTCCGGGGATTCGACCGGTGGCCAACGTGGATGATCAGAAGCGCACCCTGACCGTGCCGCAGGCGTTTGCCGCCGGCGCCGACCACATTGTCGTCGGCCGGCCGATCCGCGATGCCGAAGACCCGTTCGCCGCGGCCGAATCGATCCAATCCGAGATCAGCCAACAATTTGATAAACAATAGCTTATGCATCAAACTGAAGGTATTGCATAAAGATTTCGGAGCAGGTATCATTGGACCCATCTTGGGTAGGTGATGCCTGAGATCGCGCTACAAGAAAAGTTCGGGGCGTTGCCATGATCGTCCCGATTCCGTGCCCCGGCTTCGCGCCGGTCCGTTGGCAGAACCCCTCACGGTTCTGCCATTTTTTTCCCTACGGTTCAGTAAATTGCAAGCGGATGGCCGGTGGTACACTCGCTCGACCTCCGCCAGCCCGCCTGTTGCATGAAGCCGACCGCTGCAAAACCCCCAGTCCCGGCACCCACGACGTTCGGTCGGGCGCGCCAGCGGTCGGTGCGGTCGCCGATCCGCCCGGCTACCGGTCCCGGGAGGCAGTCCGGGGCGGACTCTGGCATCGCCTCGGGATGCCGGTTCGTGCATCATGCCGACTAGCATGGATGCTTCCTCACCGACCCGGTCGTCGACGCTTCCGCCGCATCGCCGCTTCCCCGGGCAGGTGCTTCACGTGCTGCGGGTGCGCTGGATCTCGCTGTGGCGGCGGGTGCTCAACCTCTGGGTTCGAGCCACCGTGCTTCCCGAGGATCTCGCCGATGACGCGTTCGGCAAGCGCGCGCCGGTGTTCTATGTGTTCGACCGCTATGCCTTCTCGTCGCTGCTGATCCTCGATCACATCTGCCGCCAGCGCGGATGGCCGGTGCCGATCGATTCATTCGGCCACGACCAGATCGACCTGCCCAGGCGCTACGGCGCCAATCGTCGCTACCGCGGCCTGCTGCTGCGGCGACCGAGCCGACGGCGCCACTCGCGCATGGTCAAGGCGCTGATCGAAGCGGTTCATGACGGCAGGCTCTCGGATGCCCGGATCGTGCCGGTAACCGTGCTGATCGGCCGGGCGCCGGACAAGGAACAGTCGATCGCCAAGATCCTGTTCTCGGAGAACTGGGATGTCGGCGGCCGCATCCGGCGCCTGCTGACCACGTTCATCAACGGTCGGGCGACGTTCGTGCAATTCGGTCATCCGGTCTCGCTGGCCGAAGTCGTGGCCGCCGGCGAGGGGGAAGAGAAGGACCTGCGTCGCGTCAGCCGGATGCTGCGGGTGCATTTCAAGCGCGTGCGAACCGCCGCGATCGGACCGGACCGTTCGCATCGACGCACCATGGTCGATCGCATCGTGCACGTCGACTCGGTGCGCCAGGCGGTGGCCGCCAAGGCCCGGCGCGACAAGATCGAAATCTACCAGGCCGAGGCGCTGGCCAGGAAATACGCCCGCGAGATCGCCGCCGATTATTCGTACTCGTTCATCCGCATCGCCGAGATTCTGCTCAACTGGTTCTGGAACCGGATCTATCGCGGCATCCAGGTATTCCACTTCAGCAGCTTCCGCGAAGCGCAGCAGGGCTATGAAATCGTCTACGTCCCGTGCCACCGCAGCCATATCGACTACATGCTGTTGTCGTTCATCCTCTATCGCCGGGGTTTCGTGCCGCCGCACATCGCCGCCGGAATCAACCTCAACATGCCGGTGGTCGGGCGGCTGCTGCGGTTCGGTGGCGCGTTCTTCCTGAGGCGCTCGTTCCGAGCGCAGCCCCTGTACTCGGCCGTGTTCAACGAATACGTGCGAAGCATCATCGACAAGGGCGTGGCGGTCGAGTATTTCGTGGAGGGCACGCGCTCGCGCACCGGGCGATCGCTGCCCCCGCGCGCCGGCATGCTGGCGATCACGGTGCGCGCGTTCCTGCGCGATCGCAAACGGCCGCTGCTGTTCCAGCCGGTGTATATCGGCTACGAGCGCCTGGCCGAGGGCAGCTCCTACATCCACGAGCTTTCCGGACGACAGAAGAAGCCGGAATCGCTTTCGGATTTCCGCAACATCGTCAACATCGTGCGCAAGAACTACGGCCAGGTGCAGGTCAGCTTCGGCGAGCCGATCCATCTCAATCCGCTGCTCGACGAGTATTCCGACGACTGGTCCGAGCAGCCCCTGGATCCGCAGGCCAAGCCCGAATGGCTGCCGTCGCTGATCAGCGACCTGGCCGAGCGGATCATGGTCAACATCAACGGCGCCGTGCATGTCAACCCGGTCAATCTGCTGGCCGCCGCGCTGCTGGCCACGCGCAAACAGGCGCTGGACGAGGAAGACCTCGAGGCGATGATCGCGCTGTACAAGCGGCTGATCCGGATGACCGCCTATTCCGATCGCGTATCGATCACCGAGCTGACCGCCGGACAGGTGATCGAATACGGCCTTGAACTCGGCATCATCGAGCGCCAGGAACACGCGCTGGGTCCGATCATCCGCGTCGATCAGAAGAATGCCGTGCTGCTGACGTATTTCCGGAACAACATCTCGCATCTGCTCGCGATGCCGGCGTGGATCGCCTGCTGCTTCCTGAACAATCAGCGCGTGCGCAAGACCCGGGTGCGGCGACTGACCGAGGCGATCTACCCGTTTCTGAAAAAGGAGCTGTTCCTGCCGTGGCGCCCCGAGGAGGTTCCGGTCATCGTGCAGCGCTGCACCGATGCGCTGGTGCGGCTGGGACTGCTTGGCATGAGCGGGGAGTACCTGCAGCGAACGCCGGGCGGATCCGACCAGACCTATTACCTGCGGCTGCTCGGCAACGCCATGCTGCAGACCTTCGAGCGCTACTACATCACGATCGCGGTACTGGCCAAGAACGGCTCCGGGAGGCTGAGTCGCCAGCAGCTCGAAAAGTTGTGCATCCAGAGCGCGCAGCGCATTTCGTTGCTGCACGAATTTGACGCGCCCGAGTTTTCAGACCGGACGCTGTTCAAGCAATTCATCGAGTCGCTGCAGGAAATCGACGTGCTGGGGCGCAACGACGAGGGCAACCTCACGTTCGATCGCCAGCTCGAGACCTTCGCGCGCGACGCCAAGCTGGTGCTGGACAAGGAGGTTCGGCATACCATCATCCAGATCACGCCTCGAGTGCGCGATCTCGATGCCTGAGTCGGTGACTGCCCCCGGCCGACGAAAGCCGCTGGTAGAATCCTGTCGATGAGCGCCGTCACTCCGGCCCCGGCTTCCGCGGAAAAATCGACGCTGACCGCGTCGGACTGGGAGCGTGCCGCCCTCGACCTGATTGCCGAAAAAGGCGTCTCGGCCCTCGCCGTGGAACCGCTGGCGCGACGGCTTGGAATCACCAAGGGCAGCTTCTACTGGCACTTCTCGGGCCGCGACGAGTTACTGGAGCAGGCGCTCAGGCGCTGGGAACTGCGCGATCAGGAACATCTGGCGCGCTCGCTCAACGATCACCGGCCGGCCGATGAGCGCCTTTCGGAGTTCATTCTGCGGACCAGCCGCCAGAGCCGCAGCCATGCCATCCACGCTGCGCTGTGCGCGGCCAGTGATCATCCGGTCGTCAAGCCGGTGGTCGAGCGCATCACGCGTCGCCGACTCGATCACCTTGCGCGCGCCTTCACCGAACTCGGCCTGACCGGGGAGCAGGCGCGGCATCGCGCGCGGCTGACCTACACCAGCTACGTGGGTTATCTGCAGCTGCAGATTCGCGGCATGGCGCCAGAAAGCGGCAGCGAGGAGTTCGAGGCCTACGTCCGCCACGCCATCGAGGCGCTGCTCAACCGTCCCATCTCCTGAATCGCTGGCTACCGCGCGCGGCGCCTGCCGGCGCAGGGCGGTTGCGCAATCAGATGACCTCCGGCGTCGCTCGCTGGCCGGGCAGCGGCTTGTCGATTCGTTCGGACGGACAGTGAAACGGGGCGCGATCGCGAGCACCGTGATAGTGGTGAAGCCGGCCTTGGGCGCCGAGCACGATCCGGTAGCCGGGTACCAGAGCTTCGGTGTAGGCCGTGCCCGGTTCGGGACAGCCGATTGCGCCATTGCGCCAGGTCACGAATTCGGCTTGTTCAATCCGGATCTCGTCCGCGTTCAGTCGCAGTCGCTTCGCGAGGTCGTTCCGGGCTTGTTCTGCACGATCCGAAAGCGCCGGTTCCACGTTCATCGACTGTGGCTCGGAGGCCGCGTCGTCGGCGCTTCCCGGCTCGCCGTTTCCACCCACGCATCCGGCAAGCGCGAACGCGCCGATCCAGCACATCAGCAATCGCATCATCGATCCGTCCGTTTAGAAGGGTTTGAGGAGCGCCAGCCAGGCAATCGCCAGGAACAGCGCCAGCGCAACGAGAAACAACAGAATGCCTCGGCCGCGACCTTCGCTGCGGAACGCCGCGATTCCGACCACGATGTAGCCCGCGATCAGCGCCAGCTTGGCTCCGAACCAGGCCTGTCCGAGCGGGGAGGTGCCCAGCAGGATCCACAGCGCGACGCCCGAGGCCAGCAACAGCGTGTCGACCAGATGCGGCCCGAAGCGGACCAGCGGGTTGGCCAGTTG
>CAYPZP010000239.1:0-4600 GCA_964415285.1 uncultured Halomonas sp. | reverse complement strand
AGTGCAGGTTGACCAGCGTGGTGATGCCCAGCTCGCGGTTGATGCGCACCAGGTCCTTCATGATCTGGTGGGTCGTGACCGGGTCCAGCGACGCAACCGGCTCGTCGGCCAGGATGATGGCCGGTTGCTGGGCCAGCGCGCGCGCGATGCCCACGCGCTGCTGCTGGCCGCCGGAAAGCTGGCTGGCCTTGGTCCAGGCCTTGTCGGCAATGCCGACGCGCTGGAGCGCATCGATGGCGATTTCACGATCCTCGCGCGGCCACAGGCTCAGCATGGCACGCCAGCCCGGCACGTGGCCGAGCCGGCCGATCAACACGTTGGACATGACCGTCAATCGCTTGACCAGCCGGAAGTCCTGGAAAATCATGCCGATGCGCTTGCGCAGGGCCCGAAGCTCGCGCGAGGAATTCGTCGCCACCGGCTGGCCGTCAATCTCGACGCTGCCGCTGGTCAGCGTATTCAGGCCGTTGACCGCCCGAAGCAGCGTCGATTTGCCGGCACCGGAAGAACCGACGATGACGACGAATTCGCCGGGCTGGATCTCGAGGTCGAGGTTCTTCATGCCGACGACGCCGTTGGGATAGACGATCCCGGCATCGGTGAAGCGGATCGAGCCGGTGTTCGGGTTGTCGCTCATTTCATCGTCCTTTCGCGAATTCGATCATCGGCGCACGATCTCGTAGGCCTCGCGCACCGGATCGTACAGGCCCGGCTCGAAGCGCTGGAAACCGTCGATCTCGTAGAGCACCCACAGCACCTTCTGGTCGTCGGGCAGGTGCGCCTGCGACTCGGCCAGCGAGATGAACGCATCGGCGATCGCCTTTTTCAGGTCGTCGGGCAGGCCGGGGCGAAGCTGGACGCCGTCGTTCGGGATCATCGGCGCGTAATTGAACACGATCGTCTTCTCGCCGATATCGGCGTACTGGTTGCAGATCATCATGCGCGCATCTTCGTAGGCCACGCCGAAGCGCGTGTCGCCGGCATAGACCGCGAGCGCGGCGGCATCGTGGCCGCCGACGAACAGGCCGTTGAGATCACGGTTGGGATCGATCCCGGCATCCATCAGCTGGACCGCCGGAAACAGGTAGCCGGAAGTCGAATTCGGATCGACGAAGGCCACGGTTTCCCCTTCGACCTGTCGGATGTCGCCGTGGCAGCTGGCGAACTTCCGCGTGATCGCGGCGCGGCCCTTGACCCGGGTTTCGCACAACCGCTCCTCGATGACCACCTCGCCGTCGCAGACCGACGGGTCATTGGTCATCCACTGCGTTCGGTAACCGACGTCGCCCTTGCGCGTCGAGATCAGGATCGGTTCGAGGTCGTAGCGCCGCTGGCCGAGCATCGCCGCGAACGGCGGCAGCATGCCGATATCGGCCCGGCCCGCGCCGAGGGCCTCGACCAGCCCGGTATAGTCCTGCGGCACGAAGGTGCGCACCGGCACGCCCAGCTCCCCCTCCAGGTACTCGGCCAGCGGGTCGAGATTGTCGACCAGCGCCTCGGCTTCCAGCGCCGGCACCAGGCCCAGCACCAGCTCCTTCGGCCAGCCGCGCTCGTCGACCTGCTCGCCCGGGCAGCACGCCGCAAGCAGCGCGGCCGCGACCAGCAGGAACAGGGTGCGGAAGATTCGATCGCGTCGTCGCATCGGCGGAGGATACTCCACCGAATCTTGCAATGTTGTTTCAACCCCTCGCATTGCCGCGCGCTCCCCGTTTCAGTGATCGGCCGAAACGGCGTGCGATTCCAGCGCCGCCAGCGGCACGATTTCCAGCGTCTTGCGATGCGTCGCCTCGAGCACGACGCGCGGCGCGCAGCCGGCACGATAGGCTTCTAGCCAGCGCGCCGCGCACAGGCACCAGGAATCGCCGGCCTTGAGCCCGGGAAATCCGAACGCCGGCCTGGGCGTGCTCAGGTCGTTGCCCCGGGAGCGACTGAAATCGAGGAATTCCTCGGTCACCAGGGCGCACACCGTATGGCAGCCGGCATCGGTGTCGGAGGTGTTGCAGCAGCCGTCGCGGAAGAAACCGGTCAGCGGCTCGTTCGAGCACGCGGCCAGGTCGCCGCCGCGCACGTTGATCGATGGGTCTCGGTTCATGATTCGCTCTCCGTATCGGGCCTGGCCCGGATGATTCATCAAGCCGACTGCTCCGACACCGGTTCATGAATCATCCGGGCCGGGGGCGGCTTGCTCGTCGATCACGGCGACGTAGCGCGCGCCGTCGCCGGCGGCAACGAAATGCTGGTCGCGCCGGACGCGCTCGGCCGCCGTGCGCGCATCGGGATGGTCGTCCAGGCCGAGCGCCTCGACCGCGCGCCCGGCCGCCGCGCCGGGGGAATCCAGCAGTTCATCGCGCTCGAACTCGATGACGCGCAGCCCGAGATGCTCGCGCATCCGGCGCCACAACCGGCGCTCGCGCCGATAGTCCGCGTCCAGCGCCTCGACCTCGACGTAGCCGTCGATGCGCCACTGCAGCGCCAGATCCCGCGGATCGGCAGCGGGAAACAGCACCGTCGCGCCCGGAAAGTGCCGCGCCAGCGTCGGCAGCGCGGAGGCCGGCCACCAGCCGGCGTCGAGCACGACCCGATCCTCTCGCCCGCGCTCGATGCCGCGCATGAAGCGCTTGCGGCCCAGCATCAACTCCTCGCGGCTGGCCCCGAGCACGCGCTCGGGATCGGCCGGCACGCCGAGCGCGTCGAGGCGCTGGTCGTCGCCTGCGCTGTCGAGCCGGATGATTCCTGGATGCGCGAGCAGCGCGGACAGCAGAATCTCGCGCCCGGAACCGGGCCAGCCGGCGACGATCACCGGCGCGGGCCGCTCGTCGGCGAATTCGATCGATTCGAAGTCCTGCCAGTCGTGCGACAGCCAGCGCTGCAACAGCCCGGATTCTCGCTGGGCAAGCAGCCGCGAGCGGTGCGGCACGCCGCGCCAGGCGCCCTTCTGCCAGTTGGCCCAGGCCAGGGCGCGCTTGTCGGATGCGTCGTAGCAATTGGCCAACCGGTTGTGCAGAATCCGTCGGTCGGCGTCGCTGGCCACGCCTGCGGCCAGCAGATTCTCAAGCTCTGCGGCGGCACGATCGGTATCCCCGGCGTTCTCGCAGGCCATCGACCAGACCACCCGCGCATCGCCGACCGGGTGCTTCCGCTCGAGCAGCGGCGCGATGGCCGCGCGCACCGCGTCGAGATCGACCGGGTCGGCATCCGAGCGCAGGCGCGCGAGCTGCACCCGGGCGGTCCACTGCTCGCCGTCTTCGTCGGCGGCGACCAACGGCTCGAGCAGCGAAAGCGCGTGCTGGCGGTCGCCCGCCGCGGCGGCGGCTCGGGCCCGCATCACGATCACTTCGGCATCGTCCGGGTCCTGCGCATCGAGCACCTCCAGGGCCTGCTCGGGCGCACCCTCGAGCAGCAGAAGCTCGGCCAGACGCAGCGCGACACGGCCGTCGTCGGGCCAGCGCGACACCGCGCGCTTGAGCAGTTTCAGGGCCTGCGCCACGTCGCCGACGCGCTCCAGCGACTGCGAGACCTCGACCACGACCCCGGGTCCGCCGTGGTCCAGTTCGAGCGCCTTGAGCCAGTGCGTCAGCGCATCGGCATCATGCCCGCGCGTAGCCAGCACCCGCGCCAGCAGCACGTGCACCTCGCCGAGCTCCATCCCCGAGGCCAGGGCCGCGCGGAAGCACTTCTCGGCCAACTCCAGGTGGCCTTGCCGGAACAACACCCGGCCGATCACGGTCTGCGCCACCGGGTCTTCGGGTGCAAGCTTGACCGCGCGCGACGCGTACTGGTAGGCCTCGTCGACCTCGCCCAGTTCCAGCAATGCGCGCGCCAGCGCGGTCAGCGCCTCGCGATGCCGCTCGTTGGCCCGCAGCGCGGTCTTGAGCTCGGACACGGCGCGCTGGAAATCGCCGGCCATCAGCGACAGCATGCCCATGCCGGTGCGCGCCTCGACGTGGTTCGGGTCCAGCGCGATGGCCTGGCCGAACTGCTCGCGCGCTGCGCCAACCTGTCCGGAATCGGTCATCAAACGGCCGAGGTAGTAATGCGTGGCAGGCTGGCCGTCGCCGAGCTCCACCGATTTGCGCACCCAGCGAATCGCTTGTTCCAGGTCGCCCTGCGAGCGTCGGCACAGTCCCAGCATCAGCGGGAACTGCCAGTTGTTCCGGTCCTGATCCATCAGGCGACGGAACAGCTGCTCGGCCTCGCGAAAATGCCCGGCCTGGTAGAGCTTGGTGGCCTGGCGGCTCAGGCCTGCGTCAACTGCTGACATAACTCGCTCACGATGCGTTGTTCGATCCAGGATTCCAGGCGCCAGTTGGCCAGGAATCCGCAATGTCCGCCCCGTTCGTGGATTTCGAGCTCCAGCGCCTCGGAGCGCGGCAAGGCCTCGAAATCGGCAATCGGGATGATCGGGTCGTCCGCCGCGGTCACGACCAGGCTGGGAACGGCCAGCCCGGCAAGATAGTCGCCGGCGATCGAATAACCCTCCAGATACGCGTCCATGTCGGGAAAATCGGTGTAGTCGGCAACCAGATGGCGGGTCTGGTCGGCGAGATTGCGGTGCCGGAACCAGGATTCGAGATTGTAGCGCTGCGGGAACAGCCGCTGC
>CAYPZP010000238.1:0-4619 GCA_964415285.1 uncultured Halomonas sp. | reverse complement strand
ACTTGCGGAACAGCGTGGTGCGGTCCATGTGCAGCAGGTCGGCCCAGTCGCGCACGGAAAAGCCGGGCTCGGTAAAGTTTTCGACGAGCACGGCGCGGGCCTTGGCGACAAACGGATCTTCCGTCTGCTCGACCTGCGCTTCGACGCCCTGCTTCGCCTGCTCGGCCAAGCGCTGCCGCAAGCGACGCCTTGATGCAATCAACCCGGCAATCCGCGCCGCAAGCTCCGCGCTGTCAAACGGCTTGGCCAGGTAGTCATCCGCACCCGCCTGCATGCCGCGGACGACGGCGTCGGGACCGCCGCGGGCGGTGAGCATCAGCACGGGAATGAAGTCGGTCTCGGGGTTGGACTTGAGTTCTCGCGTCATCCCTAAGCCGTCGAGCTCGGGCATCATGCCGTCGGTGACGATGGCATCCGGGATGGTTATTCTTGCCTGCTCGAGGCCTTCCCTGCCGTCGCCGGCTTCGACGATGCGGTAGGCGCGACCGAGTCTCAGGCGGAGGAAGCCCCGCAGTTCGGCGTTGTCGTCGACGATCAGCACGGTCGGGCGGTCGCCGGGTTCGGCCACGGTGCCGAGATTCGGCTCCGCGAAACTTTCTTCGGCGGGCGCGCCGTTGGGCGCATCCGGCGCCTCCGGCGGCGGTGCGGATCCGGTGATGTCCGGTCGGGCCGGGAACGTCACGCGGAAACGCGCCCCGCTGCCGGGGGCATCATCGACCTCGACCTGGCCGTTGTGCAACTCGACCAGTTCGCGGACCAGCGCCAGGCCAATCCCCGTGCCGCCCTGCGGCGCGTTGCCGGCCTGCTGGTAGCGCTCGAAGATGCGCTCGCGGTCGGCCTCGCCGACGCCCGGGCCGGCGTCGACGACCTCGACCGCCTGGCCATCGTCGGTGGTCCTGACGGCCACCCGCACCTTCGAACCCTTCGGCGCGAACTTGACCGCGTTCGAGACCAGGTTGGTGACGATCGTGGCCAGGTGGGCCGCGTCGAACACGGCCGCGACCGGCGCGTCGGCGCCTTCGACGACCAGCTGGATGCCCTTCGACTCGGCGTGGACGGTGAACGGAGCGACGGTTGAGGAGACCGCCGCAGAAAGGTCGGCGCGGACCGGGTGGAACGGCATGCGCTCGGCGTCGAGCTTGTGCAGGTCGAGCACCTGGCCGATCAGCGACTGCATGGCCTCGGTATTGCGCAGCGCCATGTCCAGGTGCCGGCGCTGTTCGGGTTGCAGGCCCTTCGCTTCGCGGGCCAGCTCTTCCAGCGGGGCGCGGGTCAGAGTCAGCGGGGTGCGCAGTTCGTGCGAGACGTTGGCAAAGAACGCGGCGCGGGCGTCGCTGATCTCGCGGATCTCGCGCGCCTGGCGGCGGACTTCGCGGGTACGGTCGGCGACCTCGGCTTCGAGTTCCTGCTGCCTCGCGACCAGTTGCTGTTCTCTTCGCGCACGGCCGGTGGCGGCGGCCATCCACAGCAGCAGGAGGGCCGCGGCGGCGTAGACGGCCAGCATCGGCGCGCCCAGGTACCACGGCGGGGCAATCGAGAAACGCAGCGGCACCGCCTCCGATACCCGGCCCAAGGCATCGCGCGCCTGGACCCGAAACACGTAGTCGCCGCCCGGCAGGTTGGTGTAGTCGCGGCGGGTCTCGTCGGACCAGTTGGACCATGCGCTGTCCAGGCCGTCGAGGCGGGCTCGGTATGTGTGGCCATCCGGTTGGGCGAACTCGGCCAGCGCGTATTCGAATCGGAGCATGCCCTTGCGGAACGGCAGCGCGTCGTCGGACAGGCGGTCGGCACCCCCGGGCCCGCCGCGCAGCCAGGCCTCGGCGTCGGGATCGCCGGCCCGGCTGACGAACAGCGGGGCGGCGGCCGACTGGGTCTCGCGATCGGGCCAGCCCAGCCGCACCAGGCCGGGCGCGCGGCCGATCCAGGCACCGTCATCGTCGGCCACGATGAAGTCGTTCTGGCCGACCTCGATGCCGGGCACCGGCTGCGGCTGCCAGTCGAAGCTGCCGCTCTCGTCGACCCAGCCGAAGCGCAGCGCGCCACCGTCGCCGATGCCGGCCAGCACGCGCACGCCGTCGGGGCTGCCCATCTTGTAGACGCCGCGCGGTTCACCGAGGGCGTCGTTGTTGAAGCCCGGATCGGGCTCGACGCCGACCACGTTCCCGGCGGGGTCGAGCACCGGACGGTAGCCGCCTTCGAAGGTGCCGAGTACCAAGCGGCCATTGCTGCTTTCGCCCAACAGGAACGGCCAGGCATAGCCTTCGGGTACGCCTTCGTCCGCGCCGAGCTCGGCCACGAGCACCAGCTCGTCGCCCCGCCGTGTCTCGTCCTCCAACTTCTGGTCGTTCCACTCCAGCACGTAGAAGCGGCCGAGCACGGTGCCGACCCAGACGCGGCCGTCGGCGGCTTCGGCCACGTGATGGACGCGGTGGTCGATACCCCGGACCCGGCCTTCAGGCAGCGCCGGGTGGCCGATCCAGCGGCCGTTCTCGTCCTGGACCAGCAGCCCCAGGCCGGATTCCAGTTCGGCATAGATCGCCGGGCGCAGGCGCGAGGCGGTGAAGCGATAGGCGAAGTGGTCGTCGAGCAGGCGCTGTTGGCCGAGGATCGCGCGCGCGTCCTCGTCGATGTCCAGGCGGCGCACGCCGCGATTGCCGGCCCACAGCAGCTGGTCATTGGCCGACAGCAGGTCCCAGCTGTCGGACAGGGCAACGTCGAGCGCGCCGTCGTCCAGGCGCTCGGCGCGACCGGCGTCGGAGGCCGCGGCCTGCAGGCGAAGCACGCCGTCGCCCGCGCCGGCGAGCAGCCGGTGGCCCTTGTGTTCAGTGAAGCCGCGCGCTTCGGCGACGCCGGCCTCGGCGCCCCAGCTGCGGATCGGCGCATCCAGCGCGAGCCGGGTGATGACGCCCTGCTGCGGCAGCCAGACGCCGCCCTGACCGTCTTCGGCGAGACCGTTGATCGCGTCCATCGGCAGGCCGTTGCTGCTGCTGACGTGCTCGATCAACCGGCCGTTTTCGGCGAGGTGCAGCAGCCCGGCGTTGCGTGTGGCCAGCAGAATCGTGCCGTCGTCGCGCCGCTGGACGATGTAGGGCCAGGCGGTAGCCAGGTCGATGCCGGTGCCGGGCGCGACGTCGAAGCGCTCCGGCTCTCCATCGCCGAGCCAGTAGAGCCCATCGGCATAGGTGCCGAGCAGGACGCGGCCGTCGGGCCAGGGCTCGAGGAAGGTCACCGGCACCGGGTCGTCGCTGAGCGAATCCCAGCGCCAGCGCTCGATCGGCGGCGGGGCCGCGTTGGCAAAGTCGGTGACATCGTGCAGCCGGTCGCGCACTGCGATGTAGACGCGGTTGTCGACCGCCAGCATCAGGCGAAAGATGCCGTCCCACTGGGGCCGTTGTTCGAGCTCCTGACCATCCCAGCGGAACAGCATCGGGATGGAGTGGAAATAGAGCGCGCCCTCGGCTTCGACGATGCCGCGAATGTCGCCGAAAGCGCGCTGATCTTCGGGCAAACGGTCGCTGATCGAGTGGTAGACCATCGCGCCGGTGGCGTCGCGCTGGAAGTAGCCGAACTGGTTGGTCGAACCGATCCAGATGCGGGCCGGTGCGCGCTCCGGGCGCTGGATATGCATGACGCGAACGCGCGAGTTGTTCGGCGTGTCGTGCCGGGTCCAGCGCACGCCGTCGTACTCGAGCAGGCCCATGCCGCCGCCGACGTACATCAGCCCGTCCGGACCGAGTGCGGCGCCCCAGTTCTGGACGTTGCTCTTGTACTCGCCCATCGAGAACGTTCGCGCCGGCGGCTCGCCCGGCGGCGCGCTCGCCGCCGCCGAACTGGCGACGAGCAACAGCCAAGCAGCGATCGAAAGCCGAACGAACTCCAAGACGCGTCCCCGCCGGCGCCCGTCCCGCGGGCCGAGACGCCACTCTACTCAAAACCTCGGCCCGGTTCCATCGTCCATGCGCGGATTCGAAGGCCGCACGGTGAGCCGAAGCAAGCCGCCGCCGAACCGCATTGCCGCGTCGTCGCGCTGCCGGCAGGCCGGATCCAGGAGTGCCTGAAGCGATCGCCCGGACAGGCCGCCGGCACCACTCCGGGCGATGGACCGGTCGCACCCGGGCCGCTCTGCCGCAGCCTGTCCGGTTCCGCGCCCGGATTGCGTAACCAGCGTTACCCAAACAAGGCGTTGCAATCCAATGCGTGGACTTCTTGTCATCCTTCTGCTCGTTCCGAGCCTGCTTTCCGCGGCGACGTTCACGGTCACCTCGTCCGACGACACCGCGAATCCCGGCACGCTGCGCTGGGCGATGGAGCAGCACTTCTCCCAGGGCGGAGACAATCGGATCGTGTTCGATCCATCGCTGGCCGGCGCCACGATCACGCTGACCGGCTCACTGCCGCTGGTGGTATTCAATACGCTGGAAATCGACGGCCGGGATGCACCCGACCTGACGATCGACGGGGATGGAGGCGGTCGTGTTTTCATGGTCGGCAACAACGCCGACGGGTTCATTCTCGAGAATCTCACGGTACAGAATTCCGACGGCCTGTTCGGCAGCGGCTGCCTGCGCGCGACCGGCGACGGCGACACGGCCATCACGATCCGCTACGTCACGTTCTCC
>CAYPZP010000237.1:0-4635 GCA_964415285.1 uncultured Halomonas sp. | reverse complement strand
CCAACCCGCGTGCCGTCGACAAGGACGGCCACAGCGTCTGCGAAATCAGCGTGGGGCGCAGCACGATGGCGCACCCACCCGAGTTCTGGCGGGACAACCTCGCTGCGGCACTCGCCCGGAACGCTGCCAGCGGAGACCGCGCCCCATCGCCCTGACTGCCGGCACCCATCGAGCAGGGCTCGATGCCCCGGGGCATCCCGGCCGATCGTGCGCGGCCCGTTCACCGAACGAACGATGACCGTTGTTCGAAGCCATCGCTGAAGATCGGCGTGGCGATCTTCAGCGGCGCCCAGGAACCCGGATCGTCCGGCAGAGATCCACTCGGCCACGCGACCCGCTCGCCCAGGAACTCGTGCGAGATCGCGATTCTGGAATCCGGCCCCATCAGGGCCGCATCGATCAGGAATTCGGCCTGCCAGGTCAGGTCGCTCCGGTTCGGCGTGGCCAGCACGTTACGCGTGAATCCGTCGTACACGATCCCGCCCTGGCCGTCGCCGAAGCCGGTGCGGATCTCGCCGTCGAAGCCAAGTTGGATCAGGACGTCGTCGGGCTGCATCGGGCTGGTTCCGTCGCCGCCGGGATCGACTCGTAGCTCGACGATGTCGTCGCCCTGCAGGCGGACCAGACCGGCGATGCACACATGGACACCGGCCGTCGATCGCAGCAGCTGGACCGAGGCCAGGTCGCCCGACTCGTAGCGCAGCACGCTGCGCTGCCGATCAGCGGTCCACGCCGGATCGTCGCATCGGCCATCGAGCGGCGACGGATCGGCCAGCGGCACCGTTCTCGGTTCGATGACCAGCGTCGTCACCGCGATGCCGGTCGCCTGCTCGGTGTCGATGGCCTGCAGTTCGAGCTGGTAGGTGCCCGGCGACAGGTCGCGCAGGTCGAGGTCGGGGCCAGGCTGGCTGAGGTTGGCCGGCCCGGACAGGTTCCAGAGAATCCGGTCGGGGCCGAGCACGCCGTCGCGGCTGTCCAGCGCCAGCGCGCGCAGCCGGACCGGCGCCTGGGCCGGCAGCAGCAGCTGGGTGCCGATCTCGCCGCCGTCGGCGTCGAGAATCGCGACGTCCGGGGGCCGGTTCGGCCGCACGAACGGTCCGGTCAGGTCGCCGACCGTGCGCAGACCGTCGCTGGCCAGGACCTGGAACACGACGTTGCTCCCGGTCGGAAGCCGGGTGAGGTCGACCAGCGCCTCGGTGTCGCGCGTGGTCAGCAGGTCGACCCACTCGACCCCGCCGTCGGCGCTGTAGAACAGGCGGTAGGTCAGCTCATCGCCGTCGGGATCGCCGCCCTGCCAGCGCACCAGCGTCTGGTCCGTCAGCGTGGCCCCCGACAGAGGCTCCAGGAACTGCACGAACGGCACGACGTCGCCGTGTTCGCGCATGGCCAGAACCTGGCCGTTGGCGTCCTGGATCTCGATGCGCTTGTAATTGGGGCGCGACTCGACCAGCCCGAAGAACGAGGTCCAGGCCGGATCGCCGACGACCTCCGCGTAGTTCGGCGCGATCCTCACCCACTCGTCGACCTGCAGCTGATCGCTGACGTCGAAGATGCGCACGCGCAGCGCCTGCGACGGGAACGACGAGGTCGTCAGCAGGTCCGCGGCCTGCGCGGCGCGTGCGCCGTCCAGCGACCAGCTCGGCGCGATCTCGACCGAGCCGTCGTCGCGAACGTAGCCGGCGATCAGCATCGCCGCATTGCCCCGATCCGCCTTGGGAACCGGATGCGGCGAAGGCGGCGCGGCGGCCAGCACCGCATGGTGGTTCAGGTAGACGTAGTCGGACACCCAGTACCATTCCTGATAGGACATGTAGTCGCGGTACTGCGACATGTCGGCATCGTCAAACGGACGAAGCAGGGTGTTCGAGATCACGTCGAAGCCGATGTGGTCGTTGCTGTCGTCCAGCGTGCAGGGATCATACGGGTAGCTGCCGTCCGGATTGGCCGGCGGGTCGTCGCCGCCGAGCGGGCAGCCGATGTGGCCCTGTCCGAGCTGATGGCCGACTTCGTGGGCCAACCCGGAGACGCCGCCGAGCGGTTGGTTCTCGAGCGGCCGACCCGGATTGATCGGCTGCTGCAGGTAGAAGATGAGCGATGCGGCGGCCGACGAAATTCCGAACCGCGCGGCCTGCCCGACCACGGCCGTGCGGATGGTGCGGCGATTGCCGCACTGGCTGGGCTGGCCGGCGAACAGGAAGTCATGCCACCAGTGGAACATCAGCTCCTGGGCATCGTCCTGTTCGTTGAAGTTGTATGGGTCGCCGGTCCATGGTTTCGACTTCGGGCTGCCGCCGCGGAAGATCCAGATCAGGTCGTCGGTCGGCAGCAGCGTGCGGGCCCGGGCGAAGGTCCGCGAGCGCAGATCCAGCGGGCCGCCCTGCGCGACGCCGTTGGTGGTCTGCACCGGGATGATGTCGATGCAGATGCCGCCGACCGGATCGAAGCTCACCGTTCGCGTCGAGCGATTGTTGGCCTCGTTGGTCTCGAAGTCCTGGTCGCGCGGATCGACCACCGCGGCCAGTTCGATCGTGCCCTCCGTCCAGCTCGACGGCAGTTCGAACAGGAACTGCCGGTCCGGGCGCGTCCGGTCCAGCGAACCGGGTTCCACCGGCTGCGACGAATCGACCGGCCACAGCGGCGAGCCCGGCAGCGGCACGCCGCCACGGCGGCCTTCCAGCTGCATGGGGATGCCGAGATTCAGTCGGGGCGCACCGGCGCTGGACTCGCGAATATGGGCGTAGGCGCGAACGAAGGTACGCTTGCCTTCGACCAGCGGAATCGTATGGGCGCTGTTCTGGATCGACTGGACCACTTCCAGCTGCACCGCGTCGGCGGCCAGGTCGCGATTGAACGCGGTGGCTTCCTCCGTGAACAGGCGATAGATATCGCCGCTGTCGATCCAGTACAGGATCGCGCCGCGATAGTCGCCGCCCACGGACAGGTCGCGCGCTTCGACGATCGGCGTGGTGACCGGCGTCGGCGTGCCGCCGGCAGTGCTCATCCGCAGCAGCGGCGAACTGCTGCCGATCAGCCGCTCGTGCCAGTAGAGCGTCCCGTCATCGACCGCCAGGTCGGGAATCGTCGGCGGATCGATGTCCGAAGCGGTGTACAGCACGTCCCAGCCGGCCGCGGTCTGCAGGTCGTCCAGCGGTCCGCGCACGATCTCCAGCGGAGAGGTCGTATTGAGCCGACTGGCGACGAACACCTCGTCGAGCGTCAGCGCATAACCGTCGATGTTCGATCGCGCCGATACGGTCAGATCGAATCCGCCGGCCACCGGCGTCAGCTGATGCAGTGCGGAGAGGCAGCAGAACACCGCACTGATGTCGGCGAGAAAATAGGCGCGCTGGAAGACATCCACTTCGAGATCGCGGATGGGGCCATCGCTGCTCTCGTAGACGAATTCCCGCGGGCCGCCGTCCAGCGGCGCCCGGAAAAGACGACCACGGTCGGCCTCGTTCTCGGCCCAGTAGACGAAGCGGCTGCCGGCCTGGATCTCTCCGGTCAGTCCAGGCGTCTCCATGGTCGCGATCACCTCACCGGTGCCGGTGCGCGAGCGGGTGTGGGTGCGGATGACCTCGCCTTCGCCGTTCAGGTGAACGGCATGGGGGCCGATGGTCGTGACGTTGGAGGCGAGATTGCGCGTCTCCGGTCCGCCCGAGGTGTCGAAGATCTGGAACGGGGTGGTGCCGAGTTCAGCGTTGCTCCAGGTCGCGCGGAGCTTGCAGATACGGAACTCGCCGGCCGAACAATCGTCGGTGCTCCAGGCCACGCTGCTGGACGTATCCAGCGACTCGGCCCCGCCGGGATCGGCGAAGAACAGCTCCTGGGCCACTCCCGGATGACTCCAGATCGAGGCGATCATGGCGAAGGCGATGAGGTGGAACGCGGGTCGAATGCGGCAAATCGAAATCATGGGCACGCCCCTCCCGGGGTGAGGGTTTCCAGGAAGCAGTCACCCAATCAATCGGAAGTCCGGCAAATGGACTGCCAAACCGAGGGCTTGCAAAGCGTCCGATGCATCGCGATTCTGGGGAACGAGCGGAGCGGATCGAGCGCAAAGGAAGCGCACCGGGACTCCGATCGCCCCACTCTTCGCCCGCAAGCGGCCTCAAACAGACGAAGGAATCGCCTCGCCAGAATCGCCTGTTGGAGGGAGCTTGCTCGCGAACCGGCAGACCACCCTTCGCCCGGCACAGCCGGCCTCCCACAGGCCTTCGATCCAGCGCCCTTGATGAATTCGACTGTGGGAGGGCGGATTTCCGCGCGAACCGGTCCGGCCACCGTTCGCCCGGCACAGCCGGCCTCCCACAGGCTTTCGATCGTGCCCCGGCGATGGGTTCGACTGTGGGAGGGCGGATTCCCGCGCGAACCGGATCGGCCACTCTTCGCCCGCAAGCGGCCTCCAACAGACGAAGGAAGCATCTCGCCCGAACCGCCTGTTGGAGGGAGCTTGCTCGCGAACCGGCCGGGCCACCGTTCGCCCGGCACAGCCGGCCTCCCACAGGCCTTCGATCCGGCGCCGTTGATGAATTCGACTGTGGGAGGGCGGATTCCCGCGCGAACCGGCCGAGCCACCGTTCGCCCGGCACAGCCGGCCTCCCACAGGCCTTCGGTCCGGCACCGGCGATTAGG
>CAYPZP010000236.1:0-4666 GCA_964415285.1 uncultured Halomonas sp. | reverse complement strand
CATGGCCGTCGGCAGCCTGCGCCACGTGGTAGCCGCGCGCCTCAAAGATGCCCGCAAGCAGCATACGGCTCGGGGCATCGTCATCGACAACAAGGATTCGGGGCGTCAACAGATCGTGTCCCACAGGTGGTCAACGGGCGGCGTAATGTGATTCTTCGGTGAGCAGAGCAAGTTGTACAGTTTTATTGTCGGCCGCGTTGCCCCAAGCCTTAATTTATCGCGAACTTGAACAGGCTCGGAAGGATTCACCATTCTTCCGCCAAACTGTAATACAAACAGAACTTTCCACCGATCTAATGGCCTTGTTCGACCGGCAACTCGCAGGACGATCGCGACCTGCCCGCCCCCCGGGAAACGGGAGAATACGGGCATCAGGGCTCCGGCATGCCTCGCCGATTGCGCCCAAAGGAATGCGTCCCCCGCATTCATTGTCGCGAGACCGACACTGCGCCAGGGCTTAGCGGACACGATTCCGCCTCGCTGCGCGTCACCGACAATTCCGTCCGGCCGACGCTACCCCCCGCTTTTGAATAGACCTGAGGGATTTTCATGTCCACGAGAAAGAACAGTTCCCCGCTTCGCGATGGCTTGCGCGCCGCGCTCGCTGCGACCGTCCTCACGACGACCGCAACGGGCTTCATGTTGCTGGTGCCGGGCTCGGCCATGGCGCAAACCCAGCCAGGCACGGTCAGCGGTCAAGTGATCGACCGCGTCAAGGGACAGCCGCTCAGCGGGGTCTCCGTGCGCGTCGTCGAAACCGGACGCCGATTTGTCACGGATACAGATGGACGATTCCGCGCCAACAACCTGGAGCCCGGCACCTACACACTGGAGTTTTCGTTCGTGGGCATCGACTCCACGTTCGAGACGGTCGAGATCACATCCGGCACAGATATCAACCTCGATATCGAACTCGGCCAGCTCGAGACCGTGGTAGTCGTAGGGCAACGCGGGGCTCAGGCTCAGGCGCTCAGCGAACAACTCGCCGCCGACAACCTGCGCAATGTGGTTTCCGCCGACCAGGCCGGACGTTTCCCAGATCGAAACGTCGCGGAGTCCCTGCGGCGAGTGCCCGGAATCTCTATCCAACGTGAGGAGAAAGGCGGCGAAGGACGCTATGTCTCGATCCGGGGGCTCGACAGTGGGCTGAACAATTTTCAGATCAACGGTATGAATGTAGCGCAGCCGGAGGAAGAGACGCGACGTGCTCCCCTCGACGTCGTGCAGACGTCCGCTTTGTCGAAAATCACCGTCAACAAAACCTTGCTTCCGGATCACGAATCAGATGGGATCGGTGGCCAGGTGATCCTGGAGACGGCGACGGCGTTCGATTTCAGCAGTCCGGTCTACGAGCTCGAGGTAAGCGGCTACTACCAGGATTTTGCCGATAGCGTCGGGCCGAAGATCGCAGCCACCCTTGCCCGGAAGTTCGGCGCCCGGGAGCAGTTCGGCATCCTGGTCTCCGGAAGTTACAGCGAACGCGATACCTTCGGTTATGTGCTTAGCAACGGCGAGGACTACATCCCCTTCGTGGAGGACGATCCGTCGAGCGGCTTCACGGCTTATGAGTTCGAATTGAACACATTCGAAAACGACCGCGAGAACCTGGCGCTCCAGACCGCCCTGGACTGGCAGGTCACTCCGGACACTTACCTGGCTCTGAAGGGTAGCTATAACCGCCTGATCGATATCGAAACGAATCGCGGCCTGGTATTCGAGGGCGCGGACGAGTACGACGATGCAGGCAACCTGCTTCTCGACCAGGGCGGTACCGTGGCGCTCTACGGCGAGTACGAGGAAACCGAGTGGGAGCAGAACTCGCTGGTGTTCCAGGGCGAAACCTACTCCGGTCCTTTTCTGTTCGAGTATGGCCTGGGTTATTCCTATGCACGCCAGGACGAGCCCAACGATTACGAGGTGACATTCGAAACGGACGTCGATTCGAGCCTGCTCGACTACTCGGGTTCCTCGGCGAAGTATCCTTTCCCTTCGCTCACGGCGGCCGAACTGCAGCAAATCGACGATCCCGCCAGTTTTGTTCTGGGCGGTAATGATATCGACGCCGACCAGTCAGAGAACACACGTTACTCGGCAAGGTTCGACACGACCTTTGCGCCCGCCAGATCCGGTGCACTCCAGTTCATCAAGGGGGGTGTAAAGATAGAACGCTCGGAGAAACGGCTCTTCGAGGCCAACGTGCTCGAAGTCGAAGGCCCATTGAGCCTGACCGACTTCGGTGTAGGATCCCGCGTCGACTTCCGTGATATCGGCGCCCCCTATCCGCCTTATCTGACCCTCGGCAACGCAAACCTGAAAAACTGGCGGGCCTTCGGCACCAATCTGGTGGAGAACGATCCGGATTTCGTCAACGCCTACGTCGAGGACGGCCTGGACGGCGCTCCGATACCCGACGAGGACACCTATGATGCGACGGAGGATACCTACGCTGCTTATGCAATGGGTAAATGGCTGATCGGGCGGTGGGACTTCATAGGTGGAGCGCGGATCGATCATACGAAAATAAAGAGTAACAACCTCGAACTGCTGGAGCTGGAGGGTCAGGATCCCGTACTGACACCGACCCGGGGCAGCGCTGATTACACGCATGTATTGCCGCGCTTCCAGGCGAACTATCGCTACGCCGATGACATCGTTTTCCGTGCCGCGGCATTTACCTCGATCGGACGTCCGGCGTTCGAGTATGTTTCCGGGACTACCGAAATCGAGGCAGACGACGGCGTCGTGGATATTTTCACGGGCAACCCCGACATCAAGCCCTCCTATGCGTACAACCTGGACATCGGTGTAGAAAAGTACTTCGGCAGCGTTGGTGTGGCCTCGGTCAACCTGTTTTACAAACGGATCGACGACTTCATCTTCAACGAAGATGCTCCCGAAGCGGAGATCGATACTGGTCGTTTTGCCAATGATCCCCGGCTTGCCGGGCTCGAGATCGGCGAAGTGGTCACGATCGTCAATGGCGATCGGGCGGAGATCTGGGGCGCGGAATTCAATCTCGTACGCCAGTTCTCCGAGCTTCCAGGTGCCTGGGGCGGCCTCGGCGTCTATGCCAACCTCACGGTGCAGACGAGTTCGGCCGATGCAGGGCTCGAGGGCCGCGATGACGAGGAGTTCTTTAACGCTCCTGACCTTCTGTACACCGTGGCCGGCACCTACCAGGGTGCTGGGATCGAAGCGACACTGGCCTACTCCTATCGCGATACCTACGTGCTGGAATTTGCAGACTTCGGCAGAAGCATAGTCGCCGAACCGTACGGGTCCCTGGATGCGCAGCTGAGTTACGATTTTGGTCCGACGGTCCGTGTGTTCCTGAACGCCATCGACCTGCTCGATGACGGTTCCGATCCGATCAACGATTTCCGTTTCGGCAAGGGTTCGCCGTTTCTGCAGGAAGCGACTTACAACGGTCGATCTTTCGTCTTCGGCGCAAACGTTCTCTTTTGATGATGCCCGAGCCCGATTATCAACAATGTCAGGGGAAAGCCGCCATGAAGCGATTGTCCGGCAATGGTCTCGATCTCATCTTGTGTCTGGCCGCCGGGCTGTCATTCACAGGGGTGTCGGCGGCACCTGAGGCGCCGCCGACACGTAACGTGATCCTCGTCGTGGGGGATGGCTTGGGGTTCAGTCATCTGCTTGCGGGTCGATCCCATCGAGGCGATCTCCGCGCGCCGCTCGTCATGGAGCAACTCCCCAGCAGCGGCTCACTCGATACTTTGTCTCTCGGGGAGGAGTGGATCACGGATTCCGCGGCTTCGGCTTCGGCTATGTCGACCGGATCGAAGACCACGAACGGCCGAATTGCGACCAGTCCGAGCGGTGAATCGCTGGAAACACTGTTCGCGACCCTGCGGGCACGAGGCTATGCAGTTGGCGTAGCGACCACGGGGGATCTCAACGGGGCGACCGCAGCATCCTTTATCACCAGTGCGCCGAGTCGTCGCGACAAGGAGGCCATCAGTCGCGGCATCATGCATTTCGCGCCCGACGTGATGGTGGGCAACAGCGCGGAGTTTTTTTATCCGGATGGACCCGCACCCGTGTCGGTGGCGACGCTCAAGGCTGCCGGTTGGGATGTGCATGTCGACGTACCTTTTGACGATATACATGCGGGTGGGTCGCCCTTGTTGATCGGTTACTCGGAGTATATCGACGAGGCGCAATCGCTGGAGGCGGAGCGTAATGTGCTGCAAGCCGGCGCACCACACCTGGCAGAGGCTACCCGCTTTGCGATCCAACACTTGTCACGTGCTTCCGAGAAGGGTTTTTTCCTCCTTGTGGAAGAAGACTGGATCGATTCGTGGGGACATGACAATAATTTTTCACTGCTTGCGGAAATGGTCGTCCATCTCGACGATACCGTTGCAGTCGTACGTGAATACGCGGAGCAAGAACAGCGGACGCTGCTGGTCGTGACGTCCGACCACGAGTGTTGCGGCCTGACTATTAAATCGCTTGGTCCCGAGAATATCGAAGTGCAGTTTGCCTCTGAAGACCACACGGCCCAGTCGGTACCTCTTTTCGCCTACGGTCCTGGAGCCGAGTTCTTCGACAGTCGGCTGGACAATGCGGAAATCCGCGAGCGCGTTCTCCATCTGCTGCCGTAGCTGGAAGACCGTTCCGAGGCGGCGACGGCATTGCGCTA
>CAYPZP010000235.1:0-4698 GCA_964415285.1 uncultured Halomonas sp. | reverse complement strand
CGCACGATCGAAGGCGTCGAGATCGCCGCCGACGCGCAGACCGAACGCAACTTCGAGCTGCCGCCGGCCGGTCTCGAGCTGGCCGAGTTCGTCGTCGTCGAGCCGTTCATCGAAGGCTCGCTGAGCTCGGTCATCGAAGAACAGCGCCAGACCGCCAGCGTCGCCAACGTACTCGGCGCCGAGCAGATTTCGCGCGCCGGCGACTCGAGCGTCGGCGGCGCCCTGTCGCGCGTCACCGGCCTGACTCTGGTCGACGGCCAGTTCATCTACATCCGCGGCCTCGGCGAGCGCTATTCGTCGACGCTGGTCAACGGCGCCAACGTCCCCAGCCCCGACCCGACCCGAAAGGTCGTGCCGCTGGACCTGTTCCCGACCGGCGTCATCCGCTCGATCCTCGTCCAGAAGGGCTACTCGCCGGATATGCCGGGTGATTTCGGCGGCGGCGTGGTCGAGATCCGCACGCGCGGCGTGCCGGAAGAGGATTTCTTCTCGATCGAGCTTTCCGGCGGCTTTCGTGAAGGTACGACCTTCAAGGACGGCCTGACTTATCAGGGCGGCGGCGACGACTGGACCGGTTACGACGACGGCACGCGCGCGCTGCCGGACGCGATCGCCGCGGTCATCGCGGACGGCACGAAGCTGCCGCCGATTGCGACCACATTCAATCCGGACGGCGTGACCGAGGAAGAGCTCGAGGCGTTGGGTGAATCCCTGCCGAACATCTGGGATGTCGAGCGAAAGGAGATCGGGCCCGATCGGGGCGTGTCGATCGAAGGCGGGAAGCGATTCGAGATTGGCAGCGATTGGGAGCTCGGTGCGACTGGGTCGGTGCTCTGGGACGATGCCTGGCGAACCCGAAACGAGATTCGGAATTCTTTCGTTTCCAGTAGTGACGGTGAATTGAGTCCGAACGATCTCTACACGATCGACCGCACCACCCGCACGATCGGGCTTAGTGGCTTTCTCACGGCAGGCGTCAACTATGCGGACCTGCACGAACTGAACCTCACGTCGATGCTGCTGCGCCAGACCGAGGACGAGACGGCAGAGCAGATCGGATTCAATAACGATGAAGACGGGATCGTCCGATTCACCACGCTGGAATGGGAAGAACGCGAGCTGTTCACACTGCAGGCCGAGGGCAGCCACGTGTTCCCGTTTCTGAACTCGACGCGGCTGGAGTGGGATTACTCGGACTCGACCGCTACGCTGGATGCGCCGGACACGCGGGGCTATCGTTATGACCCTGACGAAGAAGCGGGCTTCATCTTCTCGCGGCGAGCCGACTCGAACATCCGCCGTTTTACCGAACTCGAAGATGACGCAGTCGATTTCGGTGCAGACCTCGAAATCCCGTTCGCTGCGGGGGGCTGGCTGGACGGGGCCTTCAGCGCAGGTTACCGGTCGGTGGAAAAGCAGCGCGGTTCGTCGATCCGTCGTTTCACCTTCGACGATACGTTCCGGATCGACGAGGATATTCGCCGCGATCCGTCGTTGGAGAACATCCTGAATCCCGAGAATATCGGCCCGGACGGTGCCAGCCTGTTCGAGATCACGCGCAACAGCGACACCTACGAAGCCACGTTGGATATCGAAGCCTTCTACGGCAACCTGGACGTCACCCTGTGGGAACGGCTTCGCATCGCCGGCGGAGTCCGTGTCGAGGACTGGGCACAGGATGTACGAACCTTCAACCTGTTCGATCCGGGCGCGGTCGATGCGGAGTCCAATCTTGCGGCGGAAGACCTGTTCCCGGCCGCCTCGCTGACGTGGTTCGTTACGGAACGCCAGCAGCTTCGTCTCAGCTATGCCGAGACCATCATCCGGCCGGACTTCAAGGAGCTTTCCAACGCGCCGTTTACCGATCCGATCCTGCTTCGGGAAGTCGTCGGCAATCCCGATCTGGAGCCGTCCACTGTCCAGCACGCCGACCTGCGCTGGGAGTTCTACCCGGCCCAGGACGAGCTGCTGTCGGTCGGCCTGTTCTACAAGCTGATCGATCAGCCGATCGAGCTGACCGTTCGGCCTGGTGTCGAACAAAGGCTGACCTTTGCAAACGCGCAGGAAGCGGAGAATTACGGAATCGAGCTCGAAGCACGCAAGACGCTTGGATTCATCGGTGATTGGGTCGGAGGCCGCTCATGGTTGGAGCGTTTCTACGTCGCGGGCAACTTGTCCCTGATTGAATCGGAGATCACGATCGATCCGGCGAACCAGGGCATCCTGACCGAGACCTCCCGTCCGCTGCAGGGCCAGTCGCCGTTGATCGCGAACCTGCAACTCGGCTACGACGATGAGCAGCGCGGCATTGAGGCGACGCTGCTGTACAACCACGTCGGCGAACGGATCACCGAGGTCGGGGTGCTCGGCGCACCGGACAAGAAGGAGCAGCCCACCGGCATCCTCGACTTCGTGTTCCGCTGGCGGCTGACCGACCACTGGTCCTTCAAGACCAAGTTCGGCAATCTGCTCGATGCCGAGTTCGAAATCCTGCAGGGCCCGGAGATCACCCAGGGCTACAGGAACGGCCGAACCGCCAGCATCGGGGTCACCTACGATTTCCTTTGAGCCCGGTGCGCTGTCATTTTTCTGCAACGGTGGGTTCATTGGGCTGAAATCGACCGCTCCTAACCTCTGCATTCCAAGAAGCACTCGGGCCTTCCCGCGCCCCGTTCCCACTCACACTGCAGAGGAAAGCATCATGTTCAAGAACTTCAAGCGCAACGCGCTTGCGATTGCTGCCGGTGCCGCGATGTTCGGCCCGTCGGCGCACGCATTCACGGTCAACGACACCTTCGCCGGCAACTGGGCCGATGTCACGGGCGGCAGCCGCGGCCTGATCATCGACGTCCTGGAGAACCGTGCTCCCGCCGAGGACTTCGCCCCGGCCATCCTGGTCGAGTGGTTCACCTATGATGAATCCGGCAACCCGCTGTGGCTGATCTCCGACACGCAGGCAATCGATCGCGATACCAACACTGTCACCTTGGAATTTCTCGAGTTCTCCGGCGGTGCCTTTGCCGCTCCGGACCTCGGTGATCCGCAGCTGGAAAGCTGGGGTACGGCCACGCTGCAGTTCAACAGCTGCGACGAAGCCGTCCTGACCTTCGACGGCGCCAACGGAAACGGCACCTCGACCTTCAGCAGCCAGAGCGAAAGTCGCCAGTGCGTGGTCGATGAAGTGTTCGACAGCTGCCCCAGCTTCGCTACTGCCGGCCCGATCGAGGGTTCCTGCATCATCGGCGGCGGCGCTCCGATCACCGACGACATCGTGCTGACCAACGAAACGACCTGGCTGATCCAGGGTCAGTTCGTCATTGGCGATGGCGGTTCCGTCACGATCGAACCGAACACCGAACTGGTCGGCGGTACGCTGGGGGACTCCGATACGTTCATCGTCGCCCAGGGCGGACAAGCCTTCATCGAAGGTACGCAGGAGAACCCGGTCATCATGCGCGGCTTCCTGGCGGAAGGCCGTGGTGAGTGGGGCGGTGTCGTAGTCAACGGTTTTGCGCCGATCAACGGCTGCACCGGTGATACGGACCCTTGCGTTGCGGATGGCGAAGGCAGTTCGGGTGAGTACGGCGGTAACGATCCGGAAGACAACAGCGGGATTTTCCGCTACCTGGTCGTTTCGAATGCCGGCATTCTTTTCGAAGAAGAAAATGAACTGAACGGCATCGCTTTCCAGGGCGTGGGCCGAGGCACGACCGTCGAGTACGTCCAGGTTCACCTGAACGCCGACGACGGCATCGAGTTCTTCGGTGGCACGGTCAACGCCAAGCGCCTGGTCTTGACCGGCATCGGTGACGACAGCCTTGACTGGACCCAGGGCTGGCAGGGCAACGTCCAGTACCTCGTGGCCAAGCAGTACACTGATGACGGCGACCAGGGCATCGAGGGCGATAACAATGGAGACGCCCGCGACTCTTTGCCGCGAGCTCTTCCGGTCATCGCCAACGCGACCTTCATCGGCCAGGACAACACCGACATCGGCTGGCTGATCCGTGAAGGAACCGGCGTTGCCATTGCCAACTCCATTGTCACCGGCTTCGGTGAGGCCTGCCTCGACATCGACCAGGACGAGACGTTTGCCAACGAAGCCAACCTGTCGATCGTCAACAGCTTCGTATTCGGCTGTGGAATCACCTTCGACGAAGAAGGCGGCGATGGCTTCGACGTCTCCGACTGGTTCCTCGGCCAGTCCGGCAACGCGGAAACCAACCCGATGCTGTCGAACTACATCCCGATGGCCAACTCGCCGGTGCTGATGATCGCTCCGGTGCCGTTCACGGACTCGTTCTTCGACAACGTCAACTACGCCGGCGCCGTGCCGAGCCAGGGCGACGACTGGACGAAGGGCTGGACCGTCGGCCTGGATCGCGACGCTCCGTAAGCTCGTACGAAAACGACGAACTCCCGCATACCGGGATCGAGTCAAGGGCGCGGCCGCGAGGTCGCGCCCTTTTTCGTGTGGCACGGATTCATCATTGCTTGAGGGGGCGCGTGGTGTACTTCGCGCTATGAAGAAGTCCGACCTGCCCACCAAGATCTGCCCGGTCTGCCAGCGCCCCTTTGCCTGGCGGAAAAAGTGGCGGGACTGCTGGGACGAGGTGCGCTACTGCTCCGAGCGCTGCCGGCGGAACCGCAGCAAGACCGCCGACGAGGTGCTGCGGTGAGCGGACCTGTCCAACTGGT
>CAYPZP010000234.1:0-4705 GCA_964415285.1 uncultured Halomonas sp. | reverse complement strand
GATCTCTCTCGCGGTAGAAATCGAATACCTGGCGGTCGACCGGCATGGCATTCTTCACGCCCATGACGAACTGGATATAGACCTGACCGGGGATGCGCCCGTCGGCATTCATCTGTGCCGCTTGAAAGATGTGACTGAGATCGAATGCCTCGACCTCTGGCTTGATCCCATGGCTGCGCATTTCGTCAGCCAGCCAATCTACCAGGTCGGGAGGATTCTCGTAGACCCGCGTCGGAAAGTTGTTGGAGCCCACTGAGAGTGACGCCATGTCAGGCCGCAGCGATAGCATGCCCCCGCGCTTCCGCCCTGCACCGGACCGGCCACCTGTTGAGAACTGGATGATCATGCCCGGACAGTGTTTGCGCAGGCCTTCTTGGAGCAAAGCGAATTTCTCTGGATCCGAGCTGGGCGTTTCATCGTCGTTGCGAATATGGGCGTGACAGATGGTGGCGCCAGCCTCGAAGGCTTCATGCGTGCTTTCGATTTGCTCCGAGACCGTGATGGGAACAGCCGGATTGTTGGCCTTGGTCGGAACGCTTCCGGTGATCGCGACGCATATGATGCAGGGTGTGGTCATGTTGGTGTCCGATATAGTGGCCGCGGCTAAGCACGCAGGGCCGCGTTGATGGCGCGAGGCAGTTGACCCGCGATGAAGGCGATCTGATCGTCGGTGACATTGTAAGGTGGGGCCAACAACACGTGATCGCCCTCATGCCCATTCACCGTACCGGACCCGGGATATACCATCAGCCCCAGAACCGCGGCCTCGGCTCCGATCCGCTGGGCAAGTTTGCGGGTCGGGGCAAAGGGCGCTTTCGTTTCACGCGAGGCCACAAGTTCGACTGCCCAGAGCAGGCCCCGCCCACGGATGTCGCCGACATGGGCGTGTTGCCCCAACGTCTCATGCAGCGCAGATTGCAGCTCGGCGCCCTGACGGGTCACGTTTTCATCAAGCCTGTCCGCCTCGATCACGTCCTGAACCGCTAGAGCGGCGGCGCAGCAGACTGGATGCGCCATATAGGTATGACCGTGCACGAAGCCGCCCGAGCCTTGGGCGAAACTGTCATATACCGCGCGGGTGCAGGCAACCGCGCCGATTGGGAGATAGCCACCGCCCAATCCCTTTGCCAATGTCACGATGTCGGGAGCGACCCCTTCGTCGGCGCAAGCGAGAAACGGCCCGGTTCGATAGGCACCGCACATGACCTCATCCAAGATGAGCAGAACGCCGTGGCGATCGCAGATATCGCGTATCCGGGCGAAATAGCCCGGTTCGGGGAGCGTGGCGCCAGTGGTCGCCCCAACCACGGTTTCGGCGAGAAACGCCGCGACATTCGAAGCGCCCAGCCGCTGGATTTCTGCCTCAAGCGTATCGGCGGCGCGGCGACCATACATCTCCGGGGTCTCACCTCGCTGCGCATGGCGATAGTAGAAACAGGGATCCACCTGCGTTCGCTCGGGCAGCATCGGCGCATAAGGTTCCCGGCGACCTTCATTGCCCGACCGCGCAAGCGCTCCCAGCGTATTCCCGTGATAGCTTTGCTTGCGCGAGATGACGATATGCCGCTCTGGCTGGCCCCGCTCCAATTGACACTGGCGGGCCATCTTGATTGCGGTCTCCACGGCCTCGGAACCTGAGCCTACGAGATATACCCGCTCCATGCCCTGCCCGGCCTTGTCGCAGATCCGTTCCGCCAGACGCTCTGCGGGATCGTTTGTAAAAGCACCACTATGGGCATAGTCAAGCCGCGCCATTTGATCTGCCACGGCAGCGGTTACGCGCGGGTCGCCGTGACCAATGCATGACACTGCCGCTCCTCCGGCCGCATCCAGATAGCGCCGGCCATCGGTATCGAAGAGATATGCGCCTTTCGCCCCGACGGCTATTGGCGGGGCGGCATTGGCGCTGCGGTGGAAAACGTGGCTCATGTCATGTGGTCCGTTTATGGAGGGTGGTATATGTGCCGCTGTCATAAAGGGCGTGCTCAATATGCCCGATGCGCGTGGTTGCCTCGGTGCCAAGCTCAGTCAAGACAGCCGCGATCAAAGCCTCGACCAGAGATTGAGCTGCCGCGATGGAAGGGAAAAAGGATGGACCGTCCACGGGGAACAGCAACGTCTCAGTCGCGAGCCGGGTAAGCGGCGTGGCACGGCTGTCCGAGAGGCAGATCAGCGTGGCGCCGGTCGTTTCGATAGCCCTGGCGATCTGGTGAATTTCCTGGCCGTAGGGATCGAAATTGATCGACAGAACCGTGTCACCGGGCCTGAGGAGCGCCAAGTCGACGCTTAGCGAAGTGGCTTCTGCCCCCAAGAGAGCCACATTGTTGCGCAGCATCCGGCAGAGATAGGCGAATGTCATTCCTGGCCCCCTGCAGCTCATGAAGGCCGAGATAAACACCCGCTCGGCCCGGGCTAGGTGCACAGCCGCACGGGCAAAGGACTCCGGTGGGTTGGCCCATTCGGCGTGATCCAGATTGGCACGGGACGCGGCGAAACTTTCGGCCACCAGCGCATCGACCCCACTGCGGGAGAGGGCACGCGTCGCCCGTTCGGTATAGGCGACCGGTGTCTGGCGCAGATGATCAACATGCAATGCACGAAAATCGCCCCAGCTCGCGAAGCCCAGCGTTTGCGTCAAGCGCAGCAGGGTAGCCGGCGACACACCCGCGCGTGCCGCCAGATCACGCATCGAGATAAGCGGCACATCATCGGGGTGATCCACAACATAGCGCGCCGCCAGCGCCACCTGACGCGGCATGTCCGGCAGACTGTCCACGACACGGGTGTGAAGCTCGGCCAAGGTCATAATCACGGTTTTCTTTGCATCAGACATATCTCAGGTCTTCTGATCTAGACGCGCTGCCGGGATATGGCGAAAGGGCAACTGCGTAATGTCCGCCATCGCCGGACCCGGCGTTTCCACTTGAGCAAACGCGTCGAAACTGCGCCCGAAAGACGCATGGATATGGTTTTTGGCCTTGGCCAGCAACAGCGGGACCTCGTTTGCCTCGATACCGTGCAAGTGGAAATAGCCCGGATCGTTGGGCGAATAGACCCTGCTGGTAACGATAATGCGCAGCGGCCCAACGCGAAGCAGCGCAGTGGGGCCAAGATTGACTGCAATCCCATGCTCCATCGGGCCGGAATTGACGAAATCTCCGTCCGTCAACATCTCCACGACGGCGCGCACCTGCACAGAGGAGCCAAAACGGCTATCCTTTTTGCCCCCCAGATCCAGCGTCAGAGTAGCACGCATGCCAGCGCGCTGCGCAGTTTCGACTGCCGCCGAGTCCGCAATGAAGGCAAAGACGGTACCGTCGGGCAAGTCGGCTTCCAATGCGGCCGAAAGTAGCCCTGTCGTGTCGCCGTTACCGCCCGACATGGGGTTGTCGGAGGGTTCAAGGATCGCCCAGCGGCGGCCATCTTGCCAGGGAGCTTGCGTCAAAAGGCTGGTGGAGCTTGGCAAATCGGGGCGAAAACGGCCCTTTCGCGCCGTCATCTCCCTGACCATCCGGCAGGCTACTTTCTGCGCGACCTGCAACCCCGCTGGGTCATCGCGCGTGTTGATACTCACCATCACACCTGAATTGGCCGCCGGCACATCAGCATAGGCGAAGCTGGCGTAGGGATAGATGGCCATCGGAATTCCCGCGTTCACCTGTTCCTCTTCCAACCGACGCGCCAGGTTCTCGATCTCGGTCATCGGGCCGGGTTCATCGGTGCGCATGTTGAAACTGGGCAGAATGAGATCACAGCAGGCCAACACGACCCGGCCGCGTGTTCCGCGCTTGATCATATCTTCCAGCAGGGTTAGCGCACGTATGGCTGCCTGCGGCATGTCCGTGTGGGGATATTCGCGATAGACTGTCGCGCCATCCAGTGCTTCGCACATTTCATCCGTCGGAATGCAGTGCATGTCGAAAGAGGCTGCAATCGGCAGTTCTGGAAAACGGGCCCTCAGCCGCGTGACCAGCGTGGTTTCTGGCGAGGTGTCGTTCGTCCCGATGCAAGACCCGTGCATAGACAGATAAATACCATCCACGTCGCCGAATGTCGGGTCACCCACGATTTCGTCAATCAGAGCGTCCAGAACCCCCTGCTCCACCGGCCCGCCAGGTGCAGAGGCGGCAAGGCGGGAGAAGACCAGCTGGGCGTCCGTTCGGTCCGCCCACTCCAATGCGCCACCGGTCTCAACCGTGGTCCCACGAAATTGCTCTGCCGCTTCGGCGCCACGCGCATATTCGCGGCCCTCGAAATGGTCCAGAGAGACGCTGCCGGCGGTAAAGGAATTCGCCTCATGCCAAAGCCGCGCAATGCCGATCTTCATGGCTGTTCTCCTTGAATCGCGCCATTCAAAGCGCCGTGGCCACATCGTCCAGGCAGCCGGTCAATATTTCGACCATTTCCCCGATCTGCTCCTCGGTGATGATCAACGGTGGTGAAAATACCAGCCCTTCGCGCACGGCACGGGTGACAAGCCCGCGCTCGAAGCACAGATTACGCACCCGTGTGGCGACGGAACCGAGCGGATCGAAATGCGCGCGCGTGACCTTGTCGGCCGTCAGTTCAACCGCCCACATGGCGCCAATACCGCGCACCTCCCCTACCAGCGGATGCGCGGTCAGCGCGCCGAGCCCTGCACCCATGTTCGGGCCGACCTTCTCGCGAACATGATCGACAATGCCCTCGCGCTCGATGATATCGA
>CAYPZP010000233.1:0-4759 GCA_964415285.1 uncultured Halomonas sp. | reverse complement strand
TGCTGATCACCCTCGACCGCCTTCGGCCCGAACATATCGCCCTGCGGCGGACGCGGGCCGGCGAACAGCTCGCCCTCGCCCTCGATCATGTCCGGGGACTGGTCGGCGCGTTGCTGGCGTGCGCGGTCGGCGTCGGCCTGCGCCTGCGTTGTTCCCCGTGGAACGTCGCCGGCTAGGTCTTGGGCTTGGGTTTGGGCTTCGGCCCGCCCTTCTGGAAGCTGTCGAACATCAGGTTCTTCGCGTTCTTGCTCGGCGCGCGCTTCCGGAGCTTCTTGCCCTTGTTGCGCTCCGCGTTCTCCAGCACCTTGTCCTTGATCTTCCGGAACCGATTCGTTTCCTTGCCCATCCTGTGTTGCTCCTTCCGTGATCTGGCTCAGAATGCGGATCGTCGCCGCCTCGTCGCCATCGGATTGCATTGCTTCCAGCGCCGCGGCCTCGTCGATCGCGCGCGCTTCCTCGAACAAATCGTACAGGGCGCGCGATTCGGCGTCCATGTCGTCCAGGTACGCCTCGTTCGCGTACCGGTAACCCAGCATTTCACGACCCTGCTCGGCCATCTCGTCGGCCAGGGCATCGGCCTGCTCGGCCGGCATTTCGCCGCGGGCCACACGCTGCGCTTCCCGGTATTCGGCGATCATCTCACGCCAGGTATTCGGAGCGTACCCTCTTTCAGCGCCCAGACGTCCCGCTTCAATATGGCCGATCATGCCGTTGATGACCTCGAACTGCCGGCTGCCGAGCTTCTTGCCCTCCAGTGCCCGGTTGACCGCCTTCTTCACGCCGTCCGTGGTCACGCCGTATTCGGCGGCAAGGTTCTGGAACCATTGCGGATTGACCGACGACGTGCGCCGAAGCTGGTCGGCACCGAAATCCCACATCAGATCGCCGGTGTTGTCCTTGCGAACGGCGCCTGGGGCCGGAACGAGCGCAATATCGCCACCCTTGCGAAGCTCCCCGGTCATGCGCATCAGGCCCGACCGATACAGCTGGCGCATCAGCTTCGGGTCGTCGAAGTTCTCCGGGAGCTGGTCGCGCGTGACCGGCTGCTCCAACGGGTTTCCGGTCGGCTCTACCGCAGGTGCGGTATCCGGTGTTGCGGTGGTTTCCGGCGTAGTTTCCGGTTCCGCCTGCCCGCCGTCCTCGTCCCGGCGGATCTCCTGCTCCAGCCGGGTCGCCAGTTCTTCGTCGGAGACCTCCCGGCCGGTTTCTTCCTGCGCGCGCCGGAATGCCTCGGCCATGACCGGATTCGGCGGCGCCGGCTCGACGAACTGCTGCGGGTCCTGCTCGGCGCGCTGTGCGTCGGCCTGGCGGTAGTCCTGATCGAACTGGCGTCGCTGCTTCTGCTCGCGCTGCTGCCATGCAGATTCTTCTTCCTGCGCTCTTTTCTGTCCGGTCTCGCGATCGAGCTGCTGCTCGGTCAGGATGCGATCCAACCCCTCGTCCATCGATAGCACGGCATCGGCGGCATTGAAACCGGCGGCAACAGCCGGGGCCTCGCGCTCGAGCAATGCGCGCGTTTGGCCAATGTTGTCCATCTGGAGTTCGGGGGTAGTGACCTGAATCTGAGCCGATCCAGGGAGTCGGTCCAGCGGGGATACGCTGGTGACCGGGTTTTCGGGGGTTGGGGGTTCGGTCGGGGCCGGCCCGCGTTGAGCGCCTTCGATGGCGCCGGCGGCACCGCCGAAGATGCTGAAGATCGAGCCATGACCAGTTGCCTCGCCAACGCCAGCCAGTAGCGGTTGATTGGGGTTCACCTGCTGCGTTGCCAGATTCGCCAACAGCTTACCGGTGCCCTCCTCTGTGCCTTCGGCAATGCCTTCGCCGAGAAAGCCTCTGCCGCCGCCAACAACCGCGCCACGAACACCGCCAGGGGCCACGCGCCGCATGCCGCCGCCAAGTGTGCGCTCAATTACGCGCGCGCCCGGCAAGAAGTTGACCGCGCCGGAGATCAGCCCCGCCGTCATCGCATTCCAGCGCGACAGCTCCAATGCCACCTGCTTCTTGGCCTCGTCTTCCGGAACACCGGATTCAATCAGTTTCTGCGTCGCTTCGTTGGCCGCCCACAACGCATCATCCTGGCTCAGAAGCTGGTCGTAGGTCTCGCCGCCTACGTCCGAGCCGTGCATTGCCGCACCGGTTCCGATCGCGCCACCAGTTCCGGCCCCGGCCGCAACAGCCCGGCTTGCACCTGAAATCTTGGCCGCTGCTTGGGCCAACCGCCCACCGGCGCCCGTCGCCAAAAGCATGGGCGCCTGCTCCATCAACGTGTTCGTCAACAGCATCGGGTCGGTCACAATGCCCTTGACGGTCGTCCCGAGCTCATTCCAGAAACCATCAGCCTGGCCTACTTCGGCCTGAAGTTCTTCACGCCTTGCGCGAAGTTCTGGCGACTGGATGGCGGTAAGCGACTCCCGCGCGGACGAGGCTTTGTTGCGCGCCCAATTGTCCATGTCGCCGGTCAGAAGGCCGTATCCCGTCCCGCCAATGTCCAGGAGATTGCTGCCACCAATGGCGAGCGAGGAAATTGGATCAGGAATTTCCGGCGCAGGGCTTTGTTGCTGCCCGAGCACCGATCCCAGCCGGGCTTGTGACCCGTGATGCTCCAGGAGGTCTACCGGCTGTGACGGCTCTTCCTCGGGAACCAGGTCATCGAACAACCCGCCCCTTTTCGGGATCAGGTCATCGAACATTGCCGAGCGCCTGCTGGAGTGCCTGGATTTCCTGCTCACCGGCGCCCATTTCGCGCATTCTCTGAATCACTGCCTCCGGCGGCGCACCGCGCTGAATGGCCTGCATGGCCTGATTGACGATCCCCGAACCCTGAGCGCCCTGTGGCTGCCGCTGCTGCCCAGCACCGGGCATCGTGCCCATCGGCGGCACAACCGCGCCCTGCTGCTGCTGAAGCGGCTGCTGACGCTGCATTTGAGGCTGTGCGGCGTTGATGACCTCGCCGAGCAGGGCATCCTTGCCACCGGCCGGCTGCCGGCCGCCCTGGTTGCCGCCCGTGGTGTTGATGCTATCCATGCCGAAGTCCTGCCCGTACCTCTGGATTTCGCTCCGGAAAATGAGCTCACGAACCCGGGCTTGGGCTTCGTGCAACGGCGTCTTTTCCGTGATCTTCGCCTGCTTCGCGAGTTCCGGGTGAAGCTCCATGATGGTCTCGACCCGAAGCGGCTCGTCCTTGTATGACCGAAAATACTCCTTAGCCTGCTGCGTTGCGTCGTTACGAATATCAACCTTGACCCGGTGAGGCAGATTGCGCTCGTAGGCCGTCAGGTCCGTCCCGCCGCCGGCGGTCATTTCGTTCTCGAACGCTTCCTGCTGCGTTCCGATGTAGCTGGCGCGCGCCCGGGATGCCTCGGCCGAAGCGGTCCTGGACTCGTTCAGCGCGCCTTGGCCGGCGAGACGTGCCTGCTCGTAGGGCGTTGGGTTATTGATCTCGTTCTCGCGTTCGCGCCTGCTTTTTTCAAGATCGGCCTCGGCACGCGCCCCGATCTGCGTCAGGTCGTGCGCCTGCCTGTCCTCGCGGTCGGCCACGTCCCACTCGCGTTCGAGCGCCTTCAGGGACGCTTCGCGCCGGGCCTGCGCCGTATCCAGCGCTGACTGCGCGGCAAAGTCCTTCCGACGCTGGTTGTCCGCGAACATGCCCTCGGCGATCATGCCGGTGGCGGCCCCGAGTCCCTTGTAGAGCGCTGACTTCGACATTATCGGCCTCCTTGTTCGAGCAAGCCCTGTCGCACGCCGGCGGAGAGCTTGTCGGGTTGTGGGCTCCCCATCTGCGCGCCTTCGCGCCTGATCATTTCCGGGTCGCCGCCGCGCGCCTTGATCCGCTCGTCGACATAGCCGGTAGCCTCCTCGAACGTACCGTCCTCGAGGAATTCAGCGAACATTTCCTCGGCGATCGCCTTCTGCTCCGGGTCATCGCCGATGGCCGCCATGTGAATCTCGATCATCCGGCCGAGCGAATCCTCCCGAAGTTCCGTGAGATCCCCGGTCGGGACACCGATCGCCTGGGCGATCTCGATCAGGAAGTCGATGGCCTCCGTGGCCAGCGGGAGAAGCAGTTCCAGCGTGACGGACTCCGGTGAAGCCTGCGCCACCTGCTCGGATACCTGGTGGAGCGTCTGGTAGCTGATCGTCGCGATCGTGTCCGCCAGCGCCTCGTCCGTGCCGGCGTCGGCGATCGACTTCGAGACGTGCTCCCGGGCCGGGCCGTGGAAGTAATCGGAGATCCCGTCCGAGAGCTGCTGGAACATCTGTTCCTCGCTGCCATCCAGAAGGCCTTGTCCGCCCTGTTGCGGTTGATTCTGGTTCTGCTTCATATCCTCACCTTAGCCGTAGCCGCCAGCGTTCACGAAATTGGGGTTGTTCGGATCGAGCAGCGGGGAGAGTGATCGCTGTCCCTGCGGGTTCGCCAGCGGGACCGGCGAGTATGGAACGGTACTGCCACCGGTATCCGGGGAGCCCCAAGGCTGATGCGCTTTGTTCCCGTCCTTGAAGTCCACGCCCCACATGGCTTTCGGGTCCTCTGCCTCTTCCTGGCCCCTGGCTGACAAGTAGGTGGACAGGCCTCCGACCAGGGCCGGTGCCATATTGGAGTTCATGAACCCGCCGAGTAGGCTTCCGCCGCCACCGCCGGCACCACCACCAAGTCCGCCTGCGAGTTTTGCGCCGCCGGCCATGAGGGAGTTGGCACCTCCAACCGCCCCCGCTCCAACGCTGGGCGCGGTCATTCCAGCAGCGCCGTATGCCATGTTGA
>CAYPZP010000232.1:0-4769 GCA_964415285.1 uncultured Halomonas sp. | reverse complement strand
CGATCGATGCTCCGGCGTTCGGGATCGCGGGCGGTCAGATCGACCGAAAAGAACACCAGCCGACGCTGTCGCAGGCAGTCCGAATGGCGATCGATGAACGCCAGCAGACGGCGATCGTGGCGGCCGTAGCGCACGCATCCGCCCATGACCACGACGTCGTGCTGCGACGGATCGGCCCGGCTCGCATCGGCAATCGAAATCGTGCGCACCTGGAACCCGGCCTCGCGCGTGCGTTCGGCGAGCCGCTCGGCGATGGTTCGCGTGTGGCCGGTCACCGACGCATGGACGAAGAGGGCGGAGGAACGTGCCAAGAGATCACCGGTGCGCTGCACAGACAGCAGATGTTACCGCAATGAACCCGGGTTGACGCCTACCGATTGCGGGGCCGGCGATCCGGGTCGGGGTCGAGAAAGGAATCCGTCGCTGTCGCCTGCTGATCGAGCAGTTCGGCGACGCGCGCGGTCTGGTGCTCGCAGTGCCGGATATCCCGGCGAACCCGATCCTGCAGCCCCAGGTCCGGATCCTCGCCGCGCGCGCGCATCGAGGCGATGCGATTGAGGCTGGCGCAGGCCCGGTTCATCCGGCGTTCGGCGCGCTCGATGCTCGAATCGGTTGCCGCGCCGCCGCGCATCATCAGTTGCGACACGACTCGATTGTGACGACGGAATACCTGCTCCGAGTACTCGCGCAGTGCATCCGGGGTCATGAACTCGAAGTCCAGCGGATCGCCGCGTTCGGGTACCGGCACGATGCAGCCGCCCAGGTTGAGACACAGCGCCAGGGCGAGAGCGGGGCGGTGAAGCGGAGCGGGTCGTTTCGGTCTCTGAGCGTGTCCCATGCTTGCCGGATCGCGCCCATCGGTCGCTAGGCGAAAGTGGACGCTGCCGGAGTCGCGTTTCCCCCGCAGCGACCGGTCAGCGCTTCATGTAATTGAAGAACTCTTCGTTGGTCTTGGTCGACTTCAATTTGTCGAGCATGAATTCGATTGCCTGGATCTCGTCCATCGGGTGCAGGATGCGCCGGAGAATCCAGACTTTTTGCAGCAGTTCGTTGCCGATCATCAACTCCTCGCGGCGCGTGCCCGAGCGATTGATGTCGATGGCGGGGAACACGCGTTTTTCGGAGATTCGGCGACTCAGGTGCACTTCCATGTTGCCGGTGCCCTTGAACTCCTCGTAGATGACCTCGTCCATCTTCGAGCCGGTGTCGACCAGCGCCGTGGCGATGATGGTCAGGCTACCGCCGCCCTCGATCTTGCGTGCCGCGCCGAAAAATCGCTTCGGCCGCTGGAGTGCGTTGGCGTCCACGCCGCCGGTCAGCACCTTGCCCGAGGAGGGCACGACGGTGTTGTAGGCGCGCGCGAGTCGCGTGATGGAGTCGAGCAGCACGACCACGTCGAGTTTCTGCTCGACCAGGCGCTTGGCGCGCTCGATGACCATGTCGGCGACCTGCACGTGACGCGTCGCCGGTTCGTCGAAGGTCGAAGAGATGACTTCGGCGTCGACCGTGCGCTGCATTTCGGTGACTTCCTCCGGGCGCTCGTCGATCAGCAGGATGATCATGTGCGCTTCGGGGTTGTTGGCCCGGATCGCGGTCGCAACATGCTGCAGGAGCATGGTCTTGCCGGCCTTCGGCGGCGACACGATCAGCCCGCGCTGTCCCTTGCCGATCGGCGCGATCAGGTCGATGATGCGCCCGGTGATGTCTTCGGTCGATCCATTGCCGCGTTCGAGCACGAACTGCTCGCGCGGGAACTCCGGCGTGAGGTTCTCGAACAGGATCTTGTTCTTCGAGGTCTCGGGCTTCTGGTAGTTGATTTCCTCGACCTTGAGCAGTGCGAAGTAGCGCTCGGAGTCCTTGGGCGGCCGGATCTTGCCGGAAATCGTGTCGCCGGTTCGAAGGTTGAAGCGTCGGATCTGGCTCGGCGAGACGTAGATATCGTCCGGCCCGGCCATGTAGGACCCCAGCGCCGAGCGCAGAAATCCGAAGCCGTCCTGCAGGATTTCGAGCACGCCGTCGCCGTAGATCGGCTCCTTTTTGCGCGCTCGCGCCTTGAGGATCGCGAAGATCACGTCCTGTTTCTTCGATCGGCCGACGTTCTCGATACCGAGCTCGTTGGCCATTTCAATCAGGTCCTGGACGGACTTCTTCTTCAGGTCGGTCAGGTTCATCGGGTTGTCTGTGGTCACTTCATCTAGGGAGGTAGGAAGCGGAGAGAGTCCGGTCTCGCGCGCGTGGATGGGCATAGCCCGAGCGCGCGAACGGGAACTCCACTCCGGTCTGCATTGCAAACATCAGGAAACAGATAGTGCGGTCGCGGGCGGGAGCCCGCACAGGATAGGGCGGAGAATACCACCGAGCGGGTCATGCGTCCAGTCGACCGCGAACCGGCCGACCGGCGCGCATCAGACGTGCTCGCTGATGAATTCCTTCAGTACGCCCTTGGTCACGGCACCCACCTTCATGCCCTGCACCTTGCCGTCCTTGAAAACCATCAAGGTCGGGATGCCGCGGATCTTGAACTGGCTGGTGATCTGCTGGTTCTCGTCGATGTTGACTTTGGCGATCTTGATCTGATCGGCGAATTCATCGGCCAACTCGTGCAGGAGCGGGTCGATCATCTTGCAGGGGCCACACCATTCTGCCCAGTAGTCGACCAGCACCGGACCTTCGGCATTGATCACTTCCTGTTCGAATGTGGCATCGGAAACGTGAGAAATCTTGTCGGACACGGACTCGTCCTCCTTGACGGAATGGTTCGGAATCACGGAGATCGGAACGGGTGCTGCGGTGCGGGATCGCAACGATGATAGAATAACCTACATTCTTCGACCGCTGTCGACCCGTGCATCGGGTCGTGAGATTCGGGCCGCGTTGCCCGATTTCAAGGCGGCCCACGAGACCGTCAGGCGACTTCCCGCATCGAGCCGGAGGTCGCTGCGGCCGATTCAACCATCGAGTATTCCGTGAGCGATACAGAAAAGTCCCGACAAGACGGCAGCGAGCCGGCCCCCCAATCAGCCGAATCCGGCGAACGCGTCCTGACAGACATCCGGTTCGAATCCTTCGATCTGCCCTACAGCATTGCCCGAGGCGTGCGCGAGGCGGGATTCGAATTCTGCACTCCGATCCAGGCGGACACGCTGCCGCTGGCTCTCGCGGGTCGCGACGTCGCCGGCCAGGCGCGCACCGGAACCGGCAAGACCGCGGCGTTCCTGATCGCGATCTTCAATCGGCTGCTCAACGACCCGGAGCCCGAAAGCGCCGGCCACCACCCGCGCGCCATCGTGGTCGCGCCGACCCGGGAGCTCGCCATCCAGATCCACCGCGATGCCGAATTGCTGGGGCGTTTCACCGGTCTCGAGTTTGCGCTGATCTACGGCGGCGTCGATTATCACAAACAGCGCGACTCGCTGGCCGCCGGCACCGACGTGTTGATCGGAACGCCCGGGCGGATCATCGATTATTTCAAGCAGAACGTCTACAACCTGAAACATATCCGGATCGCCGTGCTGGATGAAGCCGACCGGATGTTCGATCTCGGTTTCATCAGCGATATCCGGTACCTGTTTCGCGCAATGCCGCCGGTCGATCGGCGCCAGTGCCTGATGTTCTCGGCCACGTTCCCGCTCAAGGTCACCGAGCTGGCCTACGAGCACATGAACGACGCCGAGACGATGCGGATGGACGAGGATCACAAGACCACCGAACGCGTCCGCCAGGTCGTCTACTACCCGGCCAACAACGAAAAGCTGCCGCTGCTGATTTCTTTGCTGCGCGGGATGACGGACGGACACGTTATCATCTTCGTCAATACGCGGCGCGCCGCGGACCTGGTCGATCGAACGCTGCGCGGCAACGGCTTCGAGGCCGCCATGCTGGCCGGCTCGGTGCCGCAGCGCAAACGCCAGAAGCTGTTGGCGAAGTTCCACGCCGGAGAGTTGCCCATCCTGGTCGCCACCGACGTTGCCGCGCGCGGTCTGCACATTCCCGACGTCAGCCACGTGATCAACTTCGATCTGCCCCAGGACGCGGCCGATTACGTACACCGTATCGGCCGAACGGCGCGGCTGGGCGCAAGCGGCGAGGCGATCAGCTTCGCGTGCGAGGACTACGCCTTCCACCTGCCGGAGATCGAGGCCTACATCGACCAGCAGATCGAGCTGCTTCCGCACGAGGGCGACCAACTGCCGAAGCCGGAGCGTGCGGTCGCGCCGCGCCGCAAACCGGAATCGGGCCGGCCGGGCAATGACCAGAATCGCCGCGGCGGCCGGCGTCGGCGGCGCGGCGGGGGCAACTGAGCGCGCGCCTCACCGGGCGCCGGAAGCGGCGGCCTGTGCTAATCTGCCGCACCGTGGGAAACGCTTCCGGAACCAGTTCGTGAACGCATCGCTGCAGCGGCTCGACACGCGGCTCGCGGCCGCGCTGCTCGTGTGGATCCTGGCCGCCTTGACCCTGGTGCTGGCGATCCGCCTCGCGGTGGTGCTGATCGACGGCGTGCGAGTGGAATTCGAGCCGATCCCGCTGACCATCGTCGACCCGCAGTCGCTTCCGCTCACCAGCCCGGAATGGCACATGTTCGGGGAGCCGGTCGAGCCGGACTACGGATTCCGCCAGCCGCTGCCGCCGACGCCGCTGCAACTGCGCCTTCGCGGCGTGGTCACCGGCGAACGCGGCTACGCGATCATCGTCGACGGTCAGGGCGACGAAGGGGTCTATCGGGTTGGCGACGTGGTGCCCGGCGATGCCGAAGTGGTCGAGCACGAAGT
>CAYPZP010000231.1:0-4801 GCA_964415285.1 uncultured Halomonas sp. | reverse complement strand
GACGAGATAGGTGACACGCTTTTTTGGACAGACAGAAACAGTGAGCCAAAGCAACTTAACGTAGACGCAGGAGTAAACAGATTCAACAACTACACAACCGCTACAACAGGTTTTGAAGTAGGTGATATAGTTTTTGCAGACACAGCGGCAGAATTTAACGCAGCATTGCAATTCTTCCCGTGCCAAGCAGTAGCGGCAACAAACACGTTTCCCGAATACGATTATTCCACGGGAGAACTAAACACAACAGACTTTGAGATAATTCCTGTCGGACAATGCTACCCACCTTTCTTAGTAGCGACAATGTTCTACCAAAAAGTGCCTAGCCCTTATTGGAGTCCGTCAAGCACATACAGGTACAATGACGGAACAGAAGACGTAGAAGGAGTTGCTACATTCTTGCGGAGAAGGTCTTTTCAGTTTTGTTACGCTTACGTTTACTTCAACGGGCAGCAGAGTGAGTTAAGCCCGTTTAGCGAAGCGGTGTTTAGCCAAGAACTCACTAGCGGGATATTCACAGTAGGCGCTACGACAGCCAACCCCGACTTCCCTACCCCGCAATCTATAAGCGTAAAAGTACCTATTCACTCGTACAGGTACACAGACATAGATGACATAGAAAGCGTTGTAGAGCAGCCTCACGCTATGATAGCAAGAGTGAAGCTATTTATAAGAGAAGTGCCTACAACAAAGACACCAACCGATTGGTTAGAGTGGCAAGACATTTCCTACGAAGAGTTCTACAAGTACAGCATAAGTAACTCAAATATATCTAACAATTTCCCTGTCGCGGGGGAAGCAGGAACGTACTACTACGATTGGTTCAGTAGAAGCTACGCTCAATCACCATCAGGAGAAACAAGCGCCATCACTACTATTACAGTGGAATATGACGGAACACAAACACTTATTCCCATTGACGCTAAGTACGCGACAACAAACAGTTATTTCGCGCCAAAGAAGTCAAACACACAAGACGTAATAGACAACCGTTTAGTTCACGCAGGGGTGACAAGCGGCATGAACATCAGTAAGGATGTAATCAAAAGCATAGAGGATAATGTTTCGGTTGACCCACTCTCGACTAACCCAACAATAGAGGCAGACCCCACGGTAAATACGATAAATCTTTATAACTCGTCAACAAGCAGCCAATCTTACAATCCTGTAACCGATTTATACACTGGTGTTTTTGAACTACAAGACCCTTTTCTTCCTGCCGATTTCGATGAATTTTTTCAGGTGCAATTTACTTTGGAGTTTAAAAATATAATTGGTGGTTCTGTAGTAAACACCGCTTTATTTGACATATCGGGTCAAGGAAATAATATCACTACAGGTTTAGAGTTTAAGGATTTAGTTGAGGATTTAATAGAGTCCCAGACACCATTTTCAGCGTCCGTAGATTCATCAAATGGAGAACTAACATTAACGAGAACAATAGCGGTGACAAATGTTACAGCTTTTGATACAGATATAATAAATAATGAAGGGTTCTTTTCTGTGGACACCTATCTCCCATACAGAACATTTAAAAATCACAGCCAACAGCAGGTCGGATTCTTTTTCACCGACAATGCAGGAAGGCCATCATCCGTAATAACAGGAGATTACGCCACTATTAACTTCCCGCATTTTATAGACAACCTAGATAGACCGCAAGTATTCCAAGCGATAATATCTAACCTGTCGCTAATAGATGTTCCTTCTGATGCTAGAGTGTTAAACATTGTAAGAAAAAGAAGCGAAAGCTATTCCAACTTCATTCAGTTCTGCATAAGCCGAGATAACTGCCCTACGGGAGATTGGAATGCCGACCTTCCTTACAAAGTAGGATTTATTAACCTAGAACTTGACGAACAAAACGCGGTAGATGTAAACCAAAACAAGAACCTATACATTACCCTTAACTCGGTGAACGGTGGAGACGGAAGGGCTTACGAAAGCGTTTTTGACACAAGCATACTAGATTTTCTGCCGCAAGAGGGAGACGTTATTAGATTTCTTTACAGAATGGATTCAGGAGGAAGTATAACTGAAGTCTATGAAGCATCATTTAACATAGAGAAATACGATGAAAGAACCAACACAATAGTTGTCAACTTTGAAGATATAGAGGAGAACGAACCCCTCCTAGCGACATATTTAGAGGGAGACGGTGACGGAGAAGATAATATAAGAATACTTTGCGAGGCAATACAGAAGCCAACCCAAAGCGATCAGGAATTTTATTGGGAGGTTGCCGCGCAATTATCTTGCACAGATGGAGAGGTTGATATTTCATCCACTTTATTCCAAGGCTCAATACCGATATTCGGGGACACTTACTTAAAGCTAAGAGGCTACTGCGTAAATTACGACGGAACAGGCACGGACTTGTTTCAGAACTTTGTATTGCAAGACCCTAACTTTAATGATTTCGCGCCAACAAATAGCATAGGAGAAGGAAGACCGAACCTACAAGTAAAGACACTAAGGAGAGGGCAAAACGAGTATGTAGAGATTACAAGCGACAACCTTATTCGCTACTCCGAGCAAACAGTGCAGAACACAGACGCTAGGAGATTTGCCAATTTCTACGACACAAACATACAGGAAGTAGACAACATCTTTGGTCGAATAGAAAAGATATACGCAGAGGGTGACAAGCTAAACGTCTACCAAGAAGATAAGATGTCGCTTGTTTACGCAGGAAGAGGTGTAACGACAGAACTATCAGGCGACCAACGTATCATAGCGTCACAAAATAATGTGTTCTCGGACGTAATCTACAACCCCTACAACGGAGGAATAAGCATCGACGGAGATAGTTTTGCGGCAGCAGGTTATCAGAAGTATTTCACTGACAGCAAGCGAGGAATGGTGTACCGACAAAGCATGGACGGCATCACACCTATAAGCGAAGTGGGAATGAGTGGAGATTTTAAAGACATATTCCGCGACATAAGGAATAGCTTCACAACTCCTGTAATAAGAGGAATAGTAGACGAAAGGGTAAATGAGTACATATTAAGCGTAACGTATAGCGTAGAAACAGAGGTGACAATAATCTCTGCAAACTCTAGTCAATTCACATTCCAAAAACCCGACAACGGAGTAGATTTCACCGCTTTTGGAGAGGGTCAATTAATATTCGTAGACCCATCGGATGTTTCTACAAGGTATTCCCCCGCTGAATTGGAGATATTCGCTAATGAAACAACATCAGGCTTGATAAGCGTGACACAAGACCCTGCTAACTTATTAGTAGCTGACGATGTAGTAAGAGTGAGTTTACCTGTAAACAAGACGCTTGTATTTAGCGAGAGAACAGGAGGGTGGACTACGTTTTTAAGCTACACGGCAGAATGGCTTTCCGAGGGAATACAAAGCTACCACACGTTCTTTAACGGACAGATGTGGCTACACGACTTAGGAAACACAGACTACAACACATTCTTCGGCACACAATATCCAAGCGAAATAGAAAGCGTAAGCAACCGTGACCCTCAAATAGTGAAGGAATGGAGAACAATGGCCGTGAAGTCAAAGTTCCCTAACCTAAGCGTAGGAACAGGAAACATCACCACAAGCGACGACATGGTAAGCGAGATACCTAACGCTAGTTTTAAGCTACTCGAAGGCCACCAAAAATCGACTTTCTACCGCGACGCGACGTTTTCCCTCACCCAAGGCCCAAGGCTCAAAGGAGACTGGCTACAGATGCGTGTAACGGCTAACACTCCCGAAGTGAATGAGCAGCGATTGAAGATACTCGCTTTACTGTTCAATTCAAATAATTCAGAATTTTCTCGGTAATTTCTTTGCGGAAGTAGATATTTATTGTAGATTTGCGTAAACAATAATTAATTACGCAATGGAAGAAGTGCTAAAAATAGTCTCTGATTTAAATTCATCTTATTTTGACGAATACAATGACGGATACCACCAATTTTATTTTGAAGGTAATGAATTTGCTTTTCAGATAAAATTCGGAGATGTGACGCTTTATTGCAGCGAAGAAGATTCTCTTTGGGATTATGATTCAGATACAGAAATCCCACTAAGAGAATACTTGTCTATAAAATGGAATAAGTATGTAGAACTAATTAGTTCACTAAATCCTTTCCCCAACGAAGAAAAAACAAATAACTAAATAGACTATGCAAAAACTAGCAAAAGCCGTAATAGCGGTAATGAAAGAAGTAAAGGGAATAGATAAGTCTATGACCGTAGGAACAGGCAGCTACTCTTACAAAGGAGTAAGCGACAAAGACGTTAAGAATATTATTGGTGACGCTATGGCGAAACACGGATTATGTATTCTGCCGACATCATGCAAAACGAACACGACAATTAGTTCGTGGGAAGAAACATACAACGGCAACACAAAGCGCAAGCAATCTGTATTCACTGAAGTAGAAACAGGCTACACCCTTTTACACGAAAGCGGAGAAAGCATTGAACTCGCAGGAACAGGCTCAGGAGTAGATAGCGGTGATAAAGCAAGCGGAAAGGCAACTACATACGCTTTGAAGTACACATTGCTTTATGCTTTCCTAACTCCCACAGGAAAGATAGACGATGCAGACACAACGCACTCAAACGAGCAGCCACAACCTCAAAGAACCTACAAGTCAAAAGAGGAAACGCTAAAGCTAATCAACGAAGCCAAAAGCAAAGCGGCACTAACCGTAATCAAAGCGGACATAACGCATAACGGACTAACCGCAGAAGCCACAAAGAAAGCGGGAGAAATAGCAAGCAAATGACAAGCGCAAAAGATTACTTCGAGGAATTACAGCAGTATTATTACGAACAA
>CAYPZP010000230.1:0-4841 GCA_964415285.1 uncultured Halomonas sp. | reverse complement strand
TGTGGCGCAATGCGACGCCGGCGCGAATGATGGAGGCGTCCATCTCATCACCCACCTTTCAAAACGCGAACTAGAGCGTGTTTCCTGCGGCTGTCTGCCGGGTGAAAACAGCGCTGCGGCCGCGGTCTGGCCCCTCAGGAATCGCTTATCGAAGTGACGCGCGAACTCCTTGGGGGGAATCACTGGACAGGCACAGACTAGGAAGCGAGCCGGATTTCAGCGCCGGAGGTGTACCGCCGTGATCACCAATCCGAGCGCCAGCAGTAAGAGCATCCAGCGCGAATCCACGGGTATGGGTACCGACTCCGCCTCGGCAATCGGCGCGCTGGCGCTGACGACCACGCTACCCTCCGCGGCCAGTGCGTGCGCCGCAGTCGTCACGGTCGCCTCGGCGACCAGCTGGGCCGCGCCGCCGCGAGCGGGTGCGACCGTAACCGAGTAGTCGTAGATCAGCTCACCGCCGGCCACGAGCGACCCGCTCTCGTTGAACGCACCCGTGCCTGAAGCATTCGGACAGACCGCGCCGTTCAGCGCGGTACAGGCGAAGGCCGGATTTGATGCGCCCGTCGGCGTCGGGATCGACGCGCTGAACGCGCGCTCGGTCGGTGCCGAGTTGTTCAGCGTCAGGCGGTAGGTGGCCGGCTGGCCCGGCGACGTGGCCGATTGCGGTCCGGTCATCGACGCCGAAACCGGATGGCCGCGGTCGAGCAGCGTTAGCGCGGACCCGAACGACTTGACGTAGACGTTCGTCAGCGAGGTGGTTGTATCGGTCAGCGTATAGATCAGTTCGAGTTGCGTGATTGCAGAGCTCAGGAACCAGAACGCGCTGTTGTCGGCCCTCCCGTCGATCAGCGTCGATACGATTTCCGGCCGCTGATCGTTGAACAGGAATCCCACGCCCGAATGGTCCGTGGCCAGCGCGCTGACGGCGTCCCCGCTGTTCGAGCCGTTGTCGTTGAACGCAATGTCGAGCGCGTAGCGACCGCCCTGCAGACAGAACGCGGCGCCGCAGGCCCCGCGCGGTTCGGCCGGCATGGCAACGGGTTCGCCGCTCGCGGTTCCGGCATCGCAGGTCTGGAATGCTGTGGTGTCCAGCGTCGGCACGAAAGCCTGTCCCGACGGACCGACGTACTGGACCGAGGCGCCGGTCGCCGTATCGGTAACATCGACCGTGGTCGCCGCGTCAGTGGCGGCAGCGATGAATACCCAGTAGTGGCCGTTGACCGGGCAGCCGTCGAGTACCTGCACGAGCGCATCGACCTGGTCAGCGTCGTAGAACGTGAACGGAGCGGTGGCATCGGTCGGGAAACCAGCCTGGGCCACGACCTGGGCCGACCCGGACGGCGTACCGACGCCCGGCGCGACGAACGCCGAGCCGCTTGTATCGTAATCGACCTCGACCTGGAATCGGTCGCCGATGAGGCAGGCCGTCGTGGAATTCGCGGTACAGGTCGACTGAGCGCCGACCGTGGACGCGCAGATCGCGAGAAAGACCAGGGCCAGCATTTTCATTGTTGTTCTCTACCGGAGACCGTCCTGGAGTGTAGCCGTCCCGACTGCCAAACCGCAAATCGCCCGACGAAAAAGACTAATTGGACAGGCACAGACCAAGAAGCGCCCAAAGTCTCGAATCGGCTTGCTCCGGGCTGTTCGGTGCCGAATTTCGCCTGATTTCGCTCGCTCCCAGGTGTGTTTAGAGCGCGGAAGCCTGCTTCTTTTCCTTTTCAGGCATGCCGAAGCTGGCAACGAGGCCATTTCCGATCTGAATTTTGTTTCTTGCGGCTACCTGCCGGGTGAGGACAGCGCCGCGGCTGCGGTTTGGCCCCTCAGGAATCGCTTGTCAAAGTGACGCGCGAACTCCTTGGGGGAATCACTGGACAGGCACAGACTAAGAAGCGAGCCGGATTTCAGCGCCGGAGGTGTACCGCCGTGATCACCAATCCGAGCGCCAGCAGTAAGAGCATCCAGCGCGAATCCACGGGTATGGGTACCGACTCCGCCTCGGCAATCGGCGCGCTGGCGCTGACGACCACGCTACCCTCCGCGGCCAGTGCGTGCGCCGCAGTCGTCACGGTCGCCTCGGCGACCAGCTGGGCCGCGCCGCCGCGAGCGGGTGCGACCGTAACCGAGTAGTCGTAGATCAGCTCACCGCCGGCCACGAGCGACCCGCTCTCGTTGAACGCACCCGTGCCTGAAGCATTCGGACAGACCGCGCCGTTCAGCGCGGTACAGGCGAAGGCCGGATTTGATGCGCCCGTCGGCGTCGGGATCGACGCGCTGAACGCGCGCTCGGTCGGTGCCGAGTTGTTCAGCGTCAGGCGGTAGGTGGCCGGCTGGCCCGGCGACGTGGCCGATTGCGGTCCGGTCATCGACGCCGAAACCGGATGGCCGCGGTCGAGCAGCGTTAGCGCGGACCCGAACGACTTGACGTAGACGTTCGTCAGCGAGGTGGTTGTATCGGTCAGCGTATAGATCAGTTCGAGTTGCGTGATTGCAGAGCTCAGGAACCAGAACGCGCTGTTGTCGGCCCTCCCGTCGATCAGCGTCGATACGATTTCCGGCCGCTGATCGTTGAACAGGAATCCCACGCCCGAATGGTCCGTGGCCAGCGCGCTGACGGCGTCCCCGCTGTTCGAGCCGTTGTCGTTGAACGCAATGTCGAGCGCGTAGCGACCGCCCTGCAGACAGAACGCGGCGCCGCAGGCCCCGCGCGGTTCGGCCGGCATGGCAACGGGTTCGCCGCTCGCGGTTCCGGCATCGCAGGTCTGGAATGCTGTGGTGTCCAGCGTCGGCACGAAAGCCTGTCCCGACGGACCGACGTACTGGACCGAGGCGCCGGTCGCCGTATCGGTAACATCGACCGTGGTCGCCGCGTCAGTGGCGGCAGCGATGAATACCCAGTAGTGGCCGTTGACCGGGCAGCCGTCGAGTACCTGCACGAGCGCATCGACCTGGTCAGCGTCGTAGAACGTGAACGGAGCGGTGGCATCGGTCGGGAAACCAGCCTGGGCCACGACCTGGGCCGACCCGGACGGCGTACCGACGCCCGGCGCGACGAACGCCGAGCCGCTTGTATCGTAATCGACCTCGACCTGGAATCGGTCGCCGATGAGGCAGGCCGTCGTGGAATTCGCGGTACAGGTCGACTGAGCGCCGACCGTGGACGCGCAGATCGCGAGAAAGACCAGGGCCAGCATTTTCATTGTTGTTCTCTACCGGAGACCGTCCTGGAGTGTAGCCGTCCCGACTGCCAAACCGCAAATCGCCCGACGAAAAAGACTAATTGGACAGGCACAGACCAAGAAGCGCCCAAAGTCTCGAATCGGCTTGCTCCGGGCTGTTCAAGCAACGTACCGGACATATATGGACGCCTCCCCCAATGCAAGCCTGATTTTCAGGCCTTTTTTCGAGCATTGGTCCGAGCGACACCAGCCTCCCCTGAGGGGAAGTTCGCGCATTCAGATTGTCCGACGAAGAAAGAGGGTCTGCTGACATATATCCGGGCTCTTCGTGGAGCGCTTTGATTGGCTCCGGCCCAACATGAGTTTCGAGATGACCCCGGGGCCTATACACCCACTCGGTTTTTCACCCGTGTCCAAGACCAGGCTCTCCCGGGGTCGATGACCTTTGTCCTCATCGGTGATGCAGACTCCGTGGCAGGCCGCTCAGCGCGAGCCGAACGCCTTTGCGGGGTCGTAGTGCGCGCCGCGGGCGACGATGTGCCAGCCGATGCGCGCCATCTTGTTGGCCAGGGCCACTACTGCTTTGTTGTGTCCCCGACGTTCGATCAGCGGTGTCACCCACCGGCCGATCGGCGTGTCTTTCCCACGGGCGCGAGCGATAACGGCCCGTGAACCGTGCAGCATCATCGTCCGAAGGTATCGATCGCCACTCTTCGTGATCCCGTGGAGCCGCATCGTGCCTCCAGTGCCATGCTGGCGGGGGACCAGCCCCAACCAGGCCGAGACCTGCCGGCCTCGCTGGAACTGCCGCCCGTCACCGATCGATGCCAGGAACGAGGATGCAACGAGATCGCCGTAGGTCGGGGCTTCGAGCAGGCGCGGCATCGCGGGCAGCTCTTTCGCTCGCTCCACAATCCGGTCTCGGCTTCGCTTGACCTGCTCGCGAAGCATCAGCAGATCGACGTATCGATAGGCGAGGACGAGGCGAGCGGTGTCGGTCAGCTCGTTCTCCCCATCCTCAAGCGCAAAGCGGAGATCACGCAGGAGACTGTGGATCCCGACATCGAAGCAGACGCCGTATTCATGGGCGATGCCCCGGATCTGGTTGGCGACGGCCGTGGCGTGCTGCACCTGCAGCTGGCGAATGCGATGCAGGGTCTGAAGATCCTGTTGGTCCGGGGACTTGATCGGTACCGCATGCAGCGCCGGGCGGTTCGCGGCTTCAATGATGGCCAGCGCATCCTTGGGATCGCTCTTGCCGCCACGAACGAACGGCTTGACGTGTTGAGGTGGCACGAGCACGACGTCATGCCCCAACCGGGTCAAGGTCCGGCCCCAATGGTGCGCTCCCGCGCACGACTCCATCGCAATACGCGATCGCGGAAGCTGGATGATGCTTTCGACGAACTTCGCCCGTTTGACGGGCCGATTAGAAACCAGCTGACCCGCTCGATTGACCTGACAGATCTGGAACGAGTTCTTTGCGAGATCAATACCGACTGTTGTACGCTTCATTTTGGACGCCTCCTACGCAACTGACTGAGTCCACGACCAGTGTGGCGCGAACCTGACGCCGATGCGAATGATGGAGGCGTCCATCTCATCACCCATGGCGCCGGATCCCCGGAGCGCCCTGACTTTATTGCAAGAACCGAAGAA
>CAYPZP010000229.1:0-4843 GCA_964415285.1 uncultured Halomonas sp. | reverse complement strand
GGCGCGTCGGCCATGACCGCGGCGGCGGCGGGATCGACGCCGGCGACCGGCTCGTCGAGGACCAGCACCGGAAAACCCGGCAGCAGCACGCGGGCCAGCGCCAAACGTCGCGCTTCGCCGCCGGACACCGGATTACCGTGATGACCGACCCAGCTGTCCAGCCCCTGGGGCAGCGATTCGATCAGCTCCGACAGGCCGAGCGCGCCGATGATGGATTCCAGACGCTCCGGATCGGCCTCCGACACACCGAGCGACAGGTTGGCCCGCACCGTGTCCTCGAAAAGCACCGCGTCCTGCGACAGGTAGCCGACGCGGCTGCGCAGCGCATCGCGCGTCAGCTTCGACATTGGGGCACCGCCGAGCCGGGCGCTACCGGCGGTCGGCTGCAGGATGCCGGCGGCGATCTTGCCCAGCGTCGTCTTGCCGACACCGCTGGGTCCGCGGATCAGCAGCCGCTCGCCGGGCTCGACCACCAGGTCGATGCCTTCCAGCACCGCTTCCAGCGAGCGCGGAAAGCGATATCCGACGCCGCTCAGCGCGATCGCGCGATCGGCGACCGACTCGATGTTGCGCTCCGAATCGGGCGACTCGACGGTGGTCAGCCCATGGACGCGAATCGATGCCTGGCGGCAGGTTTCCAGGAAGCTCCAGCTCTGGGCCAGCGATTGCCACACGTCGACCAGGCCTAGCGCGACCAGCGCCGCGGCGGCCGCGAGTGCGGCGCTGATCTGGCCGGAATCGGCAAGGCCCAGGCCCAGTACCAGCACCAGCCAGAATCCGAGATAGCCGAAACCGGCCAGGCAGGCCTGCATCAGCGCCTCGACGCGTCGTTGCGCCCACTGCGCCTGCAGTTGCCGATCGACGCGCTGCAGCACCGCATCGGCGCGTTCGCCGGCGCGTCCGATGCTGATCAGCACGGCGAGACTCTCGAGCCATTCGGCCAGCGCGCCGCGCATGGCCGGGGTCGCCCGGGCCAGTCGACGGCCCGGCCCGCGCGCCAGCCGACTGCCGCCGATCAATGTTGCCGAACCGGCTGTCAGGAATGCCCCGGCTGCGATCCAACCGAGACTCGAATCCAGCCAGGCCAGAGCGACCACAGCCGCCGCGGTCACGCCCACGGCCGCCGAGGTGGGAAGCACCAGGCGCGGAATGAAGTGATCCAGGACATCGATGTCGCGCGTGAGTCGATTCATGGTGTCGCCGCGAGCGATCGACTCGAGCTCCGCGACGGGCCGCGCCAGCAGCCGCTGGAAGGCGTGCACGCGCAACTCAGCGAGTTGTCGGAACGTCGCCTCGTGGCCGACCAGGCGCTCCAGATAGCGACCAACGGTTCGGCCGATCGCTGCGGCGCGGATGCCTGCGCCGGGCGCGAAGATTTCCACCGCGGCAATCAGGCCGACGCCGGACAGCGCGCCGGCCGTGATCAGCCATCCCGAAAGCGCCAGCAGAGCGATTCCGGCCAGCGCCGCGGCAAACGCGAAGATCGCGGCCAGCAGCGTCCAGGCGCGCACCCGTCCACCGCCCAGCAACTGCCTCAGCATGCCGCTCATCCGCTGTCCTCGACGATGCGGCCGCGATCCATGGCGATGCGGCGATCCGCCCAGGCCACGGTCGCCGGTCGATGGGTTGCACAAACCACCGTCGAATGCCGGGCCTGGAGCAGGCGATCGAGCGCGGCCAGCACCTCGGCCTCGGCCTCGGGATCCAGGCTCGCGGTGGGTTCGTCGAGCAGAATCAGGGGCTTGGGAGCGATCAAGGCGCGCGCCAGCGCGATGCGCTGCACCTGTCCGCCGGACAGGCCGTAGCCGCCCTCGCCGACCGGCGTATCCAGGCCCTGCGGCAGCCGCTCGGCAAACGGCGTCACGCGCGCCTGCTCGGCAATCCGCTCGACCTCCGCGCGACCGGCCTGCGGCGCACCGATCGAGATGTTCTCGGCAATCGAGCCGACCAGCAGCTGCGGTCGCTGTCCGAGCCACGCCACGTGGGCACGGAGCGCACCCGGCGCAAATCGGGCCAGCGGCCGGCCGTCGAGCTCGATGCACCCTTCGTCGGCGTGCAGGAACCCGGCCAGCAGCGAGATCAGCGTGCTCTTGCCGCAGCCGCTGGCACCGACCAGGCCGACGCGCTGGCCGGCCGGAATTTCCAGTTCAAGCCCGCTGAACAGCCGGTGCCGGTCGGCGTAGCCGAAGCCGACCGCGTGCAGCGAGACCCGGCTTGCCGCAGGCGGCGTCGGCTCGAATTCCGCTTCCGCCAGCGGACGGGCCGGCGGGCGGTCGATGATCGCGCGGGCCTCGGTAACCGCCGCACGCGCATCGGCCCGATCGTGCCATCCCTGCGAAAGCGCACGCAGCGGCTGGAAGAACTCCGGCGCCAGCAGCAATACGAACAGCCCGGTCCCCAACGTCAACGAAGGTGCGGGGCCGAACTCGATCGAGCCGATCAGCCCCAGGCCGATATAGATGGCGACCGTTGCAATCGCGACCGAAGAGAAGAACTCCAGCGTGGCCGACGACAGGAACGCGAGTCGCAGTACCCGCATCGTCTCGCGCCGGAGTTCGTCGGTGCGACCGGCGACCTCGACCCGGGCCGCTTCCTCGGCCCGGAACAGGCGCAAGGTTGCCGCGCCCTGAATCCGGTCGAGAAACCAGCCGCCCAGGCGCGCCATGGACTGGAACTGCGCCCGCGCCACCTGCTCTGCCCCCATCCCGATCAAGGCCATGAACAAGGGAATGAGAGGCGCGGCAAGCAGCAGCAGCAGACCGGCGATCCAGTCCGTGAAAAAGACAAACACCAGCAGCAGCGGCGGCAGCACCGTCGAGGCGGTGCGCTGCGGCACGAAACGGCTGTAGAACCCGTCCAGCGCCTCGACCTGCTCGTCGAAAGCCGGCACCAGCTCGCCCGGCGGCCCCATGCCGACCGGGCCGGTCGATTCGATCGAGGCGAGCAAATCGGCTCGCAGGCTGCGGCGAACCGCGATCGAGGCGCGAGCCGAGAGCATCTGGCGACAGCCACCCAGCGCGGCCCGCGCCAGCAGCAGCGCCAGCAGCAGCCACAAGCCCGGCATCAACGACCCCAGCGCGGTCTGCTCGACGAACAATGCGTGCGCCGACGAGGCGATCAACCACGCCTGACCGACGATCAGCCCGGCCTCGACGACCGCAAGCGCAACCAGCGCCGGCTTCAGCCAACCGGGCTGGTGTCGAGCCAGCCAATCGGTCAGCCCATCGGGCGCGTTCCCGTCAATGCTGGTAGCCGCCACCCGGACGGACCTTGCCCCGGAACACCCAGTAATTGAACGCGGTGTAGACGAGGATGATGGGAATCAGGAACAGCACCCCGAGCAGCAGGAACAGCTGGCTGCCCGGATCGGAGGCGGCATCCCAGAACGTGTAGTCGGGCGGGACCGCGTACGGCCACATCGAGATCAGGATTCCGCCGTAGAACATCGCGAACAACACCATCGAGCCGACGAACGGGATCACCTCATGACCGCGTCGAATCGCGCGCCAAACCCAGACCATCGCCGATGCCGTAACGACCGGGAAAATCCACAGCCATTCGACGTTGTTGATCCAGCGCTCGTAGACGAACGGTTTCGCCAGCGGAGTCCAGACGCTGACGACGAGGAAGAAACCGAAGACCGCCAGCAGCAGCTTCTCGCTGGCGCCGAAGGCCCAGCGCTGGGTTCCGCCTTCGGTCTTCAGGACGGTCCAGGTCGCACCCAGCAGCGCATAGCCGGTGACGACACCCAGACCGGTCATGACCGTGAACGGCGTGAGCCAGTCGAAGGCGCCGCCGGCGTAGACCCCGTCGACCACCTCGAAACCCTGGATGTAGGCCCCGATCACCGCGCCCTGGGCGAATGCAGCCACCGTGGACCCGATATTGAACGACTTGTCCCACCAATGCCGGGACGATCCCGACTTGAAGCGGAACTCGAACGCGATGCCGCGGAAGATCAGCCCCGCCAGCAGCAGGAACACGCCGATGTACAGCGCCGGGAGAAATACCGAGTAGATCATCGGAAACGCCGCCAGAAGGCCCGCGCCGCCCAGGATCAACCAGGTCTCGTTGCCGTCCCAGACCGGCGCGACCGAGTTCATCATCAAGTCTCTCGACTCGTCGTCGGGCGCGAACGGGAACAGGACCCCGACGCCCAGGTCGAAACCGTCCATGAGGACGTACATGAACACACCCAGCCCGATGATGGCGACCCAGATCAGTGTCAGATCGATGTTCTCCATGCCTCAACCCCTCGCCGGTGCGGGTTTGCCGTCAAAGTCCACGTCGACTGCCGAAAGCGGACGCTTGGGACGGGCCGAATCAGCGCCCGGGCCGGGCTCGATCGGATCCGGCCCCTGCTCGATGACGCGCCGCAGGTAGTAGACACCGGCGCCGAACACCACGGTGTAGACGGCGACGTAGCCGATCAGCGTGGTCAGCGTCATCCAGCCCGTGAGCGAAGGCGTCACCGCCTCGGACAGACGCATCATGCCGTAGACGATCCACGGCTGCCGCCCGACCTCGGTAACGAACCAGCCGGCCAGGACGGCAACGAACGGCAGCGGCGCGCTCCAGACCATCGCACGCAGCAACCGCGTTGAGTCAAACAACTTGCCGCGGAGCTGCTGGACCAGCCCGGCCCACGACAGCAGGATGAACAGCAGGCCGAGCGCGACCATGATCCGGAAGCTCCAGAAAACCACCGCGACCGGAGGACGATCCTCCGCCGGAACGGACTTCAGGCCCTGAACCTCGCCGTCGAGGCTGTGGGTCAGGATCAGGCTGCCCAGGTAGGGAATCGCGATTTCGAAATGGTTCTTTTCGGCCTCGCCGTCCGGCA
>CAYPZP010000228.1:0-4888 GCA_964415285.1 uncultured Halomonas sp. | reverse complement strand
GAAAGCAAACGACAGACCGATGAATTCCGGTCTGCCGAAGAACGAGAATGTTAGAGGGTTTGGCGAGTTATGTCAACAGCGCGCGACGATTTCCTCACCCGAATCGCCGACCGATCGGAACGACCGTTCCGCCCGGCCGGTGACGCCCGCGAGCGCTTCGTCCAGCAACCCCGACCCGGCCTCGTCGCGATGCATGCGCTGGCTCAACGTTCTGCGCCAGCCGCGCGCGCCGGGGCAGCCGTGAAACAGCCCCAGCATGTGACGCGCGACCGAGGCCAGCCGCACGCCGCGAGCCGACTGGCGTTCAGCGTAGTCGATCATCGCCGAAACCGCCGCGGCGCGGTCGCCGACCCCGGGCCGGCCCATCCGTGCCGCGATCTCGGCCAGGACCCAGGGCGTCTGGTAAGCGGCGCGGCCGAGCATCACGCCGTGAACCCGCCCGAGTTCGGCAACCGCGTGCGATACGTCGGTCAGGCCGCCGTTGAGCACCACTCGAACACCGGGGAAAGCATCGACCAGGCGCCGCACGCGCGCGTAGTCCAGCGGCGGAATCTCCCGATTCTGCTTCGGACTCAGCCCGCTGAGCCACGCCTTGCGCGCGTGCACGATCACGGTCTCGACGCCGACGGCAATTGCATGCTCGACGAAGCGATGCAGGAATTCCTCGCTGTCCTGATCGTCGACACCGATCCGGGTCTTCACCGTGACCGGCACGTCGACCGCAGCGCGCATCGCCGCCAGGCAATCCCCGACCCGCTCCGGTTCATTCATCAGACAGGCGCCGAAACGGCCCTTCTGGACGCGATCGGATGGGCATCCGCAGTTGAGATTGATCTCGTCGTACCCGGTTTCCGCGCCGATCCGCGCGGCCTCGGCCAGCGCCTGCGGATCGCTGCCGCCGAGCTGCAGCGCGACGGGGTGCTCGGCCGGGTCGAATCCGAGCAGCCGATCGCGGTCGCCGTGAATCACCGCCCCGGTGGTCACCATCTCGGTGTACAGGCGGGCATCGGGCGCCAGCAGCCGATGGAAATAGCGGCAGTGCCGATCGGTCCAGTCCATCATCGGCGCCACGCAAAGCGCCCAGGGATCGGCGTACCGCGGCGCGGTCGCGGGTTCGGGGTTCACGCAGCCGCTCCGGGGCCGAACCAGACCCACCAGGCAATTCCGGCCGCTGCCGCGAGCACACCGGCGGCGGCCAGCCATTTCCAACCAACGCTGCGCTCGGGAATCCGGTCGAGGACCCGCACCGGCTTCAGGCCAGGCGCCTGGAGCACGAAACGGTGGGGTCCGAACTGCAACTCGTCGCCCGACTGCAACGCGCGCTGCCGCTGCGCCGGGACCGGCTCACCGTTGACCCGGGCATCGCCGTTCGAGCGAAGAATCAGCCCGCCGTCGCGGCGCTCGATTCGCGCGTGCGCATCCTCCAGGCCTTCGAGCCGGAGGTCGCAGGACTCGCCCGAGCCGATCCCGGCCTGGTCGCCGAGATCGAAGGTTTGTCCGGTATGGCCCCCTGAGGCAGCCTTGAGTCGATATTTCATAAGCGATCAGATGTCGTGACTGGCATCGCGATATTCAAGCGCTTCGCGCAGGACCGCGGTAGCGTAGCAGCCCGCGCGCAATTCGAACGAGAGCGCCAACGTATCGTCGGCCCCCAACGCCCACTCCATGGCCAGGACGCGCATCCGCAGGGGCCGACGATCGGCCTCCAGTCCGAAGCGCCGCAATCCCTCGACCAGTTCCTGGTGTCGATCGGCGATGCCGGCTTCCAGCTCGGCGGGCCTTCCGGACACGCCCGAATCGCCGAGGCCGACCAGCGGGCCGGTCGGGTGCAGATCCTGCTCCGACGCGCGCCGCTCGATCTCGGAATCGACCCGCTCGACCGCGAAGGTCGAACGCGTGCCGTCGAGCATGACGATGTCGCCGTCGACGACCCGATCCCAGCTGCCGTCCTCGATCCTGGCCGCCAGCACCCGGTTGAAGATCAGCGAGCGCGCCGCCGAAAGATAGAATCCGCGCTTGCGCTTTGAAGGCGATCGGCGCAACTCGCCGCGGAACAGGCGGTAGGCGCGCGCGACATTGTTGCCGCCGAATCGCTGCTCGCCGAATGCGTTCGGCACGCCGCGCTCAGCGATACGCTGAAGGCAGCTTTCGAGCCGCGCGCGATCGGCGTCAAGATCGCGCACGGTGAGCTCGAATCGGTTGCCGGCGAGCCGGCCGCGCTGGATCTTGCGCTGATGGCGGGTGGCAGAAACGATTGTCAGCCCGTCTTCGCTCCAGTCGTCGGTGTCGGGATCCTCGCGCCCCGGCAGATGAATCGTGAACGGCTGGCGGGTCACGGCGTTGCGGTCCTTGAGGCCGGCGAACCCGACGGCACGCACCGGCACGCCGGCGCGTTCGGCCAGACGGGCGGCGACGTCCAGCGTGTTCAGGCCGCGCTTTTCGACCTCCAGCCACAAGTGCTCGCCGGCGCCCGCCGGCGCGTAGCCGAGCCGTTCGACGACGCGGAAATCCTCGGGCGCGAAGCGAATCGCGCCGCGACCCGCCGGCCCGCCGTGCGCTCGTTCATCCATTTCCGGAAGGCTCGGGCTCCGAATCGGCTGCGGCTTCATCATCGGCCGCCGGTTCGCGCATGCGCTGCAGCGCCGCAGCATCTTCGGGGTCGAGATCGCCAGGCTCGACCACCAGAAAGAACGACTCGCCTTCACGAATCAGTCCCAGCTCGGCACGCGCCCGCTCCTCGACGGCTTCGAGACCCGACTGGAGATCATCGACCTCGGCGGCCAGCGCCGCGTTGCGCGCCGCCAGGTCGCCATTTTCCTTGCGCTGGGTCTCCACCCGCTGCTCCAGCTCCGCGACCCGGCCGTACTGGCGCCAGACCTGGACCTGGAGAACGACGAGCAGGACGATTAGAACGACGATGATGGTGCGCACGGGAAGTTGCTTCGCTGGCCTGGGCGCTAGTGTACCCCGCCGCTCATTCCGTAACTTTCAGCGTGCGGCTGAATCGGTAGACCCGGGCACGATCCGACTGGCACGATGCGAAGTGAATGACCACCCCGTTCACAAGCTTCGGAGCAAAGAACTGACGATTCGGACGCGCTTCCTTCGAGCGCCCCGAAATGGGCTGGAGGCCCGGTGCACAGCGGCCCGGGCAAGCGCGGGCCTGTTTCACAGGCAGTCGACGCTCCAGGCCGTTTCGCCGCGCGGATCGATGTTGGCTCCGTCTTCTGGAGCGTCAAGGCCAACGGCGTTTCGCCCCGCGCTTGGCGCTTGCGGGCGAGTGACTCTTGGCAGCGCCCCCAAAATTGCCCAAAAACGCTGGATAGGCAGCGGTCGCCGACGCGGCTTCCGATAAGCGGCATCCGCATTCGGTGCCCGGGCCGTGGCCGGGCTCGTTCCAGCTGCCGGGTTCACCGGCTTCCGGACACCTCGGTGAAGCCGGGGTCGTGCCGATAGACCGTGGTTCGGACCAAATCGCTCGAGCGAAGGGCGTCTTCTCCAACGCAGTCTCCGTAGCACGGAGTGGACTCCAGCTCCGTTCTGTTCAATGGGCAGCCCGGGGTCCCGACTCCGTGGCAGGTTGACATTCTGTCGCCTCGGGCATTCTTCGAAAGCGCCCCACCGTGCCGTTTGCTTGAGCAGAGCGCTTTTGGGATGCGTCTATGACTTGTCAAGCCATCTCAGGCATCTTTTCGAGCAGTTTGAACAGCCGGCGCGCAACACTCCGCTTCAAGCAACGCCGGATCTCGCGCGGGGTCTTTCCCTCTGCCAATCGGCGCGCCGGCCGCGATGGCCGGTCGATCTCCACGACCGGCTCGTCTCGCTCCAGCAAGTCGCTGGTCAAGCCGCGCCCAAAGCGGCCCGTGCCCTCGATCGCCCAGATTCTGCGACCCGCCGCGTGGGTCCGGGCAAACTGCAACATCTGGCGATAACCTGCCGCATTCGCCGCGACCTTCGCGGTCGCCAGTTCAGTGCCCAGCGAATCGACCGCTGAGCTGGTGTGAGACTGCTTATGCGTGTCGACCCCGATGACAAAGTCGATGCCTTCGGTCCTTCTGTCCATAACCCGATCTCCTGTACGATGATCCACGGTGTCAGCCTGGAGCGGGCACCGTGCGGCAGGACTGTGACGGGTCACGCCGATCTCAATCGGCGGACAGGCTTCTGATCAGGCCAAGCAACGGTGGCCAGGCTGGCACCTCCTCGAACCGGGCAGACAAATCCCAAACAGGGCACGCCCGGAAATCCGGACGGCCCGTTACTTTTTGAGTCATGCCCGACTCTAGTAAGGTGCATGACCGATTGGCCCGCTCTATTCCAGGCCTTCAGCAGTCTCACAGTGCTTTTCAGGCGATGGTCATGACGATGGTCATGAGCATCGTCAAAAGTACCTCGCCAGAAAGCGGGCGCAGCCCGCGTGGCGAAACCGCCTTTGGATTTCGATTCTGACTTTGAAGTTGCTGATCGAAGCGCGGCGGAACGTCGGGAAATCCAGGATCAACGGCAGACCGCACCGCAAGCCATGCCAGGCGGAACTCGGGGCCGGTAGAACGTGCGCCAGTATCTCGAAACGCGGGTGTCACGGCCAGCTCGCAGTGCGCGGCGGTCGAACGCGCCTCTTCCGGCTCATGTTCCGGCCGAATCAACCGAGCATGCGGACCAGCACGTCCTGGTACAGATCCGGCAGCCGTTCGAGGTCGGCCAGCGCGATGCATTCATCGACCTGGTGAATGGTCCGGTTGACCGGGCCGAGCTCCACCGTTTCGACACCGCGCGGGCCGAAGAAACGGCCGTCGGAGGTGCCGCCGCCCGTGTCGGGCCGGGGCGGGAAGCCCTGCAAGGCTTCGATCGACGCCATCACCGCATCCCGCAGGTCGCCAGCCGCGGG
>CAYPZP010000227.1:0-4956 GCA_964415285.1 uncultured Halomonas sp. | reverse complement strand
TCAGATGATCGGCCAGCGCGCCCAGCCAGAACATGCTGATGCCGCTGACCAGCGTCGCGCCGCTGTAGAGCGTGCCCAGCGCCGCATCGGACAAGTCGAACGCGGCACGGAAATCGGCGCCGAACAAGCCGATGAAGAACGTCTGACCGACGCTGGAGAACAGCGCCGCGAACAGCGCGAATCGCCCCGCAGGCGGCAGGCCATGGCGTCGGTTTTCCTTGATCAATGGGACGGTTCGCTGGTTCGCTGGTTCGCTGGCTCGTTGGTTCGGGGTCATTGGTCCGGGGTCGGCGGTCGGACTACCGGCCACCGGCTACCGCGCTCGCACCTCACGCCTCCGGGCCGTCACCGATCCATTCCTCGAACGGCCAATCGCTGCCTGAGCGGATCTTCGTCAGGGCGGCGGTTTCGCGTTCGAAGATGGTGTCGACGAAAAAGTCGGTCGCATCGCCCATCTGCGCGAAGGCGTCCAGGCCTTCGGCGAGGAATTCCTGCAATTTGCCGAATCCGGCGGCGACCGCCGGTCCGTGCATCAATCGGATCAAGCGGTGGATCATGCGCCGTTTCACGGTTCGACCGAGCAGGAAACCGAGGTCGCGAATCAGGCCGATCTGGTCCTCGCGCTCGCTCCAGGCTTCCATGCGCCGATAGGCACGCGCGTATTCCGGCTGATCGAGCGTACCTTGCAGGGACTGCGACAGGCGCGCATCGAGATCCATGCTCATCCACTGCAGCCGCATCGCGTCGCCGACGGCTTCGAGCAGATGACCCGGCAACATGCGCTGCATCACCGGCAGCGCGCGCTGCAGCTGGCGATCGCGCTCGCGCATGTCGCGACCGCCGTAGAGTTCCTCGAGGAAAAACACGCAGGCCGATTCGAAGCGCGGCTGCGCCTTGAGGTCCGAGTAGGTTTCGCGCAGCCGGCAGCGCTGCCAGTGCTGCAACTCGTCGAGCCGGGAGTATCGCCCGGCGTGTTCGTCGAGCCGGTCGAGCAGCGTCTGGCTCTCGGCGATGTGACGAGCCAGATGCCGGGCACCGGGGCGATCGCGCCAGGACACGGGGCTACTGAACCGAGCGGATCACGTCGATGAGTTCGTCCCGGCGCCGCCGGAACAGCGCCACGGCCTCGACATGGGCGTAGCGCACGACGCGCTCGGGATCGACCAGAAACACGCCGCGCTTCATTCCCAGCGCGCCGCTGCAGCCGTAGGCTTCGGCGACTTCGAGATCGGGGTCGGACAGCAGCGTGAACGGCAGGTCGCGCTTTTCCTTGAAGCGACGGTGCGAGTCGGCGTCGTCGGCGCTGATGCCGACGACTTCGACGCCGAGACCCTCGAACTCCTCGATGCCGTCGCGGTACTCGCACAACTGCCGCGTGCAAACCGGCGTGTCGTCACCGGGATAGAACACCAGCAGCATCCACTGCCCTTTGTGCTCGCCGAGCCGGAACGTCTGCCCCGCTTCGTCCTGGAGCGAAAAATCCGGCGCCTGGTCGCCTACCTTCAACATGGCCTTTTCCTGATTCGATTTCGGCAACGGCGCCGATCCCCCATGGTAACGCTCCGCGCCGACGCGCAACGGAAAATCGACCGCGTCCGGCAGGCCGTCTCGGCTGCGGCCCCGGGGCCTGAACCCACAGGATCCGGCCTTGGCGGCGCTGGTCGTCCCCATCGTCATCGCCATCGTCATCGCCACGGCAATCGCCGTTCGCGACGCTCGCCGAATTCCGTCCGGGCAGGCGCTGTGCGGGGCATGCTCCTGGCGTGCCGCGAGGCCCGGACCCGCTGCTGCGCGATCTCCGGCCCCGCTCGCTCGATCGAGGCCGGTGCTTGACGTCCGCGCAGAGCCGTTGTCAGGTCGCCGGGTCTCGACCCGAGGCTTCGGCGTTACAATGGGCCGTTCCCGTTCGAGCCAAGGAGCCAAGCCGAATGCTCACGCTCAATCCAGCCTCCCGTTACCGCAGCGATCGACCGATCCCCAAGATCGGGCTGGCGATCGCCGGCGGCGGCCCGCTGGGCGCGATCTACGAACTCGGCGCGCTGCAAGCGCTGGATGAAGGCATCGACGGGCTGCGGCTGCACCAGCTCGACAACTACGTCGGCGTCAGCGCCGGCGCCTTCCTCGCCACCAGCCTGGCCAACCAGGTGACGACCAGCCAGATGTGTCGAATCTTCATGGGTGCGCCCGGAGCCGAATTCACGTTCGAGCCCGAATCGTTCCTGCGCCCGGCGCTGAAGGAATTCGTCGCCCGCGCGCGTAACCTGCCCGGCGCGCTGTATTCGCTGATCGCCGAGGCGGTTCGCCATCCATCGCGCGTCGGCCACCTGGAATCGATCGGCGACCTCAGCCGCATCCTGCCCACCGGCATCTTCGACAACGAGACCATCGATCACTTCGTCAGCCGGGTGCTGGATCGACCGGGACGGACCAACGACTTCCGCCAGCTCGAGACCAGCCTGCGCATCGTTGCCATGGACCTCGACACCGGCGGCGCCGTGCGCTTCGGCGAGCCCGGCACCGAGGGGGTACCCATTTCGAGGGCGGTGCAGGCATCGGCCGCCCTGCCCGGACTGTATCCGCCGGTGCGCATCGACGGGCGCTATTACGTCGACGGCGCGCTGCGCCGCACGCTGCATGCCTCGGTCGCGCTGAAGGAGGGCGTCGACCTGCTGATCGGCGTCAATCCGCTGGTGCCCTACGACGCCGCGCTGGCCCCGGACGCCCATCCGCACATGACCGAAAGCCGGATGATCCGCGGCGGCCTGCCGCTGGTGCTGTCGCAGACCTTCCGCGCGCTGATCCAGTCGCGCATGCAGATCGGCATCGATCGATACGCCACCGAGTATCCGGCCTCCTCGATCCTGCTGGTCGAGCCGAACCGCGACGACGAGCGCATGTTCTTCACCAACATGTTCAGCTATTCCAGCCGCAGCGAACTGGCCGAGCACGCCTACCAGACCACGCGAGCCGAGCTGCTGGCGCGCGCCGATGATCTGGAGAAGTTCCTCGGGCCGTACGATATGCAGCCCAATCGGGCCGCGCTGAGCGAGAAGCGCACGTTGTTTTCGAGCCTGCGGCGTGAGTCGGCCTACCTCGCACCGCTGGGCAACAACCTGGCGCGCAGCCTCGACCGACTCGATCGGGCGCTCGAAGAGCTGTAGGGCCTTCCTTACCGGCGTCCGGCGCGCCGGAGTCGGCGAGCCTGTCGCCACAGGGCCAGCGCATCGCCGATGCGGCCGCTGGCCATGCGCTCGCTCGCGACACGAGCCGGACGCCGCACCAGGCGCCTGCCCAGGCGCCGATCCAGGTACTGGCGAAGCAGCAGGTGTCGATGCCGCCAGGCCTCGGTGCCCGGCAGCTCGGCGCCTGCCTCGTCCATCCGAAGCACGGCCGTTCCGGCCAGATGGCGAACCAGCGCGTCGAAACGGTATCCGCCCTGGCCTCGCGCGACCTCGTCGCGGGTGATCCGGTATTCGGCCTGCAGCTCCAGCGGAACGTTCCAGCGCTCGGCCCGTGCGTCCAGCACCAGGTCGCGCGCCACCCGGATCCGGTAGGCGGCCCCGGCGATCCGTCCCAGCCGCCGCTGCAGTTCGTGGTTCGACACCTGAGCGCCCATCATCAGTGCCTCGAGCCACGCGCCGGCGCCGGCGAGCTGCCGGCAGTGGCGGTCGAAATCCTCTTCCCGCTCGAATCGGGGCGCGGCGACATCGGCGGTCACGGCGTCGATCAACGGATCGAAAGCCGCCGCCGGCAGCGCGCCGGCCAGGCCGCTCTGCTCCCAGGCCCGGATGGCCGGGTGCGGCAGGCGTTCGGCGAACGCTTCGCGCCACCAGCCGAGCTTGCGACGCGCCACTTCGGCATCGCTGACCGATCCGGGCACCGAAGCGATCTCGCTGATCAGCGCGTGCAGCGCCAGCAGCCGATCGCGCTCGCCCGGCTCGGCGTAGGGCAAGGTCAGCGACAGCGGGTGGCCGGGCACCAGCAGGCGCGATCGGCACCAGTCCAGCGGTGCTTCAGTGGACGCTGGGGCTGTCATCGCCGGACTCCGGCAGATCGCTGGCCAGCAGCCGGGCCACGTCGAGCCGATCGAACCGGTACTGCTGATTGCAGAATTCGCAGCACACTTCGACCTCGCCCTGCGAGGCCACGATCGAATCGAGCTCCTCGCGGCCCAGGCCGCGCAGCACGCGGGTGACGCGCGCGCGGCTGCACGGGCAGTGAAACGCCAGCGCGCGCGCCGGAAACAGGCGCCGCGGCTCGGCATGAAACAGGCGATCGAGCAGGGTCTCGGAGTCGGTTTCCAGCAGTTCCCGCGGGCCCAGCGTCTCGAGCAGCTTGCAGACGCGGTTCCAGCCGTCGTCGTCGGCCGCATCCCCGGGCAGGCGCTGGATCAGCACACCCGCCGCACCCGACTCGGTCACCGCCGTCAGCACGCGCGTCGGCAACTGTTCGGATTGCTCGAAGTAACCGGCGATCGCGTCGGTCATGTCGCGGCCCTCGAACGGCACGATGCCCTGCCACATGCGGCCGCGGCCGGACGGTTCCACCGTCATCGTCAGCACGCCGCCGCGGGCCATTTCGCCGAAATCGCTCATCCCCAGCAAGGCATCGGCATCGAAGCGCGCCAGCGCGCGCATGCCGCCGCCGTCGGTACAGTCGGCCATCAGCAGCTTCAGCCCGCTGCTGGCGCGCAACTGCAGGCTGATGCGACCCTCGAGCTTGATGCCCGACGAGCACAGCGCGACCACCGCCAGCGCCTCGCCCAGCGCCCGGCCCACGGCCTCGGGATACTCGCCGCGCGAGCGCACCTCGCGGTAGACGTCGTCGACATGCGCGACGACACAGCGCACGTTGGCTTCTTCGAGCAGCAGGCGCTGCAGGTGGTCGTTGCTCATATCGCAACCCGTGCCGACGCGACCCCGAGACGCGCGCCGAGCTGCCCGGGTGAGGCGACAA
>CAYPZP010000226.1:0-4983 GCA_964415285.1 uncultured Halomonas sp. | reverse complement strand
CGACATCATCATGGCGCGCGCCACGGTCCGTCAGATCATGGATCTGATCAAGGAAAACCACGTCGATGTGATGTCCGACTTCGGCGATACCCGCAAGGCACGCAGCGACGGCCAGCTGGTCCCCATCCTGCTCAGGAACCGGGGTTTGTTCAACGGACGCACGGCGCGCGCCGTGGACTTCTGGAAGCGTTATCAGGCGCGACTGGTCGGACTGGACACCAAGACCGTGCGTTCGCGGCGACTGGCCCAGGAAAAACTGCACGTCGGCGAGATCGCTTTGCTGGAGATCTCCAAGACCGCGCTTGCGCGACTGCACCGCAACACCGATCTGGTCGTGCTCGACGAATACAAGGACGATTTCGACACCCGGAGAATGCTGGTTGCCGGCGGCATCGTCGCCGCGGTCGTGGGGCTGGCAGCGCTGACCCCGCTACCGATCGTGCTGACGGCGATCGGCGGCGTGATTGCAATGGTCGCGACCGGCTGCATCGCCAAGCACGACATGTACGAGGACGTCTCGTGGGACGTCATCTTCCTGCTGGCCGGCATCATCCCGCTCGGCATTGCAATGACCAAGTCCGGCGCAGCCGACTGGCTCAGTTCGCTTCTCGCCGTTTACGCCGGCGGCTGGGAGCCGGTCTATGTGGTCATGGCGCTGTACGCGCTGACGGCGCTGCTGACCAGCATTCTCAGCAACAACGCCTCGGTGGTGATCCTGGTGCCGGTGGCGATTTCCCTGGCCGAGATGCTGGGACTGAACCCGATCGCGTTGAGCATTGCGGTGATGTTCGCGGCGTCCAACAGCTTCCTGACGCCGGTAGGTTATCAGACCAACACCATGATCTTCGGCACCGGGGTGCTCAGATTTTCCGATTTCCCGCGCGTCGGCGCCCCGCTGAACCTGATCCTGATGGTAGTCACCAGCATTGCGGTGGTTCACTTCTGGCCGGTGCAGGCCGGCTGACGCAATCTCGGCTCATTCGAGCACCGACCAAGGTCGAACAAGCGATCCGCCCGGTCGCTTCCTCAATCCTGCGATAATGGCGACTGGCCTTTTCGCAGATACCCGCATGTTAGATTCCATCGTCATCACCGCTGCGCGCCGGACCGCGATCGGCGCCTTCCAGGGTCAGTTCTCCGCCGTTCCTTCAACCGAACTCGGGGCTGCCGCGATTCGCGCCGCGATCTCCGACGCCGGGGTTCCGGGCGAAGAGGTCTCCGAGGTTCTGATGGGCTGCGTGCTGCCGGCCGGGCTGGGCCAGGCGCCTGCGCGCCAGGCATCCATCGGCGCCGGGCTGCCGCTGTCCGTCGGCTGCTCGACGCTGAACAAGGTCTGCGGGTCAGGAATGAAAACGGTGATGCTGGGTCACGACGCCCTGCTCGCGGGCTCCGCCCGGATCGTCGTCGCAGGCGGCATGGAATCGATGACCAACGCGCCCTACCTGGTCAAGCGCAACCTCCGAATGGGTCCGGAAAAACTCACTGACCACATGTTCTTCGATGGCCTGCAGAACCCGTACGACGGCCAGATGATGGGTGGCTTCGGCGAGAAGTGCGCGGCCAAGTACAGCTTTTCGCGCGAGCAGCAGGACGATTTCTCGCGCGCCTCGGTCGAGCGCGCAAACAAGGCGATCGAGGAGGGCCTGTTTTCCGGCGAAATCGTGCCCGTCACGGTCAAGTCGCGCAAGGGCGACGTAGAAATCGCCACCGACGAGGAACCCGGTCGGATCAGCATCGACAAGATTCCCAACCTTCGCCCGGCCTTTGCCAAGGACGGCACGATCACCGCGGCCAGCTCGTCGAAGATTTCCGACGGTGCGGCGGCCATGATCCTGATGCGCGAGTCGACGGCATCGAGCCACGGCATCCAGCCGCTGGCGCGAATCGTGGCCCATGCCACGCACGCGCAGGAACCCGAGTGGTTCACTACCGCACCGATCGGCGCCATGCGCAAGGTGCTGGAACGCGCCGGCTGGTCGGCCGGCGACGTCGACCTGTTCGAGATCAACGAGGCATTCGCGACGGTGACCCTGGCCGCGATGACCGATCTCGATCTGCCCCACGCCAGGGTCAATATCCACGGCGGCGCCTGTGCGCTCGGGCATCCCATCGGATGCAGCGGTGCGCGGATCGTCGTGACCCTTCTCCATGCGCTGAGGCAGACCGGCGGCAAGCGCGGCGTGGCATCGCTCTGCATCGGCGGTGGCGAAGCGACCGCGCTGGCAATCGAGCTGATCTGATCGAGGAATCGTGCCCGGCAACGACACGACCAGAGCGCCCCTGACGGGAACCGGCGTCGACGCTGCGAACACGGCGCTTCGACCGCCACCCGCGCCGAAGGGCACGATCCGCCGGCCGGCGCGGCACGACCGATGAGCGACGCGGACCGCAACCACAATCTCGCCAAGCCGTTTGGTCCGTTCAAGCGCATGCAGCCCACCGTGTTCATCGGTTCGGCGGCGCTGGTGATCGGCTTCTGCATCTTCGGCGGCGCGTTCACGTCGCTCGCAGCCGAGATCTTCGAAACGCTGCAGGGCTGGATCGCCGATCTGTTCGGCTGGTACTACAAGGCACTGGTCACCGCGCTGGTGGTGCTGGCGCTGATCGTCGTCTTCAGCCGGGCCGGCAACCTCAAGCTCGGCAAGTCCGACGACGAACCGGAATTCAGCTATCCGGCCTGGTTCGCGATGCTGTTCGCCGCCGGGATGGGCACCGGCTTGGTGTTCTGGGGCGTGGCCGAGCCGCTCAATCATTATCTCCAGCCGAACCACGCCGAGCCGCGTTCGGTCGCGGCCGTATCCGAATCGATGCGCTACGCGTTCTTCCACTGGGGTCTTCACCCGTGGGCCATCTACGTCACGCTGGCGCTGGCGATCGCCTACTACCATTTCCGCATCGGCCTGCCACTGGCGCCACGCTCGGTTCTGTGGCCGATCATCGGCAAGCGCATCTACGGTATGACCGGCCACCTGGTCGACATCCTGTGCACCGTCGGCACCCTGCTCGGCGTGGCGACATCGCTGGGGCTGGGCGCGATGCAGATCAACGCCGGGCTGTCGATGTCGCTGGGGATCGAGAGTTCGACGATGGTCCAGATCACGATCATCGCGCTGATCACTGCCGTGGCGACGATTTCGGTGGTCTCCGGCGTACAGCGAGGCATCCGCCGGCTTTCGGCGTTCAACCTGATGCTGGCCTTCGTTCTGCTTTTGTTCGTCTTCGTGGCCGGTCCCACCGCCTATATCCTCGACACGCTGATCGGCGGACTCGGAGAATATCTACAGACGCTGGTGGCCACGAGTCTCGAGACGGGTTTCACCAGCGAATCGGAATGGCAGGCGAAGTGGACGCTCTTCTACTGGGGATGGTGGATTTCCTGGTCGCCGTTCGTCGGCATCTTCGTGGCCCGGATTTCGAAGGGCCGGACCGTTCGCGAGTTGATCCTCGCGGCACTGCTGGTGCCCACCGGCGTGACCTTCTTCTGGATGGCGACGTTCGGCGGCACCGCCCTGCACCTGGAGCGCTTCACCGAGATCGACATCGCCCAGCAGGCGGTCAACGACGTCTCGGTTTCACTCCACCTGCTGCTTAGCGAACTGCCGCTGGGAACCTACAGCACGGTATTCGCAACGCTGGTAATCATCATCTTCTTCATCACCTCATCGGATTCGGGATCGCTGGTCGATGACATGGTGACCTCGGGCGGGCATCCGCATCCGCCCGTATCGCAGCGCCTGTTCTGGGCGATTTCCGAGGGCGCCGTAGCCGCGACGCTGTTGCTGGTCGGCGGACTCGCCGCAATCCAGCAGGCCGCGATCACCATGGCGTTGCCGATGTCCGTATTGCTCGTGGCTGCAAGCATCGGCATGTTCCGCGCGTTGTCGAAGGATGTCGAATCGCGCGGCATTCCCACCCGGCGGCGGATCGAGGGAGAGATCGGCGAGGACTGATCCGTCGTTCCCGGGATTTCCATCCGGGGCGCGCGAAACCAGTTCTCGGTGCCTGCCGATCCTGCGCCGGAGTGCCGTTGGCGATCGTGTATGCTCATGGCACATGGATCTCAAGACTTACGACAGCGGCGACTTTCACGACGAGTTGATCGGACGCGGTGGTCGGCCGCGGGCCGCCGCGCGGGCGCTGTGGAAATATCTAAAGTCGCTGGACGATCGCGAACTGGCGGAACGCAGAGACGCCTGCGAGCTGGCCGCAATGGTGGCCGGCATCACGTTTCGGGTCTACTTCGAGGACACCAGCGTCGATCGGGCGATGCCGTTCGATCTCATACCCCGGATCATTTCCCTGAAGGAATGGCGCGACACCGAGGCCGGCCTCGAACAGCGCGTGCGGGCCTTGAACCTGTTCATCGACGATCTGTACAACGATCAGAGAATCATCCGCGACGGAGTCTTTCCCGCCGACCTGTTGACGGGTTCGGCCAATTTCAGGGAGCAGTGCCGGGGATTTTCTCCGCCGCTGGGCATCTGGGCGCATATCTGCGGTTCGGACCTGGTGCGCGACAACGACGGCACCCTGTACGTGCTCGAGGACAACCTGAGAATCCCGTCCGGCGTTTCGTACATGCTGGAAAACCGGCAGGTCATGAAGCGCGTCTTCCCGGAGCTGTTCGAGGACTCGGGCATCCAGCCGGTGGACGAATATCCGTCCCAACTCTACGATACGCTGGCCTCGCTCTCTCCGAAGCCCGCCGACTATCCCACCGTGGTGGTTCTGACGCCGGGGATGTACAACTCGGCGTATTTCGAACATGCGTATCTCGCCCAGCAGATGGGCGCCGAGCTCGTCGAAGGTCGAGATCTCCTCGTCGACGACAACGACGAGGTCTTCATGCGCTCGATCTCGGGTCTCGAACCGGTGGACGTGATCTATCGCCGCATCGACGACGACTTCCTCGACCCGGAAGTGTTTCGGCCCGACTCCCTGCTGGGCGTGCCGGGCCTGATATGCGCGTGGCGCGCCGGCAAG
>CAYPZP010000225.1:0-5003 GCA_964415285.1 uncultured Halomonas sp. | reverse complement strand
CGGCCGTGCGCAGACCCAGCAGCGCGGCGGCAAGCAATGCGAAGGAAGCCAGCACCCCGGCCGTGTAGGCAGCCGCGTGCGCCCGCGGGTGATCAACGCTCCCCGACACCAGGTTCAATGCTTTCAGCGACAGCACCGGGAAGACGCAAGGCATCAGGTTCAGCAGGATGCCACCGGCCAGCGCCATCAGCAGGATCCATGCCAGTGGCGTCGAGGCGGCGGAATCGCTCGCGGGTGCGGCGGTCTGGAGCGAGCCGGCCCGGGCGTCGATCCGCCAGGCGATGTCGTTTCGGGTATCGACCAGCACGAACTCGGTGGTCTGCGGCAGCGAAGAGAAGTAGGGCGAGCGCTTCTGGGAAATCTGGAGCGTGCCGCGGTCCAGGGCGAAGAACGGTTCGTCGGCGTGTTCGACCAGGGTCGGGTGCGCCGGGAACAATGCCAGCGCCTCGGCGTCCAGCGGACCGACGCCCCGGATCTGGACGCCGAGCCGGTTGGAGTCGACGGCATACGTGGCCGGCCAGTCCACCGGCGTTGGTCGCTGTCGATCGGTCCCGGCGAACGCTTCCGCATGCGACGAAGGCGCCGGGTCCTGCAGCTGCACGGGCAGCGAGATCGCCAGATCCGCGCTGCCCGGAATGCACTCGATCTTGCACACCAGCCAGTCGGCCTTCAGGCGCAGGATGGCGGATTGACCGGGTTCGAGAGATGCCGGCGGATCGATTCTCGTCGGCAGCAGGATGCGGTCCGAGAACCCGTAATTGACCAGGTGCCCGATCTCGTGCCGCTCGGGCCAGGGCCACTGGATGGCGCCGGCTTCGAAGCCGTCCGGCAGCGTCCACGAGAATCGGGTCTCCAGTCCCGAGTCCCCCGGATTCCTCCAGTAGGTATGCCATTGGGGCTCGTGCTCGATGCGCAGGCCGACGCGAAACGGTTCCCCGGGCCGGATCGATTCGACTTCGCTGACCAGCTCGACGACGACGTGGTCGCGCGCGACGGGACCCGCGACCGGCTGCGCGTCGGCGCCGGCGATCAGCGCGAAAGCGGCGAGCAGGTTGAGGTAGCGCATCATCAGTTCCATCGGTCGTCCGCAGCGAAGTATAGGTTCTGGCGACGGTTTCGCCGGCAAGGCGCGCGACCCCGGCGGTCATCGGGCTTCAGAAGATCGATAGATCGAGCCGCTCGGTGAGCTGGTCCAGCGCGATCCGTCCCGCAAGCGAATTGCCGGCCGCATCCAGCGGCGGAGACCATACGCAGATTCCGGAATGATCGGGCGCCGCGGCCATGATGCCGCCGGCAACACCGCTCTTGCAGGGCAATCCGACGCTGAAGGCGAACTCGCCGGCGGCGTCATAGGTGCCGCAGGTCAGCATGACCGCCATGACCCGCTTTGCCAGCGGCGCCGACAGGATCGTCAGGCCCGATAACGGGTCGATGCCGTCGTTGGCGAGAAATCGAACCGCGCGAGCCAGCTGGCGCGCCGTCATCGTGATGGCGCACTGCCGATTGTAGACGTCCAGCACCTCGTCGATCGGGTGGGTGAGATTGTCGAACGCGGCCATCAGGCTGCCCATGGCCCGATTACGGTGCGATGACTCGTGCTCGGCTCGTGCCGTGGCAGCGTCGAGCGCGATCGTCTCGCCGGTCAGGGTGTTCAGCAGATCGAGCATTTCGGTCAGCGGATCTCTACAGCGCTCGAGCAGCAGATCGGCCACGACCAGGGCGCCGGCGTTGATCATCGGGTTGCGCGGAATGCCGCGCTCGTGTTCGAGCTGGACCAGCGAGTTGAAGGGGTCTCCGGACGGCTCGCGACCCATGCGTTCCCAGATCTCGCGCTGGACCGCGCGCTCCCCCTGGAACTGCCGCATGGCGAGAACCAGGGCGAAGACCTTGGAAATGCTCTGGATCGGAAACGCGACATCGACATCGCCGACCGCATGCTCGTTGCCGTCGAGTTGCACCACCGCAAGCCCGAAGTGCTCGGGATCGAGTCCACGCAACTGCGGAATGTAGTCCGCGACGCGGCCTTGCTGCGGCGTGGCGCGGGCTTGCCTGGCGGCGCCCTGGATGGCCTGCTGGATCTTCATGAATTGGATTCGGCGTGGGGATGCGCACGCAGGGTATCGCGCCGGCCGGTCACGGCGCTGAACGGCTGTGACCCGGGCCCGCATCACGGCTTCGCGCTAGAATTCCGAGTCATGAGCCGGTCCGTTTCCGAAAACAACCGACGCAAATCGTTGCGCTTGCTGTTGGCCTGCGCCGTCGCGCTGTTCAATGCAGCGGCGCTCGCGGAGGATTTTCCCGCCTGCCTCGAGGGGATCGCGCGTCAGGCCGAAAGCCGCGGCGTGGGAGCACGCGGCCTCGACGCGCTGCTCGGCGTTGAGCGGTTGCCGCGCGTGATCGAACTGGATCGCAGCCAGCCGGAGTTCCAGCAGACCTTCTCGGCGTACCTGGCCGGACGCGTGACGGCGACCCGGGTGGCTACCGGGCGCCTGATGCTGGCCAGCTACCGGCCCTTGCTGGAGCGCCTGACGCGGCAGTACGGCGTGCCGGGGCGCTACCTCGTGGCGTTCTGGGGGCTGGAGACGAACTACGGCGGCTATCTCGGCGGCATGCGCACACTGGATGCGCTGGCGACGCTGGCCTGCGATGAGCGCCGCAGCGCGTTCTTCACCGACGAGCTGATCATCGCGCTGCGCGTCCTGGAGCGCGAGGCGCTGGATCCGGCAAGGTTTCGCGGCTCCTGGGCCGGCGCCGTCGGACACACGCAATTCATGCCGTCGACTTACGCCGAGCACGCCGTCGACGGCGACGGCGACGGACGGATCGACCTGTGGAACAGCGTCGAGGATGCGCTGACCTCGGCGGCGCAGTATCTCGAATCGCTGGGTTGGCGGCGCGGCGAGCGCTGGGGGCGCGAGGTCCGCTTGCCGACCGACTTCGCCTATGAGAACAGCGGGCTGGATCGGCGCCGCCCGCTGGACGACTGGCGCGCCATGGGCGTCACGACCGCCGGCGGACGGGCGTTGCCGCCGGGCGATATCGAGGCGGCCGTGATCGTGCCGATGGGCCATCGGGGGCCGGCTTTCCTCGTATACCCGAATTTCGAAGTGATCCTCGATTGGAATCGCTCGCGGTCCTACGCGCTGTCCGTGGGGCATCTCGCCGACCGCATCGCCGGCGGCGGATCGCTGGTCGCCGATCTTCCGGATGTTGAAATCCGGCTGCGGAAGTCTCAGATCAGTGCGCTGCAGGAACGACTGGCCGCGCTCGGATTCGATCCTGGCGCGGTCGACGGGCGGATCGGACCGGCCACCCGCCGCGCCTTGCGTTCCTGGCAGGCAGGCAACGGGCGAATCGCCGACGGCTACCCCGATTCGGCAACGCTGGTCGAACTCGGAATCGAATGAGGCCGACATGCGAGACACCATGCGCCAATCCCTGAAGCAGTGGAGCCGCGGCAACCCGGCGTGGTTGCGCGTCGCCGTTGTGGGCGTGTCGGTGCTGATCTTCGCCGGGATGGCTTCGCTGGCGCTGACGCGACCGAAGCCGTTGCCCGACTTTTCGACGATCAAGCAGGTGCCCGAGCGCAAGCAGGCCTTCTTCGAATTCCTGGCACCCATGGTTCGGGATGCCAACGACCGGATCCGGCACAAGCGCACCCGCCTGCTTCGAATCGTCGAGAGCGCGGCGGCCGGCGATGCGCCGGGCTGGTTCGATCGACGCTGGCTTGCCGGGCTTTCGGAGCATTACGAGGTGCCCTGGGATGCGGAGCAACCGCTGGCTGGGATCGAGACGCTGAAACGGCGCGTCGATGTCGTGCCGGCGTCGCTTGCGCTGGTCCAGGCCGCGACCGAGTCCGGTTGGGGGCGCTCGCGGTTCGCGGTCGAAGGCAACAACCTGTTCGGCCACTGGTGCTATCGCCAGGGTTGCGGCATCGTGCCGGCGAACCGGTCCTCGGATGCGGCGCACGAGGTGGCCGCGTTCGATTCGGTGCGCGAGTCGGTGCGCCGCTACCTGCTCAATCTCAATACGCACCCGGCGTATCGGCCGGTCCGCGAGATTCGCGCCCGGCTGCGCCGATCGGACCAGCCGGTCACGGCCATGGCGCTGGCCGACGGCCTGACGCGCTACTCCGAACGCCGCGACGCGTACGTCGAGGAGATCAAGACCGTCATACGGGTCAACCGGCCGCTGCTCGAGCGCGTCGGCGTTTCGTTGTAGTGAGACGCGGTTGGATTCCAGTGGCTGCTGCCGCGTGGCTCGTGCTGAGCGGGGGTGGCCTGCGAGCCGAAGTCGATCACGCGGTCATCGTGCTGTACCACCATGTAAGCGCCGAAACGCCGGCCTCGACCAGCGTGACGCCGGAGCAGTTCGAGCGCCACCTCGAGTTTCTCGAAACCGGAGGCTACCGTGTCTGGTCCTTGCCTCGCGTGCTGGCGGCGGTGTTCGAGGAAGCCGAACCGCTGCCGGAAGGGGTCGTGGCGATCACCTTCGACGATGCCTACCAGTCGGTTTTTATCGAGGCCCGGCCGCGGCTCCAGGCTCGAAACTGGCCGTACAGCGTGTTCGTCAACACCGATGCGATCGATGCCGGTCATGCGCCGTACATGGACTGGGAACAATTGCGTCGATTGGCCGAGGAGGGCGTCGACCTGGGTAACCACAGCGCGGCCCATGGTCATCTGTCGGTGCCGCAGCGCGGCGAATCGCGCGACGCGTGGCGCGAGCGGGTGGCGGCGGATATCGATCGGGCGCATGCAAGGCTGGTCGAGCAAATCGGCCGTGCTCCGGAGATTTTTGCCTATCCCTACGGCGAGGACTCCCCTGCGCTGGCCGCGATCGTGCAGGACCGGTACCGCTGGGGCCTGGCGCAGCGATCCGGACCGTTGGGCCCGTTGACCGATCGCCTGACGATCCCGCGTTTTCCGCTGGCCACGGGCTTCGCGTCGCTGGACCGAGATCGGAAGAGCACACGTCTGAACTCCAGTCACTCCGGAGAATCT
>CAYPZP010000224.1:0-5025 GCA_964415285.1 uncultured Halomonas sp. | reverse complement strand
GCCAGGGCAGCGGGACGATGGAACTGGATCGACTGGTGCGAATCGCCGGCTACGACTGCAACCCGTGGCGGTGAGGCGGATCCGGCAAGCACTGCCCTCCGACGCGCCGGGGGCATCCGCGTGGTCAACGACCCGGCCCGACGTCGCCGGACCCGTATGTCCTTCCCTTCCAGCCGGCGCCGGCGCCGAAATGATGGCGCAGCGCCGATTCCAGCGTGGCCCGCAGGAACAACGCGCCCGATAGCGGCAGCGCCAGCGCCCAGGCTGGATTCAGGTCGCTGAAGCGAACCTGGGGCAGGTAGCCCAGCGCCATCAGCAGCCAGCCCGCGCCGCCGGCGCCAATGAGTTCCGGTCGGCCCAGCGCAAGCCCGGCGACCAACGCCAGCGGTGGCACCGCGAACATCACCAGCATCCCGGCTGCGACCAGCATCAGCAGCAGTGGCGAACAGCGGAGCTGGGTATAGGCTGTGCGGCGGACAGTGTCGAGCAGCGAGTCGAAATCCGGGTGCCGCCGCAGGCTGCGCACGCCCCTCCCCAGGCCAATCCAGATACGCCCGCCGGCGGCGCGAACCTGCGTGGCGAGCTCGCAGTCGTCGATCAGCGCCCCCTTCCAGGCGCCGAACCCCCCGGCGCGAAGCAAGGTCTCGCGCCGCAGCAGCACGCAGCCGCCGGCTGCCGCCGCGAAAGGCCGATCGGCTCGATTGACCCAGGCGAACGGGTAGAGTTGCTTGAAGAAATACACGAAAGCCGGCCACAGCAACTTCTCGGGCAGCGAACCGGCCGGCAGGCTGGCCATGACCGAGACCTGGTCCAGCGATTCGCCGCGGAGCCTGGCGTACAGCGCGGCCACCATCCCCGGCGCCAGTTCGATATCGGCATCGAGCAACAGCAGCAGCGGCGTATCCAGCCTCTGCAGGCCCTGCTGCTGCGCCCACAGCTTGCCGGACCAGCCCGCCGGCCTCTCGGCTCCGCGAACCACCGCGACGCCGGGCACCGACGCCGCGATTTCGCCGGTGCCGTCGCCGGAGCCGTCGTCGACCACGACGATCCGGGCGACATCGGGCTGACCGGCGAGCGAGCGCAGCGTGCGTGCGATGGTGGCGGCCTCGTTGCGGGCCGGAATCAGTACGCCGATCTCCGGTTGAACCTTCGCGCTCGATGGGCCGGGCTCGGGCTGGAGGCGCTCGCGCGTGCTCCAGGGCCGCCACGGCAGCGCCAGATCCAGCAGCCAGAGCGCGGCCGCGGTCCAGGCGATCGTCAGCACGTGCAGCGCTGCGGGGCCGGCCGCTTTAGTCCTGCATCACCTGCAGCGGGATGCGCTGTTCCCGCTGCGCCTGCTCGAAGCTCGGCAGGTCGGGCGCGTACTCGCCTTCGGTGCGCGGGCCGCGCATCCAGGCGCTCAGCGCCTTGATCGGGTGATTGAAGGTATCGACCACGGCGGTGCCCTCGTAACCGCAATGGGCCATGCAATGGTCGCACTTCGGGTTACGCCCCACGCCGTAGTCTTCCCACGGCGTTTCTTCCATCAACTCGCGGAAGCTGCCCGCGTAGCCCTCGTCGACCAGCAGATAGCACGGCTTCTGCCAGCCGAAGATGTTGTAGGTCGGATTCGACCACGGCGTGCACTGATAGGTCTGGTTGCCGGTGATGAAGTCCAAATACAGCGACGAGTGGTTCATCGGCCACTTGCGCTTGCGCTGCCTGCCGATTCGGAAGATGTCGCGCATCAGCTTCTTGGATTTGTTTCGGCCGAGGAAGACATCCTGGCGCGGTGCGCGTTCGTAGGTGAAGCCGGGCGATACCGTGATGCCCTCGACGCCCAGCTCGGTGGCGTAATCGAAAAAGTCGGCGACGTGCTCGGGAATCTCGCCGTCGAACAGCGTGCAGTTGGTGGTCACGCGGAAGCCGCGATCCAGCGCTGCCCTGATCGCATCGACGGCCTTGTCGAACACGCCTTGCTGGCACACCGACTCGTCGTGCCGGTCCTCGAGCCCGTCCAGGTGCACCGACCAGGTGAAGTACGGCGACGGCTCGTAGTCGTCCATCTTCTTCTTCATCAGAATCGCGTTGGTGCACAGGTAGACGAACTTCCGGCGCGCGATGATGCCGCGCACGATCTCGGGCATCTCCTTGTGGATCAGCGGCTCGCCGCCGGGAATCGACACCATCGGCGCGCCGCACTCGTCGACGGCGTTCAACGCCGCATCGACGCTCATGCGCTGCTGCAGGATGTCCTTGGGATAATCGATCTTGCCGCAGCCGGCGCAGGCCAGGTTGCACTGGAACAGCGGCTCGAGCATCAGCACCAGGGGAAAGCGCTGCTCGCCGGCGAGTCTTTTCTGAATCAGATACTTGGCTACCCGGTACTGCTGAATCAGCGGTATGGCCATCGTCTCTCCCGTGGTATTCGATTCAGTGGATGGAGCGACCGGCTACGGGCGGGTCATCCGCGGGCGCGACGCGTCAGGGCGCATGCGATGCATTCGCCGTGACCGCATCGACCCGGCTGCGCCATTGCGCCATCAGCGCGCGCCACTCCAGCTTGAACCAGGGCGTGAAAATGTCCGGTTCGGTTCGCAGCCGGCGATCGATCTCATCGGCCGAAACCCAGCGCCAGTCCGCGATCTCGTCGGGATGAACCCGGATTTCGCCGTCGCAGGTGCCGACGTAGACGTGGCACAACTCGTGTTCCGCGCCCACGCTGCCGAAATCGGCCTGGTAGATGAATTTGTACAGGAATTCGATGCGCGCATCGACGCCGAGTTCCTCGGCCACGCGGCGCCGGGTGGCCGCCTCCATGGTTTCGCCGCGGCGCGGGTGCGAACAGCAGCTGTTGGACCAGTACAGCGGCCACAGCGGCTTGCTGCCGCTGCGCTGCTGCAGCAGGACCCGGCCCTCGGAATCGAACAGGAAGATGGAAAAGGCGCGATGCAGCGTGCCGTGACCGACATGGCATTCGCTCTTCGATCGGTAGCCGATTGCGTTGTCGTCGGCGTCGACGAGGATCAGCGGCTCGTCGTCGAACGACACCTGCTCGCGCAGCGCCTCATCCATGGTGTGTATCGCCTCCTACCGTGACCTGCATTGCCTGGTAACCCGCTTCGCGCAGGCCGCCCTCGATCCGGTCGGCCGCGCCGGCTTCGTCGGGACACAGCGCGATGATGGATCCGCCGCCCCCGCCACCGGTCAGCTTCGCGCCGAGCGCGCCGTGATCTCGGGCGATCTGGATCATCTCCTCAAGCTCCCAGCTCGACACCTGCATCGCGTTGAGCAGCCCCTGGCAGACGTTCATCAATTCACCCAGGGTCTCGAGTCGATGACCGGTCAAGGCGTCGACGCCTTGCAGAACCAGCGAGTCGATCTGATCGAATATTTCCTCGTAGAGCTTCGCGTGCGCCTCGCGCGCCTTGCGCACGCGCGCGACCGTCGCCGCGGTCAGGCTTTCAATGCCGCTGATGCCGACCACCAGTTGAACCGGGCGCTCGATCTCGATGACCTGCCGCAGCGGCGACTCGCCGGAGCGAAACAGCATGCTCTGGCCGTAGACCGACAGCGTGTTGTCGATCCCCGAGGGCGTGCCGTGCGCGATCTTCTCGCATTCGAACGCCAGCTCGTTGACGCGCTCGTCTTCGAGGCCGAGCTCGAAACAGCGATCCAGGGCACGGATGGTCGCCACCGCGATCGCCGCCGAACCGCCCAGCCCCATCGCGCGCGGCACGTTGGGGAAGATCTCGACACGCATGCTTTCGCGTTCCAGGCCCAGCTTGCCGAAGATCATCGCCAACGATTTCTCGAACGAGTGCTGCTTGTCGGCACTGCGATGCAGCCGCTGCTCCACGCCCCAGCGCGGAATGATGAGCTGGACGCCGTCACCGCCGCGCTCGACGTGCGCCTGGATCGCCAGCGGAATCGGCGCGGCGATGGCGTGACGGCCGTAGACCACGGCGTGCTCTCCGAGCAGGATGATCTTGCCGTGCCCGCCGGAGATCCGGCGCCCCTCTGGAGACCCGATCTGCGTTGCGCCGCGCTCGTCCTCGGCGTCGCCCTGGCCGACCGCGTCGATCAGCTCGCGCGCCTTCCACACTTTGATCTCGCCGGATTCGATCAGGCGATCGACCACCGTCTCGAAGATCTCCGGCCCGGCGCCTGCCGCGGCGACCACGGTGCGCGCGTGCAGCGTCATGTGGCCTTGCTGAATGCCTTCGGTGACCAGCGCGCGAATCGCCGAGAAGTTCTGCGCCAGGCCGACCGCGCCCATGACTTCGGCCAGTTCGCGCGCCGACTGCACCCCGAGCATGCGCAGGTTCATGCCCACGGTCGGGTTGGACTGCAGGGGACCGCCGACGATGCCGACCTTGAGCGGAATTTCCAGATGGCCGACCAGCGAGCCATCGTCGCCGCGTGTCCACTGCGTCATCGAGGCGTAGTGCGATCCGCGCGCGGCCCAGGCGTGTGCACCGGCCTCGATCGCGCGCCAGTCGTTGCCGGTCGCCAACGCCACGGCATCGATGCCGTTCATGATGCCCTTGTTGTGGGTCGCGGCGCGATACGGGTCCACCGACGCGAACTCGTTGGCCAGGATGATGCCGTCGCGTACCTGCTCGCCGTCGAAGCCCCGACCGGCCAGCGCCTCGACCGGAATCGAAGTGGTCGCCTTGACCATGGCGCGATCGGTGAGGTTGGACAGGATGCGCAGAAACACCTTGCCCTCGGCGATGCTCTCGACCAGCGAGGCCACGCCTTCGCACATCGTGTTGACCAGGTTGGCACCCATGGCGTCGCGCGTGTCGACCAGCAGGTGCGCGACCACCATGTCTCCGCCCTGTCCCGAGGAAGGGTGGATATGCACCTCGAGGTCCTTGGCCCCACCCCCGCGGGCGACCATGTTCGGGTGCAGGCTGTTGGCCAGGTTCAGGATTTCGCCCTTGCGCTGCAGCAGCGCCGACTTGGCGCGCTGCGGGTGCGGTACGTCGACGATCTGGATCTGTCCGAGGAATGAGTCTGGTACTGGGTATTGACCCAGGT
>CAYPZP010000223.1:0-5033 GCA_964415285.1 uncultured Halomonas sp. | reverse complement strand
CCCTTTGGAACCACAACTGCAGTAGCTGACAGCATTTCCACTACCGTAACCGATGCAAGCGGAACTGCTACCTATGATGACCGAGTTACTTATCATGATTCCGGTTACAAAGAAGACAGCACCCTTTCGGACGCTCTTCAGGTTGGACTTCAGATGCCCATGGGCGGCTTTGACCTTCAAACTTACATAGACATTGGTTTCTCTATGAGTGATGACAGCTACAAATCTGGAATGACCCAAAGTACAACCTACTACGATGACAACTATGCTGATTATGAGGGCGTAGAGAATGCTGCTAGTTATACCAACGAGACCTACCAGATAGATGACAGCTACTCTTATCTGTCCCCTGGACTAATGGTAAACGCCGTTTTACCCATGAGCGAAAAAGTTATTGTGGAAGCTGGTCTTGATTACGATCTCTCCCTTCGTATGGGCGATCCGAAAAGCTACAGTTTTTCTAAAACCAACTACGCCCCCAGCTTTGACGGTACCTACCTTGATACTACTACGACGGTAGATACCCTATCCATGGAGCAGGAAACAACCGATATGACCAATACTATTGGTATTCCCTTTAAGGTTGAAGTTTCCCCCAGCGAAAAGTTCCGTTATGCTGCAAGCTATAAACCAGAGATACAATTTGGTGCAGTAGAAAACACCTACTCCGGAACTATCACCAGGACTTCTACGGTTGTTGATGGAGATCCCAATGTTGAAACAGTGGTGACTACCCAAACCGGTACAGTTGAAGGAAAAACCTCAACAACTGAAACCCTGGAGCTCACTCACAACCTTTCCCTGGGAGCACAGTTTTACCTCCGGGAAAATCTGCGGATAAATATCGGCAGCTGGCTTGGTATTACTCAGATTAATAAAACCACTACCACCGTTGATGCGGGGGATGACAGCAGCTACGTAGAGACGGTACAGACCGGTTCTGCAGACCCTGTTACAACCGATTCCCAATATGCAAACGCTTATGCAAGCGATGTTGCCGATTCTGTGACCGTCACAAACGACGTAGCCGGCGGCTTTGAAGGCGTTTACTACAGCCTGGGTATGACCTATTTCTTCAGCGAGAACATGGAGCTGGATCTTCGTTATACTGGTAATGCTGAATATCAAAATAGTGAAGGACCATCAGGTGCTTCAATATTCAGCATGGGTAACTGGGCCGCCCTCATGACGATCCGATACTAATTCGGAAAAAGGAGTTATATAAAATGAAGAAACTATATTTGATTTTGTTAACCGCCATATTCCTGGCGGCAATGACCGGTTGTGATTTTTCTGCCAGCGTGGGCTCCGGCCCTGCGCTAACAAGTTATGATGAAGCTGTAGCAGCAGCTAATGGAGCGGATCCAGCTACTACGCCATTTCAGGTAACCAGTCCAGCATTTACGATTCAGACAGAAGAGGACCAAACAATAATTATCAATTTCAGTAATGGTATTGTCGACAGTGCTTCTGCTGCAACCAATATTTCAATTTACCCACTCTCTGATGCAGCTGATGCTACTACTGCATATGAGAGGGGAACTGCCCTCAGCCTTACTCCGGTTGTTTATCAATCTAGTGCAACCGATTCTGACGTTGTATACGAACTTGATGGGACTACAATAGCTACGAGTCTTTTAGAGATTGTGGTAGAATCTACTCTGACTGCTGATAACGGTTCTGTTACCCTTAATTCCGATGGAGATGGTATTCCCGGAGAAGCTGAAGATGATGAAATCCGGTATGTACCAGTTACTCAAACAGCTAATGCACCATCTGGTTTTACTCCTGTGGCCACTGGCCGAGAAAGAGACCCTCTAACTACTTTTAGCTACAGAGGTGGTACTATTGGTTATGTTAATGCAGCGGGTAATAATGAAACATATGACTTTACATCCCCCAGCGGTGGTGGTCCTGGTGCAGTTATTGATGACACAGCGGTACCCACTGCCCTATATCTACAGTTTGATGTTGACGGAGTTACTCCTACATCTGATGCCTTCGATTCAATCCTGCTCCCTACCTCTGACGTTGTTAAGCTTCAACAGTATGAAAATGGTTCCTGGACAGATGTGACATCTACTATTGCTCTTGACACCGATGTCAATGGAACACAGTATGCTACCTATTCAGTTACGCCTTCTGCAGCTTTTGAAGTTGGTGGTATTTACCGATTTGCTGTCAAGAAATATTGGGAAACTGCAGCTTTCAATGGGTACCCTTTGTTTTATGCTACAGCTGATGGTGACCAGCTAACCAATGGTTGGGAATATTGGGAAGAATTCACATTTGAAGACTCAAGCGCTGATGTCGCTGCTTATGACATCAATAATTTAGTTACAATTGATCTTGATTCTGATGATGATGGAACTGATAATATTTATGGTTCCCTTAAAGCTGGAACAGCTGTAATTGAAGTAGAGATTAACGACGTTGCAAACGAAATTAAGGCCTCTACAGTTTCTGCTGACGACTTCAGAGTTGTTCTTACAAATGCTGGTGGTAATAGTGAAGTAGTTGAGTGTACCATTGGAACAGTGACTGCGAAACCTGGAGAAAACAATGTTTTCAAACTACCCATAGCTACAGAGTATGCTACAAATGGGTCGTTTAGAGTTGAAATGATACCAGGTGGTATCATTGATGAAGGTCCTGATGACGAAACAGAAAATGATGACGTACTCCTTATGGGAGGAGCTGGTAATGACTTTGTACCCATTGGTACTGGTACTTTTGATCTCTAATCTAAAGAATCATCAAAGTTAATATGTTCGGGCCGCTCTTTGGAGCGGCCTTTATGTTTGCCCAGCGAAGCAGGCAAATCCGGTATGCTTTAAGAAGCAGGTGTCGCCCCGATCAGGGTGAAGACAATCCGAATTGCTAGGGTGCTGTTGGAAACGACAGGGTATGAAGTAAGCAATAGGAGGTAGACGGTGCACAGCGTAAGCGAACATTATACGGCAGCATTCAGCAGGGTGATAAGGCAAACCATCAGCTTAGGGAATTTAAAAACTTAATTTAAAAAATCTCAAATTAAAAATAGCTACCACTCCCCCGAATCGGTCGCAGTAGGAATGCCGGTTACCCGGCACCCCCTGCACAGATCCGTACGGGCGCTACTAACGCATACGGCTCCTACCTTGAGTATTTGGCGTTGAAACGCTGTTCTGGATAAGGATGGGCAACATGAAACTTCGGCAAAAGAGGCTCCAAGTATAGACCGAACTTTTCCCAGTTCAATCGCTTCCTCTGGCTCCTCTTACATAACGCTTTGTACCATGCTCGTTTTAGTTTATCTATGAATTTTGCCACGCTTACACCATTACCAGGAACACTATAGTAGTTCATATGCCCCTGAATAATGGACGAAAGCCAACGGGCTGTTTCTTTCACATGCTTGTGCCTGAAACGAAGTAATAATCGCCGTATCTCTTTAATCTTCTCATTTAATCGTTTCTTTGCAGTTTTACGCCACACCATAAATGCATTATTCTTCCGTGTCTTTCCACAGTAATGGGTGAACCCCAGAAAATCGAAGGTCTCAGGTTTTCCCAAGCCTTTCTTTTTCCGCTTTTCTTCTGCAAAACGACCAAACTCGATGATACGGGTATTTCCTGTGTGCAGTTCCAGCCCAAATTTAGCCATCCGTTCTTTTAGAGCTACGAGAAAACTTTCTACATCTCCTTTATTCTGGAATCCAAGTACACTATCATCAGCATACCGCACTACGAACATATCACCAGAGCTATCTCTTCCTCTCCATTGCCGGACCCAGAGGTCGTATACGTAATGAAGATATACATTGCTCAACAGAGGCGATATTACCGCTCCCTGCGTCACTCCGGCGGAAGCCCGATATCTTTTGCCTTTATCATCTTGATGCCCCACTTTTATCCATTGGGTTATTAGGCGCAAAACTCGTTTGTCCGCTATTCTATGTGAAAGGAATGTTTGGAGCCACTGGTGATCAACCGTGTCGAAGAACTTCTTGATGTCTAGATCAAGGATCCAGTTTATTTTCTTACTCATAATCCCTACATGTAGTGCATCCAAGGCATCGTGTTGGTTTCTCCGTGGTCTGAACCCGTAAGAGAATCCAAGAAAGTCTGATTCATATATCTGCTCAAGAATTATCACGATTGCCTGTTGGGCGATTTTGTCTTCGATAGTCTGGATACTGATCGGCCGTTCACTTCCATCGGCTTTCGGTATTGCTATCCTTCTTGCCGGTTTTGGTTTGTACGCTCCTGTATGTATAGCTCTATTGAGTTTCAACAGGTTCTCTTCAAGATCTTTCTCATAATCCATCCACGAGACATCATCGATACCCGGTGTAGAGTTTCTCTTTAGCAGGTAGAAACTTCTTTCCAAAAGGGGAATGGTAAGATGATGCAGTAAAGAACTTAACTTTGCCTCCTTATCCTTCTGTGCTGCTCTACGCACACTCATCAATCGTGACGTAATGGTATTCCAGCTCTGTGTCTGGCCATCGGCCGTTGAATGAGCGTTCCTCTTGGTCAGCCCCCTTCCCTCCAGCATCTCCGCCTCTGTTGTCCTAGTTTTGTTCGGTGCCTTCTGTGGTACTATGAGACTGTCCGACTTCCCGGAAACACTAAAACTTGCTTTTGAATCTTCCATCTTAAACAACTCCTTCCTCGGTTTAACGAAGACATTTCCGGGATCTCCCAGGTTCCGTACACTGAACTTCTCTGCATGCACAAGGTCTTCGACCCCGCAAGATGGGTTCTCTTCTGACCATAACGAAGAGCACCCTGTTGCCTTCCGCATCACTTAACTGCGTCGGCATCTCGGACCATTATATTTCGTGGCTCAATACTTGGCCTGCAGTCTCCTCTGCTAACACTTCACCGATACAGTTACCCATACCTGTGCATAGATCGAGGCCGGAGCGGATGGTTCTTCCTTACTCCGTCAGGGACTTTCACCCTTTATTCAATGCCAGCTTATCCTGGCGTACTAAGCGATCCATAAACCCCACCTTTTGTTGCCAATTTTTGTAGTAGATAATCCCT
>CAYPZP010000222.1:0-5035 GCA_964415285.1 uncultured Halomonas sp. | reverse complement strand
CAGTCGGTGACGCGGTGAGGGCATCGGAGGCATCCAGCAGGAAGATGTGATGACCCTATCGCATCGGCTTATGCGGCCGAGTCGGTCAATTTGCTCGATTTCATGTAAGCGATTTCCTACGACCTGGGTGTCCAGATTCAGAGAAAGCTCGAGAAGGGGAGAAAGGTGGGTGTCCAGATTCAGAGGAGTTGCGCTCGGTAGGTCGGTACGTCAGCCGTCGTCCTGTCGGTCGACATCGCCTTCGCGGTCGTAGTCGTGGTCGACTTCTTCCTTGACCTGGAACAGCACGCTCAGGGCGAGCCAGGCCACGACGCTCAGCACGCCGGCGACCAGCCACTGTTCGAAGGCCACGGCAGCGCCCATGGCGCCCAGGGCCCAGATGGTGGCCGCGGTGGCGGTGCCGCGGACGCGGTTGTCGCCTTTCAGGATGGCGCCGCCGCCGATGAAGCCGATGCCGGTGAGGATGCCCTGCATGATCCGCGCGGTGGCGTCGGGGTGTTCGGTACCGATCACGTTCATCGCAACGACGACGTAGGCGCAGGCGCCCAGCGACACCAGCGGGAAGGTCCGCAGCCCCATGATCTGGCTGTAGCGCTCGCGATTGATCGCCGCGGGCATGGCCAGCACGAAGGCCGCGAGCATCTTCATCAGCGGTTCGAGAAATTCAATCATCGGAGGCTCCATGGCGGCGTCGAGCGGCGGAACGCGTCATAGCTGCGCTTCCATACGGCCGGCCCACCATTCGCGGGTACGCTGCCACGCGCCGCGCTGCGCCCAGCTTTCGCGCTCGATGGCCCGGCAGTGGCTCCGGTCGTACTCGAAATCGCGCAGCAGTTCGTCGGCCAGGTCGGCGTCGTCGATCAGCACGGCGATTTCGTCATCCAGGCTCTGGGAGCGCTGGTTCATGTTCGGCGACCCGATGCAGACCAGCCGCTGGTCGACGATGACCGCTTTGGTGTGCAGCAGCGTTCGGTCGTACTCGTGGATTTCGACCCCGGCGGCAAGCAGGGCCGCATAGCAGCGCTGACCGGCCCGTCGGGCCAGCGGATGATCGGTGTTCCGCCCGCTGACCATGATGCGGATCCGGACGCCGCGCCGGCTCGCCACGTTGATTGCCTCGACCAGCGTCGCGCCCGGGACGAAGTACGGCGTGACGATATCGAGGCGCTCGTCCGCCAGCCGGGTCAACGACTGGAACATCAGGGCCACCTTCGACCATCGTTCGGCCCCCTCGGCAGCGACCACGGCGGCGCGACAGCCGGTCTTCGGATGCGGGCGCGGGATGTGCAGATCGGCCGGCAAGGCACCGCCGGCAGCGGCCCAGTTGGCGAAGAACGCCGCGCGCAGTTCATCAACGGCCGGCCCGGTCAGGTCGAACTGGGTGTCCCGGAAGTGCTCGGCGTCGCCAGCATCGCCCGTCCATTCCTCGGCAATGCCGACCCCTCCGGTGAATCCACGCTTGCCGTCGACGACCAGGATCTTGCGATGGGTCCGCGCATCGAGGCCCCAGAACTTCCAGTGCGGAACCGGGTGGAACACGCGCAGCTCGACGGCGCTGTCGTTCAAGCGGTCCTTCAGCCTGGCCGGCATCGGTGTGCTGCCGAACCCGTCGAGCACGACCCGCACACGAACGCCCGCGTCGGCGCGTTCGATCAACGCCTGGCAGACACGCTCCGCGATGTCGCCCTTCCAGAACACGAAGAACAGAACCTCGATGCTGTGGCGGGCCTGCTCGATGGCATCGAGCATCGCCGGAAAGATCTCCCGGCCATTGCGTAGCACGCCGATCCGATGCCCGGGCTGGAACCGGACACCGAGTACGTGGCGGAGCCGGCCTTCCCAGCAATTCGCCGCCGCCCCGGCCCGCCCGAGGGCGACCGGCGATAGCGACCGGTGATCGAGGTACAGCTTGAGGAAGAACAGGCGTTCGACCTCGCCGGGCAGTGCGCGCGAGACCCTCTGCACGCCGACCGGACCCGGACGCGCATACCGGTCGGCGTCGGCGCGCCGCCGATCGTCTCGCGTGCAGCCGATCCGGTCCTGGTGATTCATGCACACCCCATGGTTCTTGCGTCCGACGCATACGCTTCACCGACTCCGGCGACGAACGACCGGCGGCACCGCGCACGATGCAACGATAGGAGAGCCGCGCGCCAGCGGCATTGACATGAGTTAACGGGACCGATGCGTCGTGCGTGGGTGTGCCGGGCGGCACCCGGCGGTTCGATCAGGTCGGCGGGAGGCGCATCCGGCTGTGCTCGTACTCGGCCAGCGCTTCGCAACGACGTCGATCGAGGATCCGTACGGTGCCGTCGTTCATCTCCAGCAGACCGTCGCGGGCCAGCTGGGTCATCGTCCGGCTGACGTGGACGGAGGTGATGCCGACGATGTTGCCGATCTGGTCCTGGTTCAGCGGCACCTCGAAGGCTTCGAGCTCGCCGTCGTCGGCGCCCAGCGCGAGGCGGTCGGCCAGTTCGAGAACCAGGTGGGCCAGGCTGGCCGCGGCATTCTGCTGGCCGAGCATCGTGATCCGCTCGTGCAGCCAGGCTTCCTCGCGCGCAACCATGCGGAACAGCGGGCCGGTGAGGCTGGCGCTGTCTTCGATCAGGGCCTGCATGTCGGCCTTGCGGCACAGCGCGACGTCGAGTTCGGTCAAGGCCTGGTAGGACGAGACCGCCGCGCCGGACGCCACTTCGCGCAGGCCCATGATCTGCGGCGGCAGGAACAGGTCCAGCAGCTGAACCGAGCCATCGACCAGCTCCCGCACGGCGGCGGCCCATCCGCGCTCGATGATGTAGAGCATCGGCGCGTCCTCGTCCTCGAACAGCACCATCCGGCCGGCCTCGAAGGTCCGTCGACGAAGAATCAGCGCTTCCAGGCGCTGACGATCTTCATCCGGAATCGGCTCTCCGTCGGCCAGACGGTCGATCCACGACGTATTCATTCGCATCCTCCCGGTCCCGCGCATAGTATGGCCGCAGACTCCCGGACGGTCCAATCGAAGTGGCCATCGCGATCCGACAGTCGGCCCCGGAGCGCCCACGGGAGCGACGGATTGGTGCACCATCAGGACTGCCGCCGATGATCACGTCGGCACGCTTTCGACCATCCGGACGTCATCGATGCCATCCTCGCGACTCCCGCCCATTCCCCGACCGAACGACGCGGCCGGCCCGTGAAGCGGGCACTGTTCGCAACCGCGCCCCAGGGACTCGAGGAACTGCTGGCCGACGAGCTGGGCGGGCTGGGGCTGGACGACGTCGCGGTCCGCCGAGGCGGCGTGCACGCGCACACGGACCTTGCCGGCGCGTATCGAAGCTGCCTGTGGTCGCGGTTGGCCGGGCGCGTGCTGCTGCCGATCGCTGAATTCGACGCGCCCGACTCCGACGCGCTGTACGAGGAGGCCCGGGGCATCGACTGGTCCGGACACATGACCGCCGACGGGTCGCTGGCGGTGGACTTCACCGGCATCCGGCCCGCGATCACCCATGCACGCTTCGCCCAGCAGCGGGTCAAGGATGCGATCGTCGACCGCTTCCGCGAGGCCGAGGGACGGCGACCCGACGTCGATCCGCGTGCGCCCGACCTGCGCATCCACGTCCACCAGGATCGCGCCCGGACCACGCTGTCGATCGACCTGTCCGGCGACAGCCTGCACAAGCGCGGCTACCGGGAAGAGACGGTGGAGGCGCCGCTGAAGGAACACCTGGCCGCGGCGATGCTGCTTCGCGGCGAGTGGCCGCGGATCGCCGCGGCCGGCGGCGGACTGGTCGACCCGATGTGCGGTTCGGGCACGCTGCTGATCGAGGCCGCCTGGATCGCCGGCGACGTCGCGCCCGGCCTGCTGCGCACCCGGTTCGGCTTCCAGCACTGGCGCGGCCACGACGATGCGCTGTGGAAGGACCTGATCGACGAGGCGCTGGAACGGCAGGAGGCCGGCATGCAGTCGATTCCGCCGATCGTCGGCTACGACCGCGACGGCCGGGCGATCCGTGCCGCGATCGAAAACCTGGAGCGGGCCGCATTGCGCCGCCACGTGCACGTGGAAAAGCGCGAACTCGGCCAGGCCGCGCCGCCGAAGGGTGTCGCGACCGGGCTGGTCGCGACCAACCCGCCCTACGGCGAGCGGATCGGCGATGCGCACGAGTTGATGCCGCTCTACGTCCGGCTCGGCGAGACGCTGAAGCGGCGCTTCGCCGGCTGGGAGGCCGTGGTGCTCAACGGCGCCGGCTGCGAGATCGGCCTCAAGCCCACCCGGACCTGGGCCATGCGCAACGGGCCCATCGACTGCCGGCTGGAGCGCTTCGAGATCGGCGAGACCGCGGCCGCCAGCGGCCCGGCGGCCGAAGACCTGCACAACCGGCTGCAGAAGAACCGCAAGAACCTCGGCAAGTGGCGCCGCAAGGACGACGTGACCTGCTACCGGGTCTACGATGCCGACCTGCCGGAGTACGCGCTGGCGATCGACGTCTACGGCACCGAGGGCGGCGACTGGCTGCACGTGCAGGAATACGAGGCCCCGGCCAGCATCGATGCCGGCCGGGCCCGGGCGCGTCTGCGCGCGGCGCTGGCGACCATTCCAGAAGCGCTGGAGGTGCCGCCGGAGCGGATGGTGTTCAAGGTCCGGCGACGCCAGAAAGGGGCCCAGCAGTACGAACGGCAGGGCGAACGGGGGCGATTCCTGACCGTGCGCGAGGGCCCGGTCCGGCTGGCCGTCAACCTCACCGACTACCTCGACACCGGCCTGTTCCTGGACCACCGCCCGGTCCGGCACTGGATCGGCGAACACGCCCGCGGCCGGCGGTTCCTGAACCTGTTCGGCTACACCGGCGCGGCCAGCGTGCATGCCGCCGTCGGCGGCGCGAGCTCGACGACCACCGTCGACCTGTCGAAGACCTACCTCGACTGGCTGCGCCGCAACCTCGACCTGAACGGCCTCGACCGGACCGCGAACCGGATCGTCCATGCCGACGCGATGAACTGGCTGGGTCGGACATCGACGGTGTTCGACCTGATCTTCCTCGACCCGCCGAGC
>CAYPZP010000221.1:0-5058 GCA_964415285.1 uncultured Halomonas sp. | reverse complement strand
CCAGCCGAAGCCGATGCGTTCCTGTTCCAGGCGGATGCGTTCGCCGAGGCGGTCGTCGCGAAGCGTTTCGTAGAGTTGACTTTCGCTGTGCGTGAGCCGGTCGAGCCGGCCGCTGAAACGGCGGTCTTTGGGTTCGCGGGTCCACAGTTGCCGGTGAGCGTCGAGGGTGGCACGGTCCATCAGCAGTGATTCGGCGTGCGGCAGGTGGTGGCGCAGGCGGTTGAGAATGGCAAAGCCGTGGGTGTCGATGTCGCCCCAGTAGTGGATTCGGCGTTCGCTCAGCCAACTGACGCGGGCGAGCCGGTCCAGTCCGTAGCCGAGGCCGAAGATCACGATGGCCGAGGGGTAATGCGGAAATGCCAGACCATTGGTTTCGTTTTCGGTAATAAAGATTGTCGCCGCGTCGAGATCAAGCCGTGCGAACTGTTCGGCCGGCAGCGACAGGTCGTCGATGTCGCCATTGATGCCGCCAATCGCCAGCGCGGGATCGAGAATTCGGAAACGCACCAGGACCGGGCGCCGGCAAAGACCGTAGCGCTGATCGAAGCCCTTGACGCCGGTGGCTGCGGTGTCGATATGGCGGCTTTCGAGGACCTGGTCGAGCAACTCGCCGATCAACTTGCGGCGCTGTTCGATGAACTTGGTGTCCACACCCTCGATATCGAGTTCGCGCAGGTACAGGCCGCAGCGCGGATGTTGCCGGAACCAGGCCAGCACCGCGAGCAGGCGCGGCCATTCTTCGGCGTGGTCAAGCGCCGTCAGCGGCCGCCGTGCCAACCAGTCGGCGAGGTCTGGAAATTCGCCAACGATTTGTGCCTGCAGCTTTTTGAAGGTCGCGGCGGCCGCGGTCTTGCCGATCAGCTTCAGGGCATCCTCGCGGCTCGGGATCACGACGCCGGCCGGCAGCCGATTGCTGCCGTGGATTCGATGGTTGACGGTCTTCCATTCGATTGCATAGCCGAAGCCACGCCGATTTCGATCTGCGGCGGCGAGGGCTTCGACCCAGTCGCGGACCTGGTTGAAGCGCTCGTTGAGGTCGGCAGGACGCGGCCGCTTGAGTCGTAACGGCATCGGGAAACGGGCCTCGATCGTCTCCGGCGGGCCGAGCATCAGCCCCTTGTCCCAGAGCTTGCGAACCTGTGCCGTGATATCGGCCGGTATGGACCAGAGGCGGTCGGCAGCGCTTTGCATGGTTCAGGAAATCTGCTGCACGCGTTCGCGCGCTTCGCGTTCGGCGCGCAGCTCGTCGATGGTGAGGTTGCGCAACAAGGACTCGCGCCCGTCCGGGTTGTGGATGAAGCCGACCGCGGCCACGTAGGGCTCGATGATGTGGATCTTCTGCAGTGGGGTGACGATCAGCAACTGCAGGTTCAGGCGCCTGAAAAGCTCCAGGCCGTAGCGGGCCGATTCGTCCGAGCCGCGCCCGAAGGCCTCGTCGATGACCACGAAACGGAACGAGCGCGAGCGCGTCTCGCCCCATTCGAGCCCGAACTGGTAGGCCAGGCTGGCGGCCAGCACGGTATAGGCCAGCTTTTCCTTCTGGCCGCCGGACTTGCCGCCCGAATCGGTGTAGTGTTCGTGCTCGCTGTCGTCCTCGCGCCAGCGCTCGGAGGCCGAAAACACGAACCAGTTGCGCACGTCGGTCACCTTGCGGGTCCAGCGCCGGTCGATTTCGCTGAAGCCCTCGCGTCCGCGAAAGCGCTCGATGATCTGCTTGACCTGGAGAAATTTCTGCTCCGAGTACTGCTCGTCCTCGGTGCCGGTGGTGGTGCCCTCGGTGCACGCGCGCAACTGGCTCTGGAAGTCGCGGATTTCGGCGTCGGGCGCACGCTCGGCGACCAGCTTGATGTAGCGGTTGTGCTGGTAGTCGATTTCGTGCAGCGACCGGTTGATGGTTTCGATGCGCTCGCCGATCTGGTTGCGCTCGCGGCTGAGCTGGGCCTGGAAGGTCGTGACTTCGCGAATCGTGTTCTGGTTGAGCAGAGTCTTGAACCGCTGCTCGAAGCTGGGCAGCTCGTCGGCCTGCAGCCGGGCCAGCATCTGGCGGAATTCGTCGGCCGACTCGACGCTGGCGTCGACTTCGCGGGTTTCCTGCGGCCAGGCCGCGCGGTATTCGGACATGCGCTGGACGATGCGCTGGCTCAGCGTGCGGATCTGCTTGTCTTCGGTGTCTATCCGGGCCTGCAGCCAGTCGCGGTATTCGCGCTGCCGGGCGTCGATGGTGTTGAGGTTGAGCACGGCCCCGTTCAGCGCTTCTTCCCGCCATTGTTCGAGCTGCCCGAACCAGCCGGACGATGCCTCGCCGTCGGCGCGCTCGCGCTCGCATTCGTCGAGCAGCCGCCGGGCCTCTTCGCGCCGGGTGCGCGCGCTGGCCCGCTCCTCGCGGGCCTGGTTGAGTTCGGTCTCGGTGCGCTCGATGCGCCCGGTCAGTTCGGCCAGCCTGTTCTGCAGCGTCTCCAGCACGTCGGACTGCTCGCGCAGCAGCCGGTATTCCTCCTCCAGCCCGGAAATCTCGCGCGCCGGGGTCTGCCAGTCGATCTGCTCGAACCGGTCGAGCATGTCAAGCCGGCTGATGTTCTCCAGCACCCGAGCCGTGGCGGCAAGCGCCTTCTGGCTTTTTGCGACGTCTTCGCCCAGCGCGGCGATGCGCTTTTCCAGCGAGTCGCGTTGCTGTTCCAGTGCGCGGATCTTGTCGGCGTTACTCCAGCCCAGCACAAAGCGCGTGCGGTCGTCGATCGCGTGACGATCGTCCTTTTCGTGCCGGCCGCGTCCGCTCTTGATCTGTCCGGCCCGCGTGATTGCGTATTTCTCGCGCCTAAAACGGTTGAGGTCGCTGCAGCATACATAGTCGAAGCGCCGCCCGAGTTCGGCCTCCAGCCATGCGTAGACGCCACAGTCGGGCTTGATGACCAGCTTGCGCACCAGCGAGTCGGCATCGGGGTTACCGGGCGGCGCCCCGGCTTGCGCGCGCACCCGGTAGTACACCAGCCGGCCCTTGAGGTTGGTGGCATTGACCCATTCGGCGACGGCCGGGTAGTGCGCCTCGGGCACCAGCAGCGACAGCGCGAACTGGTGCAGCAGGCGCTCGATCGCGCCTTGCCAGTCGCGTTCGTCGTCGCGAACCTGGATCAGTTCGCCGGCGAACGGCAAATCATCGGTCGCCAGCCCGAGTCTTTCGCACAACTTGTCGCGAATCGCCAGAATGCCTGTCGGCAGATTGTTGCGGCGCTTTCTCAGCGAGCGGATTTCCTCATCGATTTCGGCGTGGCGCGCGCGCAAGTCGCGCAGCTCGACTTCCAGGTCGGTCAGCCGGTTCTGGATCTCGGCCTGGCGGGCCTCGGCGTTCTCGCGCAATCGGGCCAGCGCGTCTCGGTTTGCGCCGAAGCGTTCGGCATCCTCGGCGGCCGGGAGTTCGACCGCTCTGGCCAGTTCGCGATAGCGCTTGGCTTCGCGCTTGCAGGCCTGCTTGCGGGTTTCCAGCCGGTCGATCTCGACCTTGATGCGTTCGAGCCGGTCGCCGCCGTTTTCAGCGATGGCCTGTTTGAGCTCGTCGCGCGAGACCTGGTGCTCGCGGCGTGCGGCTTCCAGCCGCTCGATGCGCCCGGCGAGTTTTTCGAGTTCGGCGTCCAGGGTTTCGAGCTTTTTCACCAGCAGGCCGGACTTGAGCCCGGCAAACCACGGCGTCAATGCGTCGCGGCAGCTGCGCAGCGTTTCGGCCTGTTCGACGCGCCGGGCGTGCTGGTCGGCATCCGCGACGATGGGTTCGAGTTGCTCGATCTGCGCCTTGGCCTTGAGCACGGCGGCGTGGGCGCGGCTCAAGTCGTCGAAATGACGGATCAGCGCGTTGATCCGGTCTTCGACCGGAAAGGCCTGCAGCATGTGGTCGCGCACGAAGTCGGTCAGGTTGCCGACCGATTTCATCGAAACGGTCTGGTTGAACAATTCCAGCGCCTGGTCGCTGGCGATGCCCAGGCGCCGCCTGAGCGCCGCGCCGTAGGGCGGAAAGCTGTCGAAAAGCTCCAGGTGCGCGGTCTGGCGCAGGCGCTTGCGTAATTGATTGAGGTCCGAGCCGAAGTCGGCGAAGTGCTCGGCGATATTCAACTCGATATCGGCGCAAATATAGAAGCGGTCCGGCTGGCCCTGGCTGTCGCGGATCGAGAACACCTGCGCGACGGTCACGTGCCGGTCGTAACCGGCGTTGTAGAAGTGGCCGAGAATTACCGAATAGCTGTTGATGTTGCGCAGCGCCACCGGGCGTGCCGACAGGCCCGACTCGCCGCGCTCGGACTTGTAATAGCCCAACACGTAGGATTTCAGCGAACGCTCGCGCGCCTCGGCGCCGGCGGCCTTGTTGTAGGTGATCTTCTGGGCCGGCACAAGCAGCGTGGTGATGGCGTCGACCAGCGTGGATTTGCCCGAGCCGATGTCGCCGGTCAGCAGGCAGTTGTCGCCGCCGGGTTGCAGCTTCCAGACACGCTGATCGAACGTTCCCCAGTTGTAGATCTCGACGCGGTGCAGGCGAAACCCGGCACGCGTGTGGTCGGTGGAAAACTCCAGGTCCAGTGCCTCCATGACGACAGTCTATCGAATCGGCGCGGGACGCGGGATTTGCCGGTGCGCGGAAAGCTGCGGCGTGCTCATGTCTCGTCGTCTGCGGCGATCTCGCGGTATTCGGTCAGCCGCTTGTCGACGTCGGCCAGCCAGCGTGCGTCGACGCAGGATTTCAGGATACGGCGCACCTCGAACTGGTTCTGCTGGCCTTTCAGCCGGCGTACGAAGCCCATTTCGACGATCTTGTTGAGGTCCATGCCGACGCGGTCGATCAGCCTGGCCTGGTTGGCGGTCTCGGGCAGGAAAAGCCTCAGTATTTCGACGATTTCGTCGCGCGACAGCACCAGCCGGGTCTCATCGCCGCCGGCATCGTGTTCGGCCAGCTTCTTGCGCAACAGCACCAGCAGCAGGCTGACCGGATAGCTCAACTGGCGGCGCACCACCAGCCGCGGCAGACCCGGCGCATCGTCGTCGGGTTCGATCTGGCGCAGGAAGGCATGGCCTTCG
>CAYPZP010000220.1:0-5064 GCA_964415285.1 uncultured Halomonas sp. | reverse complement strand
GGGCCGGGCTGGACCACGTGGCGCGCGAAACCCTGACCGTGCATGCCGATTTCGAGGCCTGCCGCGCGGCGCTAGGAGCGGACCGCCGCTGGCTGGCCGTCGAGACCGGAGGCGCGCTACGCCACGACCAGCTCGAATACCGGGTCAACGACGTGCTGGTGTTCGGATCGGAAACCAGGGGCTTGTCGGACGACGTGCTGGAGCACTTCGGCGAGGGTCGCCGAGTCACCATTCCGCAGCGGGCCGGCTCCCGCTCGCTGAACCTGTCGAACGCTGTGGCCGTCGTGGTCTACGAGGCGTGGCAGCAGCTCGGCTTTCCCGGCGCGGAGTAGCTTCGGCAAGACTGCGTTGCAGGAGCGAGCTTCGCTCGCGATTCAGGGGGCTCCGGACTCCACCAAGCCGGATCCAAGCGCCTCGAGCCAGGCTTCGTCCTCGGCCGTCCAGCCCTCGCCGACCAGGGCGCGCCGACGCTCGCCCAGCGTCATGGCGCGCTCGGGATCGGTCGGGGCGTGGAAGCGGGCCAGGAATCCGAGCGCGCTGGCACTTGGGTCGGCGCGATCCGAAAGTGATTCCGCGAGGGCAGAGACTCGATCCGGTTCGGCGCCGAAGTCCAGCAGCGCACGCCCGAAGTGGCCTCCGGTATCGACGATCTCGATCGGAATCTGCAGCTCCTGCGCAGATCGATAGGCGCGCTCGTACAGCTGCAGTGCCCGCTCTTCGTCGCCCCGGGCCGCCGCCAGGCGTGCCCGAGCTCCGAGGAAAGCCGCATCCAGGCGCTCGATGTCCGAGCCGGACGCCTTGTTGTCGATTTCGGCCAGCGCGGCCTCGGCATCGTCCGGGCGGCCGGCTTCCAGCAATGCCTCCGCGCGCGCGATCCTGGCCATGGTCGCGCCGAGCGGCTGGTCGATGTCGACGTAGACCCGCGCGGAGCGCTCGAACAGCTCGGTGGCAACGGACGAACGGCCGCGATCGAGCTCGGCGCGCCCCTGCTGGAGCAGCGCGAAGGCCTGGTTGGTCGGGCTGCCGAGTTCCGTCGCACGAGCGTAGGCGTCCGCGGCATTGGCGACCGCATCCTCCAATCGGCCGAGCCGGCGCAGCGCGGCCGAGATGTCGGACAGGGCCTGGATCGCCATGATCGGGCTATCGTGGCGCTCGGCCGTCTCGAACACGCGCTGCTGGTGGGCCAGCGCCTGCGCCCACCACCCCCGCGCCATCTCCACGTCGCCCAGCACGCTCATCGTCAGCGCGATCTGGACCGGGAGTTCGAGCCGCTGGCGAATCTCCAGGGAGTCCAATAGCGTGCGTTCGGCATCGGCATAGCGGCCCTGGTCGGCCTGCAGGTTGCCGATGTTCTTCAGGACGGTCGCCTCGTTGAACCCATCACCGACCGCCCGGTAATGCTCCAACGCGGCCTGCATCCGCTCTTCGGCCAGGTCGTACTCGGCACGGGTGGCCGCCAGGATGCCGAGATTGCCGAGCGCGTTGGCGACATAATTGGCGTTGCCGTGCTCCCGGAAGTGCGTCAGTGCCTGTTGATAGAAGCGCTCGGCGTCCTCTTTGTTACCCAGCCTCCAGGCCAGGTTGCCAGAAGCCATCTGTACGGTGGCGAGCATCCCGGGGTCGTTCCCCTCGCGTGCCGCATCCATCAGTTCCGCGTGCAATTGCTCGGTGTACTCCCAGTCGCCGAGCCGGCGCGTGACCAGCGCCAGGTGGTACTTGGCATCGAGCAGCTCGGGCGCGGCCGCCAGAACCGTATCGAAGTAGCGTGCCGCCTCCTCCCACTGGCCGCGGAGCCGGGCGTCCAGGCCGCGCGCGAACGCCTCGTTGATGAAGGGATCATCCGTCACCAGCCCGCTGCGCGCACGCTTCGATCCCTGCCAGCGCGACAGCGACTCGGACAGGCTGGCACCGGCCGCGACCGCCAGCACGGCGACATCGTCCCCCTGGAGCTGGACGTCCAGGTCGCGCAACGCCGGATCGGCACTGGCCACCTCCAGCCGGTAGCCGCCGTCGTCGACGAACAGGCGTGGCACCAGGACGCGGTCCGCGCGGGTGTTGAGGCGGAGCACCCGCGCCTGCGCCGCCGGATCGTCGGCGTCCGGATACCGGCTTAGCGTGGACAGCACCTGGTTGGTCTGCACCCGCTCGACGCCGCCCTCGTCCAGCGCGCGGTCGATCAGCGGCAGCACGCCCAGCCCGACCCAGTCCAGTTCCGCGTTGTTGGTCTCGTTCTGTACCGGCAACACGGCGATGCGCAGTTCCTCCGGCGCCGTCGGCCGGTCGAGCACCCATGCCGCCGCCAGGACCGCGATCAGAACGGCCACCAGAACGACACCGAGCAAGGGCGCCCCGGCCCGACGCACTCCACCGCGCCGGGGGCCGGACGGGTCACTCGGCGCGTCGGCCGCGGCATCGACCGGGGCGGTAAAGCGATAGCCGACGCCGTAGACCGTGGCGATCCAGTCATCCGGTTCGCCGCCGAGCGCCTTGCGCACGCGGCTGGCGGCCTGGGCGACCGTCGACTCGGAGACCGGACGCCCCTGCCAGACTTCCCGCAGCAGTTCGTCCTTGTCGACCACCCGGTCGGGATGGCGCATCAGGTAGACCAGCAGGTCGAAGGCCCGCCGCTCGATCGGCACGGGTTCGTGGTCAACCAGCAGTTCACGGGTGGCCGGTCGCACGCGAACCGCGCGGCTGCGCAATTCGACATCCCCGGCCCTCCCTGCTGCCGCCGACAGTTCCTGGTCGGTCTCGCTCATCGCGACGCCAGTCTAGCCCAGCCGCAGCAGCGTCTCTACTGCTTCCGAACCGATCGTCACGAGTCCGTCAGGCTCCCCTCAGGATTCCCACGGGCCCCGAGCGTACGGTCCGGAGGCATGAATCGCCGCACATCACTCCCTGCCCTCGCCCTCGCGTTCCTGCTGATGCCGATCTGCGCCACGTCGGACGTGTTGCGGGGGCAGATATCGCAACTGGACCAGCCGGATCAATTGGCGGATCTTCGTGTCCGCTTCTTCGAATCTGCGGATTCCCGGCAGTGGCTCGCGGAGCGGCAGTTCGACCGGGTTGCGCTCCGCGGCGGTCAGTTCCTGGTGCCCTTCAACGCGCAGACGCTGCCGGCAGATATCCGTTTCGTCGAGATTGCGCTCCGGCCCAGCGAGCGCCCGTACGCCGCGTTCCTGCGGGTGCCGCCTCGACGCCCTATCGACCGAGACGATTCCGGAACCTGGGTCGCCGTCGCCGATGCTGCCCGCGCCTCGAACGACATCAACCCCTATTCCAGCGCGGTGACATTTCGCGCTCGAGCAACCGCACACCACCAGAGAGGTCTGCCGCAATGACCCAAATCCGCCTATCCATCCTCATCACCACCTTTGTCAGCGCCACTCTGACTGCGGGTCCGCAGCCGAGCCCCCTCGACCTCGACCCCTTGTTCGCCGGTGACGGCACCGTGATCATCGAGCCCGGAACGCGGGCCCTCGCGCACGTCGGATTGATCGACGACGCCGGCGAGATCCTCGTGTTCGGCGAAGCCGACGACGGCAATCCAAGCTTTCGCGAAGCGTGGTTCCACCGAGTCCTTGGCGACGGAACCGTGATTCCGCTCGGTCGCTTCGGTGCCACCAGCCCGGGCTGTGGATCGCCAAGGACCTTTCTGACCGGCATCCGGCTGAACAACGGCGACTACCTGGGTGCGGGATACGTCCAAGAAGGCTGTACGGGCATTCCGCGGAAATTCAATGCGCTCCAGCTGACCCCCGGAGGACTGCAGGTCGAAGAATTCGACCGGGTGGCGTTCAACAACGAGCGGGCCTACATCTACGCCCTCGGTGAACAATCCGATGGAGCCATTGTCGCCGTAGGTTTTGCCGACCAGGACTTCCAGGACGTTTCGACCTTCGATATCGCCGTTGCCCGATTCACCGCCACCGGCGATCTCGATCCTTCGTTCGGCACGGGCGGGGCGTACCTGTTCGATTTCGCCGGCGACACGGACTGGGCCAACGACGTCGCCATCGATGCCGAAGACCGGATCCTGATCGCCGGTTACGTGACCAACGCTTCGGGAGACCGTGATCTGCTCACGATCCGCCTGACGCCGGACGGCCAACCGGACGTCACCTTCAACGGAGACGGTGTACTGGTCTACGACGGCAGCGGCTTTCCCGATGCGGCGGCCGCCGTCGAGCTGGCGCCCGGCGGGCGGATCCTGGTCGGCGGGACATCGCGTTCCGCTGCCGACCAGCGTAATCCCATCATCCTGGCGCTGAACGAAGACGGAAGCTTCGACGCCGGATTCGGCGCCGGAGGAATCGCGAACGTCGATCTTGGCAACACCAATTCGGCGATTGCCGCACTCCACTACGACGCCTGGCGGATCTACGTCGCCGGCACGAGCCGAGCGGTCGGCGGCGCGTTTGTCGATCTTGATGCTGCGGTCACCGTGCTGCGCGCAGACGGATCGCCGAATCCGCTCTTCAACGGCGGTCAGCCGCGGGTCTTTGTCTTCGACCCGGCGCTGGGCGCCCAGTCGGACATTCCCCAGTCGATCGATGCAAGCGCCGACGGCGAGCAGATCGTCGTCACCGGCTACACCGATAACGAGGATCGCACCCGCCAGCGCTACGGCGTTGCCCGCTTCGTCGGGCTGGAGAACGCGTTGTTCATCGACAGCTTCGAAGGCGGCGGCTGAGCACTTGGAAAGCGACACCTTCAACCCATTTCGCCTGCCTGCGACTTGCAGCTTACCCAGCCGGTCTGTTCCGGAACGGAGTCCCCGATGCGCTATCTCTGCATGATCCTCGTCCTCGCGGTCGGCACCGCGATCGTTTCGAAGCCGACGCTCGGCCAGTCGTCCACGTTCACCTACCAGGGCCAGCTGCGCCAAAGCGGCGAGCCCTTCACCGGCATGGCCGACCTCGAGTTCCGGCTCTACGATCAACTGACCAGCGGGACCCAGATCGGAAGCACCCAGAGCGTTCCCGACTGGCCGGTCGAGGACGGTCTGTTCCAGGTCGAACTGGACTTCGGCGCAAGCGCGTTCGACGGCAGCGATCGGTTTCT
>CAYPZP010000219.1:0-5080 GCA_964415285.1 uncultured Halomonas sp. | reverse complement strand
GCCGAGCGTGCCGCTGCCGAGCGAGAGGCTGCCGAGCGAGAGGCTGCCGAACGTGCTGCCGCCGAGCGAGAGGCTGCTGAACGTGCCGCTGCCGAACGCGCTGCTGCCGAGCAGGCCGCTGCCGAGCGTGAAGCGGCCGAGCGTGCTGCCGCCGAGCAGGCTGCTGCCGAACGGGAAGCGGCCGAGCAGGCTGCTGCCGAGCGTGAGGCCGCCGAGCGTGCTGCTGCTGAACAGGCTGCTGAACGTGCCGCCGCCGAGCGCGCCGCTGCCGAACAGGCCGCGGCCGAGCAAGCCGCTGCAGCTCGCGCTGCGAGGGCATCTTCATCCGGTTCGGGCGCGGCGGTCGAGGGTGTGATTCCGAACACCCCGGCCAATATCGCGCGCCTGGGTCAGGACCTGACGCCGATGGGCTCGCCGGTTGCCGGCAACGGCGGCGCGATTCCGGCGTGGACCGGTGGCCTGACCCGCGACGACTGGCCCGCCGGGTACCAGGAAGGCGATCGGCATCCCAGTCCGTTCCCCAACGACCGGGAGCAGTTCCGGATCACCGCGGAGAACTACCGCGACTACGCCGATCAGCTCTCGGCCGGTCAGATCGCGACGTTCGAGCGCTATCCCGACACCTACTACATGCGCGTGTTCCAGACTCGCCGGACCGCTTCCTTCCCGGAGCGGGTCTACGAAGCGACGATCGAGAACGCCTCGACCGCGCGGCTCGTCGGCGGTGGGGAAGGCGTTGAAGAGGCTTCGGTCGGCTTCCCGTTCCCGTTGCCCCAGAACCCGTACGAGCTGATGTGGAACCACAAGCTGAAATACAAGGGCATCGGCGGTACGCGCTACAACAACCAGGTCGCCCCGACCACCAGCGGCGCCTATCAGCTCGTGAAGCTGCGCGAGGAGTTGCTGGGGCTGTACTACAAGCCCGGTGCAACCATCGACGAGATCAACAACATCCTGTTGTATTTCTTCCAGGAAGTCGAATCGCCGGCGCGTCTGGCGGGCAACATCCTGCTGGTCCATGAAACCCTGAACCAGATCGCGCAGCCGCGCCAGGCGTGGATCTACAACCCGGGTCAGCGCCGCGTCCGCCGCGCGCCGAACGTCGCTTACGACAATCCCGGTACCGCATCGGACGGCCTGCGCACCAACGACATGACCGATATGTTCAACGGTGCCATGGATCGGTATACCTGGGAAATCGTCGGCAAGCGTGAGATGTACGTCCCGTACAACTCCTACGAGTCGCACAGCGGCGATGTGACCATCGACGAAATGGTCCTGCCCGGTCACCTCAATCCGGAGTTCATGCGCTACGAGCTGCATCGCGTCTGGGTTGTCGATGCGCGTTTGCGCGAGGGCACCCGCCATATCCACCCGCGCCGGACCTTCTACCTCGACGAGGATTCCTACCAGATTCTTCTGACCGACCATTACGACCAGCGCGGGCAGCTCTGGCGCGCATCGGAAGCTCACTCGATCAACTACTACGAGTTGCCGACGTTCTGGACCACGATCGAGGTTCATATGGACCTGCTCTCCGGCCGTTACGTTGCGGTCGGCATGGACAACCAGGACCCGGTCAATACGTTCAACGTGGAGCTTTCGCCGAGTAACTACACGCCGCAGGCCCTGCGTACGCGCGGCCGCCGTTGATCGAACGTCTGAATCGTTCGACTTCCAGTCTTGCCGGCCGGCCCGCAGCGTCGGGCCGGCCGGGTTGACCCCAGATTCGGGGAGATTCCCGATGAATACTCCGACCTTTTCGGGCGGCAGACGGCCTTGGCGGGTCGCCGCCGCTCTCTTGCTGCCATTCACGATGGCGATTGCGCAGGACGAACCGCCCGAGCCGCAGCCGGCCATCGATGCGCCCCTGGCCGATCAGAGCCTGATGCTCGACGTGATCGAACACAACGGCGGTTACGTCGCCGTCGGCGCGCGCGGCCACGTCCTCTTGTCCGGCGACGGTCGCGAATGGCGCCAGGCACAGAACGTTCCCGTGCAGGCCACGCTCACCCGTGTGACCCAATTCGGCCGGCGCCTGTGGGCGGTGGGTCACGATGCGGTGATCATTTCGAGCAGCGACGGCGGCGAAAACTGGTTCATCCAGAACTGGTCGCCGGAGGACCAGGAACCGTTGCTGGACGTGCTGTTCCTCAACCCCAACGAAGGATTCGCGATCGGTGCATACGGTCGCTTCATGACCACCAACGACGGCGGGATCAACTGGCGGACGCAGCGACTGACGGAGCGCGTCGCGTCGGAGGCGATCGACTGGGCCGCCATTGCGCGCCAGCAGGACGATATCGAAACCATACCCGAGGAATTCCAGGAGTCCGACTCCGCCGATGCGGAGGCCTCCGTCAACAAGGGCTGCTACGAGTTCGGCGAATGCCACCTGAACGCGATCGCCGACCTCGAAGGCGGTCGCTTGATGATTGCCGCCGAGGCGGGCTACGGCTTCCGCAGCCGCGATGGGGGCCGAAGCTGGGAGGCGTTCCGCTTCCCCTATCCCGGCTCCATGTTCGGCCTGCTGGAACAGCGGGAGTGCATCATCGCTTTCGGATTGCGCGGGCACATTCAGCGGAGCTGCAACTTCGGCGCTGTCTGGAATGAAATCCCCAATGAAAGCGAGCAGAGCCTGATGGGCGGCGACATTCGAGCGAACGGTACGGCGATCCTGGTCGGTGCCGGCGCAACGCGAATCGCCGTGGCTCCGGGCGGAGCGCCGAGTGTCGAGGCCGACCAGCTCGGCAGCGATTACGCTGCGGTGGTCGCCGCCGAAGACGGCCTGATCCTGGCGGGAGAGAACGGAGTGCGCCATGAGTAACAACGGCGGCCTGAAGGCCGGCATCGCCAACGCGATCTTCTCGATCCGGCCATTGATCCTGCTGGTGTTCCTGGTCGGCACCGCGGTAATGGCGTTCTACCTCGTTCAGCTTCGCGTCGACGCGGGTTTCAAGAAACAGCTGCCGCTGGAACACGAGTACATGCAGACGTTCCAGTTCTACGAGGAATTCGGCGGCGCCAATCGAATCCTCGTCGCATTGATGGATCGCGACGGCGACATGTTCACGCCCGAATTCTTCAGCGCCTTCGAGCAGATCAGCAACCAGGTCTTCCTGTTGCCGGGTGTCGATCGCGCCAGCGTGCGCTCGATCTTCACGCCGAACGTGCGCTTCGTCGAAGTGGTCGAGGACGGGTTTGCCGGCGGCAACGTAATTCCCGCCGATTTCGCGCCGACGCCGGAGATGATGGATCGAGTCCGGTCGAACATCATCAAGTCCGGAGAAGTCGGGCGCCTGGTGGCCGAGGATTTCTCCGGCGCCATGGTCTGGGCCAACCTCCTCGAGACCAATCCCGAGACCGGCGAGAAGCTCGACTATCAGAGCGTCGCCGCGCAACTCGAGGAGATTCGCGCAGAGTTCGAAGGACCGGAGCACTCGGTACACATCATCGGTTTCGCCAAGATCGTCGGCGATATCGCCGACGGTGCCCGCGGCGTGATCGCCTATTTCGGCGTCGCTTTCCTGATCACCGCGGTGCTGCTCGCCCTGTATTCCAAGTCGCTCTGGCTGACGGTGCTGCCGCTGGTCTGCTCGACCGTCGCGGTGATCTGGCAGCTCGGGATTCTCAGCCTGCTGGGTTACGGCATCGATCCGATGAACATCCTGACCCCGTTCCTGATCTTCGCCATCGGCGTCAGCCACGGCGTGCAGATGATCAGCGGTTGGCAGGCGGAGAAGCTGTTCGGCGGGCATTCTCCTTCGTCCTTGCACCGTCGCAGTGAGGCGGTCGATCAGTATCCGATCGAGTCCAGCCTGGACGCATCGAGACGCACGTTCGTTCGTCTGCTCGCGCCCGGCTCCATCGCGCTGCTCTCGGACACGATCGGCTTCCTGGCGATCTACCTGATCAATATCCGGATCATCCAGGAACTCGCGCTCACGGCCAGCATCGGCGTGGCGGTGATCATCTTCACCAATCTGTTGCTGCTGCCGGTCCTGCTGTCGTATGCGCGCTTGCGCAAGGCCGAGCAATTCCGCGAAAAGCTCTACGCCAAGGCAGCCCAGACTTCCTGGATCTGGCGCGCCCTGGCCAAGTTCACCCGGCCGATTCCCGCCTTGATCACGATCGGCGTCGCCGCGCTGCTGTTCGTTGGCGCGGTCTACAAGTCCCAGGACATGAAGATCGGGGACTCCGAGGCCGGCGTACCCGAGCTGCGCGCCGACTCGCGCTACAACCGCGATGCGCGCCTGATCAGCGAGCGCTTCGCGCTGGGCGTGGATCAACTCGGCGTGATCGCCGAAACCAGCTCGCAGGCGTGTACCGAGAACTTCGAGATCATGGACCGCATCGACAACTTCGCCTGGCAGATGCGCCAGGTCGAGGGTGTCCAGAAAGTGCTGACCCTGCCGCAGGCAGCGAAGATCGTCAATGCCGGCTGGAACGAGGGCAACCTGCGTTGGCAGATATTGCCGCGCAATCGTTTCGTGATGCGGCAGAACCTGCAGAACATCGACACCGATACCGGGCTGCTTAACCGCGACTGCAGTGCGATGCCGGTGCTGGTATTCATGGAAGACCATCGCGCCGAGACGATTCAGCGGGTCGTCGGCCGTGCCCGGGAACTGCGCGAGGAGCTCGGGATCGAACCCGATGTTGCGGTTGGCCAACCCGGATCCGTGCAACCGACATCGGAAACGCATGACAACGGCTTGATGGCGTTCGCCGCCTCCATCGGCCTGATTTCCGGCGATCTGGCGCCGGAACTGACCACCGAGGATACATGCAGGACCCAGGTCGGCCCGGCCGAGGACTGCCTGCGTTTCCGCCTTGCCACCGGCAATGTCGGCGTCATGGCCGCCACCAACGAAGAGGTCAAGGCGGCCCAGACGCCGATCCTGCTCTACGTCTACGGCGCCATCGTGCTGCTGTGTCTGCTGACCTTCCGATCGATCCGCGGCACCATCTGCATCGTATTGCCGCTGGTCCTGGTCAGCTATCTCGCCTATGCGCTGATGGCGTTCATGGACGTCGGGCTCAAGGTCAACACGCTGCCGGTGGTGGCGCTGGGGGTCGG
>CAYPZP010000218.1:0-5098 GCA_964415285.1 uncultured Halomonas sp. | reverse complement strand
ATGCCGCGCCGCCGATATTGGCCGCCGAGGCGATCGCCAGCGTGTGCACGTCGACACGGAAGAAGCGCGCGCCGGCGAGGATGAACGCGCCGTGGATGAAGATCCAGAGGTACGCGGCCACGACGAACCAGCCGACCTGTCCGAGATCGGTATTGGCGATATCGGCGCGCGCGCCGATCGAGGCGACGAAGACGTAGATGATCGCCATGGCGATCGGCTGGGCGCCGGGCAGTTCTCGGGCCCGGGTCGTGGACAGCGCCAGCGCGACGGTCGTCACCAGCAGGATGACCCACGTGCTCTCCGATACGACGACCTGGCCGCCCAGCGTCAGTTCCGGAAGCCGTGCGGCCAGCCAGACGCTGAACGCGGTCGTGGCCAGCGCCAGCAATGCGAGGTAGAGAATCTGGACCATCGAGGGCGCGTGCTCGGTGTCGTCGACCGCCAGCGCGGCGCGTTCCATGCGCTCGATTCGGTCGTGCGAGACACCGGCCCAGCGATTGAATCGATCGGCGAATGCGCGTGCGCCAAGCAGAATGGGTAGCCACACGATGTAGACCAGGACGTCGGCGATGGCCGCCATCGTCATGTGCTCCGGTTGACCTTCGAGTGCCGCCCAGGCCGCGTTCATGTTGCCGGTGCCGCCGATCCAGGAACCCGCCAGCGTGCCGAAGGCCGGCCAGACGGATGGATCGAGAACGCCGACCGTGGTGAGCAGGCCGAAGGCGACGACGGCGCCGACGACCACGCCGACCGAGCCGATCAGCATCACGAATACGCCCTTGCCCATGATCCGAACCGCACCGGCGACGTCGACCTTGATCAGCATCAAGGCAATGAACAATGGCAACCCGTAGGCGCGCAGGCCGTCATAGGCCGAGGACGAGAACGGCAGCACGCCGGTGTTGCTCAGGAAGATCGGCGTGGCGTAGATGAACAGCAGCGGCGGCAGAAACGCGAACAGGCGCCATTCGGTGCGCTGTTCGACCCAGAACCAGAACGCGGCGATGCCCACCAGCATCGTCATCACGGCCAGCGGCGCGGTGACCGACAGCGGCTGCTGGCCCTGCGCGGTCAGCACGATGAGGATCAGCAGTCCGGTGCCGACTACGGCAACCGCTGCGGTGGCGCCACGCTCGTCGTTCATGGGTTCGGGTTGCGTCGATGCATTCCGGTATCGATTGCGCGATCAGGTCGCGATCAGCCGATAGAGTATCAACCCGCAGCCGACCATGACAAACACCGCACCGCCGATCCGATTCAGCAACCTCCGGGGCAGCCGCGAGGCATAACGGTGGCCGAACCAGACCGCGGGCAGGTTGGCGGCCACGAGACCCAGCGTTGCACCTGCGAATACGCCGCCCGGCGAAGGAAGCGCGGCGGCCAGCCCGACGACGGCTAGCTGGGTCTTGTCGCCCATTTCCATGACGAAGAACAGCCACAGCGTCGTCAGGAACGCGCCGTGACCGAAGCGCTCCACGGTGTGCTCGTCGTCTTCCGTGCCCTGGTCGGGGCCGTCGACCACCAGGATCCAGGCGCCGATGGCGACGAACAGCAATCCGACGAGCCAGGCCAGCACGGCGTCTCCGAGCAGTCGATGGAGCAGGGCGCCGCCGACCACGGCCAGCCCGACATTGAGGGCTGCGCCGCAGAACAACCCGGCAACGACCGCAACGGGCTTCCGGAAGCGGGCGCTCAGGTACAGGGTCATCAGCTGGGTCTTGTCGCCTAGTTCGGCAACGGCGATCGCCGGCAAGGCAATCAGAAGGCTTTCCATGAGCGGTCTCGCGTCGCCGGATTCGATCCGATCAGGATCGTGGCAGCCGTGATCGATCGATCGCGAGCTGCAGAAAAAACAAAGTACTCTATGAACTAGATATCATAAAGATCTGAAAAAAAAGCATAAAGTGTCCTATTTCTGAGCGCGTTTCGAGGTTTGTACAGTACGCCGGAGCGCGGCTTTACGCCATAGACAGCGCCTATGGTGCGCTGACGTGGTCGGTTCCCGAAGCGCCACCCGAGCCCGATTCGGCGAGACGATAGCCGCCGGCTTCCCACTCGATCGAGGCCGGCATCCCGGTGCGCCCGAAATGGTCGTGGGCCGGCTTCAGCGAGTGCCAGAACTCGATCCAGCGCGATCCTTGCTGTGCCGCCAGGTTCGCCGCGGTCATGCGGAACGGATAGATCTCCACGCCGATGGCGCGCTGGCCGTTCTTGAGCGCGGCTTCGGCGAGGATGTAGATCTGTTCCATGTAATAGTCGCTCATCGCGAAGCAGCCCCGGGAGGCGCAGCCGCCGTGGATCATGATGTTGCTGCCGGTGCGGCCGAGGCTGCGGTCATAACCGTTGGGAAAGCCGAGATTGAACGCGAGGTGGTATTCTGAATGCGGATGCAGTCGCTCGGGCCGGACCGTGTAGAAGCCCTCCGGTGCCTGCAGGTCGCCTTCGAAGCGTTTCGGCCCCAGCGTCCCGGAAACGTCGCAGATCGGGTAATTGCGCAGCAGTTCGAATCCGTCCCGTCCGAGCAGGTACAGCTCCAACTCACGGCTTTGCTTGAAGATCCGGATGTGTACCGGGCTTCCCAGCCGCAGCCCGCGCGCGCGCAGACGCCCGCGCAACCAGTCTCCCTGGTGAATCCACGCAGCCTTGGAGGCTGGGCTGGAACGGTAGCGGGGCACGAGTTCCGGGATCGAGGACGTCGCGTTCGGGGCGTCCGGAGCCGGCGCGTACAGCCAACGTTCGTAGGCGCGCGATCCGGTTTCCGGCTCGGGCATCGGTTCGGCGACGACTGAACACGCAAAAACCGCCGCCCAGGCAGCGACCCCGGATGTTGGGAGCAAGACACGGATTGCGCGCATTCCGGGGAGTCTGCCAAAGTCGGCGTCGCAGCGCAATCTTTCGGCAATCGAGTGGAGATCCTCGGCAGTGTTCGGGCTGCGAGGGGCGCAGTGCGTGAGCGGCACGAAAATGCAATCCAAGAGCGCGCCGCGTGGATGCACGACGGTGTGCGGTGGGTTCGAACCGCCAACATTTAACATAATATACATTATGCGAACTTAAGAATGGGTCGACCCGCCACCCGGGACATCACGCTCGATCGGGGCCCGCACCCGCTCCGGCGCGCTGCGTCGAGGGTTCGGGAACGACTCGCACCGCGGATTCGCCTTGTCGACGGATCTGCGCCCACCCGGAGCGGCTTCGATCCAGGCGCAGCGGATTCGGGGCCCACCCAACCGAGTGATTTCTTTTCGCGATGTTGCGGGTCCATTCCGTGCGGGGCCTGGTCTGGAAGATCAGGGACTCGCGACGGTTCCGGTGGATCGGCATCCTGGCGGCGATCGCCACGGGTATCTCACCCCTGGAGTGTTGTCGAATCGTGCGCGCTTTTGGTGTTCTGCGTTGCGGCGCCTGACCGCTTCCGGCAGCGGTTTTCCGCCAAGGGCCAGGTCGATTGGCGCGAGCGGATCCGCCTGATTCCGGGGGCCGGCCGCTGCGATCGCGCCAGACCTTCCCATCGGCCGCGTCCTGCTCGACCACGAGTCCTCAACGGGCGCTCGAATCCGCCTGCGATCCGATCCATGGCCCAACACCGTGGCGCGGGGCCTGCTCGGGCGCTCGTGACATCGGCTCAGGGATCAGCCGGGCCAGCGGCGCTTCCTGGCTCGTGCATGGGACGAATCCCGGGTCTGCGCCGACGGCCATGCTCGCTTTCATCAGATGCGCGAAGCCGCTGATGTCGCGACGCCGTGAACCATCTATCAGTAACTTGCGATTGTCTTTTTGAGCAATGTTCTAAAATAGTGACGCAAGTTCCTAAATTATTGAAACAATGGAAAAAAATTGAATTTTTTTTCGGAAAAGTGTTGACACCGGGAGCCCTCGCGCGTAGTCTTGACCCTAACGCGGAAGCCTCACAAGGGTGAAGCGGCGCCGGAAGGCTCTCTCCAACGGAGACTTGGCGACATCCCACCGAAAGGACGGAATGTCGAGAATCCGGAGACACAGCACTGGCGCTCCAATCTCAAATTATCCGCGGACAAGCCCCGGTTCCAAGAGACCGGGGTTTTGTTATTGGGGGGTTCGAAAGCGACACCGCATCGCCCCCTTCCCCTTCATCTCGGCACGAGCATTTCGACGCTGACGGCAGCGAAATGGCAGGCGCTGCCGGCGAGCACGAACCCGTGCCAGATCGCGTGCGAATACGGAATCGACTCGCGATGGTAGAACAGCGTTCCGAGGGTATACAGGGCGCCGCCGGCGACCAGCCAGGCCAGCCCTGCCGGCGTCAGCGACTGCACCAGCGGTACCAGGGCGACCAGCACCAGCCAGCCCATGCCGATGTACATCGCCGTCGACAACACCCGGAAGCGGCCGGTGAAGAACAGCTTGAACACGACCCCGGCCACCGCCATGCCCCAGATCACCCCGAACAGCGACCAGCCCCACCCGCCCCGGATCGCGGCAATCGTGAACGGCGTATAGGTGCCGGCGATCAGCAGGAAGATGGCGCAATGGTCGACTACCTTCAAGCGCGCCTTGGTGCGCGGCTCGGTCGCTGCGTGGTACAGCGTGGACGCGGTATAGAGCATGACGAGGGTCGCCGTGAATACCACGGCGCTGACGATCTCGCGGGCGCCTGCGTGGATCGAGACCAGCGTAATCAATACCGAACCGCCGCCGATGGCCAGCAACACCCCGATTCCGTGGGTGACGACGTTGGCGATTTCCTCTTGGTGCAGTCGATCGGTCACGCTTGCTCCCTGAAATCGGCTCGCGGCAGCGCCGGCACGAGGCGCCGACGCGTCGTATAGTACCAGCCATGACCGATCCGGATTTCTGGCACCAGCGCTGGTCTCGCGGAGAGATCGGCTTTCATCGCGACGAGGTGCATCCACAGCTCCGGCGCTTCTGGCCAGAGGTGAGCCAGGGTCGCCGGGCACCGGTGCTCGTGCCGCTGGCCGGCAAGTCGCTGGACCTTCATTGGTTCAGCGATCGAGGACACGCGGTGACCGGCGTTGAGCTTGATCCGATCGCGGTGCGGGCTTTTTTCGACGAGGCGGGCCTGTCGCCCCGAATCGATGAGCGCGGCCCGCTGGCGCGG
>CAYPZP010000217.1:0-5131 GCA_964415285.1 uncultured Halomonas sp. | reverse complement strand
TTCCGCCTCCGGTTCACCAGGCACCTGGCGGGCCAGCCGATCGTTCAGCGGCACATTGCCGGCGATCGTGACGCCCCAGGTGCCGGCCAGGTAGGCCACCGCAGCACCCAGCAGATACGGCCCGTGCGGCGACGTCCACTGCAGCAGGCTCAGGACCACCAACCCGACGAACAGCAGCGCCGTTCCGGCAAACAGGGCCAGGAATCCACGATTCAGCACGACCACATTGACCGACTGCATCGCTTGCATTCCGGCGGCTGCGGGCACACGGGCAAGCGCCGGCATCACGAAATTCGAGAAGGCGAAGAAGATGCCGCCGACCAGCGCCGAGCCCAGGGCTGCGGCGACGACCAGGAACAGTGTGATCGAATTCATGCGGAGGCCTCCCGGCGAGTCGCGCCCCAGGTCCGGCGCGCGACGTGGCGTTCGGCGAAGTCGTCGAAATCCCGGGGTGCGCGTCCGAGCGCCCGTTCAACGCCGTCGGCCAGGTAAGCGTTTCGGCCGTCCAGCACGGTGTCGAACAGGTAGTTCAACAACCAGCGAAGCTCATTCGGCAAGCCGGCATCGACCAGCGCAGCATCGAAGTCCGACGGTGCAACCTGCTGAAACCGGATCGCGCGACCGATCTTCCGAGTCAGCGCCTCGGCGACCTCATCGAAGGTCATCAATCGGGGGCCGCTGACCTCGTAGACTTCGTGCGCGTGCCCTTCTTCGGTGAGCGCAGCGACCACCACGTCGGCGATGTCGTTGATGTCGATAAACGGTTCGGGAACGCCGGCCGCGGGCAGCGTCAGAACGCCGTTATGGACCATGCCGGCGAACTCGCCTTCGGAAAAGTTCTGCATGAACCAGCTGGACCGAACGATCGTCCATTCGACGTCCTGGGCCTGGAGGATTCGCTCGCAGGCCTGGGCTTCTTCCTCACCGCGCCCCGACAGCAGCACCAGGCGCTGAACCGAAGCCGCCACCGCCGCGTCGACCAAGGCCTGGATTCTTTCCGTCGCCCCAGGGATGGCGAGATCCGGTGCGAAGGTGATGTAGATCGCCGTGATTCCTGCCAACGCATCTTCCCAGGTGACTTCGTCGTGCCAGTCGAAGGCCGGGGTCGTCGAGCGCGACACGACGCGGTGATCGACACCGCGTTCGTTCAGTCGATCCGCAACGCGCCGACCGGTCTTTCCGGTGCCGCCGATGACGAGAATCTTCTGCGCCTCCCGATTTTCTTTTTTCGTGGTGTTCTGCATGTCTTCATCTCCTGTTCGAGCTGGTTGAAGGCGTCCGGCCACTGCAGCCGATCGGCTCGCGAACCACTCTAGACAGTGCCTATCGAACGGGCCATGCGTGAATGAATGCGATCCATACGTATTCGTCCAGACTTCGTTCAGAATCCGTCTAGAATCGAGAGATGGACAATCTGGCGGGACTTCTGGACGCGCCTCGTGCCCGCGGCGCGTTCGCCTTGAAGACGGTCATGCGCGCACCGTGGTGCCTGCGGATCCTGGCCGCCTCGCCGCTGACCTTGATTGCCGTGATCGAAGGTGAGGTCTGGATCACACCCGACGACGGCAATCCGATCCACCTGGTCGCCGGCGACGTGGCACTCACCCGCGCGCCAGAGCACTACAACGTGGCCGACGGCCCCGATACACCGCCCGGGGTCTTCATTCATCCCGGCCAGAAGTGTTGCGACAGCGACGGCCATTCACTGCTGGAGGAGATGACCCACGGCGTCCGCACCTGGGGCAATGATCCGCACGGCGAGACGATCTTCATGGTCGGTGCCTACGAACACCTCAGCGACATCAGCGACCGCCTGCTGAACGCCCTGCCCCCGGTGCTCATGATCTCCGGCGATTCCTGGGACACCCCGCTGATCCCGCTCCTGTGCAGCGAAGTGATCAAGGACGAGGAAGGCCAGGCCGCCGTGCTGGATCGGCTGTTGGACTTGCTGGTCACCGCGGCGCTGAAGACCTGGTTCGCCCGCCAGGACCGGGAACGTCCGGAAGCCTGGCGCCACCAGGGCGATCGGGTCGTGGACCATGCGCTCCGATTGATGCACGAGCGGCCGGAGGAACGCTGGACCGTCGAGCGTCTGGCCAAGGCCGCAGGCGCGTCGCGAGCCGCGTTCGCCAAGCGCTTCCAGGACCTGGTCGGCGAAGCCCCGATGACCTTCCTGAAGAACTGGCGCATGGCGCTGGCCGCCGATCTATTGGCGCAGCCCGATCAGACGGTCAGCACCGTCGCTCACCAGGTCGGCTACGCGACCCCTTACGCATTCAGCGCGGCCTTCAAACGCGTGCGAGGCTTGAGCCCACAGGCGCATCGCGATGCCGTCCGGCAGGTCGACGGCGTTGGTCTCGACAACAAATGAGTGCGTAGCGGCGGCCGAGGGTCCGACACTGCTCGAGATTTTTTCATCATAAAAACAGAACTTTAAGTACCCGAAAGCGCTCGAGTCGGGCAAAAGTCCTGGCCGACAGCGGGTCCGGTGCAGCAATCTGTCCCCGCAGAGCGACAAGGAGACCCCATGATCATCAGAACCCTACGCAAGAAAAAAGGCTGGTCGCAGGAAGAACTCGCCGAGATCTGCGGATTGAACGTTCGCACGATTCAGCGGGTGGAATCCGGCAACAAGGCCAGCCTCGAAACCCTTCGTAGCCTTGCCTCTGTCTTTGAAGTTGAACTTTCGAAACTGACGGAGGAAATTACCGTGATCGACAAGACCTCGGAAGAATGGAAATCCTTGCCCTGGTGGTTCCGGGCCAACATGTTCGGCGTTGGAAAACGTCGCACCGCGCTGGTTATCGAGATGTTCCTGCTGGCCTGCGGACCCTTGGGTTGGCTGATTACCGGAGATGCCTATTTCGGCGCGGTCTTCTTCCTGAGCGCCTATCTGACCGGCTGGATCGTACGGTATGGCGACGCACACCGCGTCTGGAAGCAATAAACGCTGATGAGTCTGCAGGGGCAGGACCTGGGTGTCCGTGTTTTTCGATTTTTCGCAGTAGCTACCGCTTTGCGTAAATCGAAAATCGGCAAGGCCGTCAAGCGGGACGTTCGCGCCCCCGGCCAGCCAGGCCAGCACCAGGCACACAAGGGCGACGGTTGCATGCAGCTTGCGCCGGGAAAACAGCAGGGCGATGGGCGCCAGCAGGCTGCCGAGTTCTCAAGATATGGCTGTCTGCGTTGTTCCTCTCAAGGTGGAAGTCCAGGGTATTCACGGTGGAGCGGTCACCGGGGTGCGGATACTGGTTCCGCAACTCTTGCCCGGGTGTCGTGCGGGTTACCGCGTGTTTTCGATTCGCTCCAGGACGGAAGCCGATCGTCGGGCGGCTGTTTCGAGGATCTCGAGGGTGCGGTCCTTGATCCAGTAGTGCAGCGCCGCATGCCGCATGAGCAGGTCCTTGTTGTCCCGGATATGTTGCGCGGTCTCAGCGGACGATTGTTCTGCGAACAACGCCGAGGTCCGAGAGTCGAAGCGCAAGGCGTCGAAGCCCAGGTACACCGCGGGCTCGGTCTGCAGGACCCAGTCGATGTTCGATTCGACCGTGTCGACCCCTTCGTCGTAGTAGGCGTGAAGTGCGATCAACGCCTCCCTGAGTGATCGGTCCTTGATGATGTCGAGATTGCCGGTCGACTTCAGCTCGTCGAAGGTTGCGTGGCTAGGTCCGAACTTGGCGAAGAAGACGCCATCGGACAAGTATGCCGCGGTGTGGTCGACGAGATCGGCGTCAGACGAAACTCCAGCGTCGATCAAGGCGATGAAGTCGCGCAGTAATGCGCGCGATTCGCGGGCGAATGCGACCTCGCGCTCGAACACTTCGATATTCGACTTCAATTCATCCGCGACACGGGACATGTACGACGCCTCGAGCGATTGAACGCGTTGCTCGTCGTTCCAGTTGGAGACCTGAATGCCGATGTAGACGCCGATCACGACGATGAAAAAATCGATGGCGACAGCAAACCAGTTCTGCGCCTTGACGTGTTTGCTGATTCGCCTCAGAAGCATTCTTCGCGGTCTCGGAATCTGTTGGAATGGAGGCCCCGGGGCGTGCCCGTGTCAATTCCGGTTGGGGCGACAGTAGTCTTCATTTTATCGGACGGCAGGGTGATACCTGGGTGTCCAGGTTATCCATTCGAACGATCAAGGGCGGATTTCCTGACTCTGCTCGATCCGCCTGCATACTACCAGCGCGCGTGGTTTCCGGACACTCACTTCACGGAGTAAATCCGTACTCAGCTCCGAACCGGTCGTCAGTCCCCTACCCTGGCCCGCCGGAACGGCGCCAGCAGGTGCGTCAGGTAACGCTCCTCCAGCGCGTCGTTCGACAACCCGTAGCCCTTCGGCCACTTGCCCTTCGGGCTGTGCCAGGTGCCGAACACCATGTCGATCACCGGCAGCGAGATGGCGAAGTTCCGGTCCAGCGCATCCGGGTCGCGGGTGTGGTGCCAGTGGTGGTATTTCGGGGTGGTGATGATCTTCTGCAGCCCGGCGAATTCCCATTGCACGTTGCAATGGATGAACACGGATTGCAGCGCCAGGATCGGCAGGTAGATGTTGATCGCCTCGATGCTGAAGCCCAGCAGAACCATGGGCACCAGGCTGAGCGAGCGCGTCACCACCACGTCGACGATATGCAGCCGCGAGCCCGCCAGCCAGTCCATCGCCTCCACGCTGTGGTGGATGCGGTGGAAACGCCACAAGAACGGTACCTGGTGAAAGGCCCGGTGCACCCAGTACTGGGCCAGGTCCGTGACCAGCATGATGAGCAGCACCTGGACCAGCAGCGGCAGGCTTGCCACCATGGACTGGAAGCCCTCCATCGCCAGCCGCGCCTCCAGCCACCGGGCGGGGAAAAACAGCAGGAACACCAGCGCCCCGTTGAAGATGTGATTGACCACGTAGTGCGACAGGTCCACCTGCCAGCCCCGGCGCAGCACGCCCTGGTCCTTCTTCAGCCGAAAGAACAGCTCCAGGTTGATGAACAGAGTGGCGATCAGCACCAGGTCGAGCAGCACCCAGTCGAGGCTGATGTAGAACCGCGCGTCGCGCACCGGGCCGTCAAGCGGGACGTTCGCGCCCCCGGCCAGCCAGGCCAGCACCAGGCATACGAGAGCGACGGTAGCG
>CAYPZP010000216.1:0-5163 GCA_964415285.1 uncultured Halomonas sp. | reverse complement strand
GGGTGTCAGCCGGGACTGAAAAGCTGTGCCGCTGCTGCCTGGCCCTTGAGAAACGCTCGACCGAAGTCCTTGGCGGCGTTGCGCATGGCCTCGACACTGCCGATAAAAGCGTGGAACCGGCTCCGCTGCTCCTTGCGGATGAACCGGACGTAGTGGTCGGGGTCGACGCGCAACCGCTGCAGGATCGGCGGCAGGTGATCCGGGATCCTGCCGCGTTTGCCCTCGACGATCGCCCGGCCGGACCAGTCGACGAGTTCCAGGTAATCGGTGATCGAGTAGGGAATCGCGCGTTCTGCGTCGACGCTGTCCTGGTCACTGAACGGCACCAGCCGGCCGATGGCGGCTTGGAGGTCCTCCGGTAGCCGCTCCATCGCTTCCGGCGCTCGGGCGGCGACCTGTGGGTTCTGCTCGAGAATGCGTTGCTGGACCGAGGTGTAGTCGGACTCCTCCGGCGTCTCGGCCATCGCAGCACGAATCGGGTTGAGATCGACGTACGCCATCGCGGCGATCACCGCGGCTTCGTCGAGTAGCGCCTGGCTCTTGAAACGACCCTCCCAGAACCGGCCGGTGACTTGGTCCTCGGCGTTGGCCCACCGGGCGATGGGCTCGTTGAGGCAGCGCATGAACCAGGAAATGTCATAGAGCCGACTTCGGTACTCGGCGATGCGCGTATCCACGGCGCTGAGCTGCGCCTCCGAAAGCCGTTCTCCGGAAACGAAGCTTCGCACCATCGGATTGCCGCCGAACAGCTTGGTCCAGCGCTGACCGACCTCCCGGGCGTCCCAGTCCAGCGCGCGCTGCTGATCGACCCGCAGTACCAGGTGGACGTGGTTGCTCATCACCGCGTAAGCGAGGACGTCGATCGCGAAGATCGACTGCAGTTCGAAAATCCGTTGCCGGATCCAGTCGCGTCGGTGCGAGAAATCCCGGCCCGTCAGCGGATCGAGCCCGCACAGGAACTGCCGCCGGACGCATCGAGAGATACAGTGGTAGGTCGATGTCGCCTCCAGCGAAACCTGGTTTCTGCGGGCTTGCGGCATTTCAAGCGGCTGAAAGGATTGACCTTCAGCTTATTCAAGGCCGCCGCTCGCGCCAATCGGAATCCGGCTCCTATCTGGGTAGGACAATTCCTACGAGGTGGGTGTCCACTTTCTCCTACGAGGTGGGTGTCCACTTACTCCAATGCCAAGGGCCGACGACCAGGTTGTCGAAGACGATCGAATCGACCTTGATCTCGATGGGTGACTGGAGCGCGTTTTTCACGCGCATCCGAAAAACCGGAAAAGCAGGGCGCGCGCCTGCCTGTGCGTCATACGCAGACAGGGCTGTTGCGAACCGGTCAGATGAAACCGGGATGGGCGAAAAAATCGCCACAGACGCGTTTTGCCTGTTGACACGGCTGGGCTAATGGGTGACCCCAGAGATCGATGCATTGCCTCGCTCATGACACGGGTCACGGGTCACCTCCTGTAGCAGTCGTGACCTCTGGCAGATGCACAGCCTTGCATGCACGAATAGAGTGACTTCTAAAGATCGAAACAGTTTCTATCGATGTCTTACCGCATTCCGGTTGCCATCATCGTCTCGACGCAGCATGGCGTGCTGTCTCAATTCCGCAGACGGCAAGCTCGCAACCATCCATCTCGTTGATCGGCCTGACGCCCCAAGGGCTCGCCATTTACGAACGGGTCGTAAAGGCACGGTAAATGTGATCAAAGCTCGTTCCCTCCCTTGGCTCGAGAAGGACCAGTGACCACGACAAGAAAGGTATTTCCGATTCCAGGCTGGAACGATAAAGTGCAAAACAACCTGTGCCACCATCTAAGTTAAGAGCCTGACAAAGGAGAAAATAGGATGCAATCACTTACGCACTCTACAGACAGAAGGGTAATTTTATCCACGCTATGGCTGTTTTTTATCGTCAACATCATTTATGCAGATGTCTTCTCCTTGATCGACGTGACTTTCTCCGGTACTGACGTCTCAGCGGCCGAAAATGCCGATTTGATAAATGCAATCGTAACGCCGGGAATGCTGCTGCTGATCGCCATAATTCTAGAATCCGGTATGGCCATGATCATCCTTGCACGGCTATTGAAGCACGGCATCAATCGCTGGGCCAATATAGCGATAGCTGTATTACAGGCTTTGGTTCTTTCAGCTTCTTTGTTCGTTGGAACGCCAAAGATATACTATATATTTTTCGCTACGGTCGAACTCGGAACGTTGATGTTGATTATCTGGTATGCGTGGACTTGGAAGGAGCCCCAAAGCGAATAGATTAACCGCCTCAAAAGCGTTACTGAATGAAAACAACGGGGATGCCCCAAACCTCGGAAAGTTCACGTCAGACCATAGCTGGGGTAAGCGTAGCGCACCCCAGAATATCGACCCTCGTCAACATCCCCGCCTGGAACTATCCTATACCTTCAAGGCGGGGTCCGTCACCATGCAATTTCGATGGTAGACCCCATATTCCCAGGGAACGACCCGAGCCCGCATTGCTCCTGAAACCGACGGCTGCGGCACGACCAGGTTCAGCATCCGCGGCCTTTGGCTCGGTCGCGCATCCCGGCGTAGTGTCGGGGAGTCTTCGGTGCGCGCGGTCACGAAAATACGGATATACGGGCCTGGAGCCGACTCGTCACGATCGGGTCACGAACAATCCAGGCTCGATCATGCTACCTTCACGGCGAGTTCGACCATTCAAGTCCCGGCTCGAGGGCGCAATCGGCAATGACTGACAGAGGCGACCAATCGACAAGATCCCGAGGCGCGACCGCCGGTCTGGCCGCAGCAGCCCTGGGCGGCGGGCTCGCCGTCGAGGTTGCTACGGGTAACAGCGCCGCTGCGCTGTTAACCGGTCTTTCACTCGTCGGTGTGCCGGTGCTTTGGCGCCGGTTGCGCCGGTGAGCAAAAGAGCATGAGGAGCGGGCGTCGGTACTTTCATTAGAGCTCTCTCAGAACTCTCTCACGGCGTTCCAGACCCCGTCGCCCAGCATCTCGTCGATCCGAGCCTTGTAGGGGTCGAGCTTGCTCGGCCGGCGCTTCGGTCGCCGGGGCAGCTCGGAGCCGCGCTGGAGTGCGCGCGGCACGGTCCGGGGGTGGACCCCCAGTTCAGCGGCGATGTCCTTGAGAAAAACGCCTTGGCGTCGTCGTTCCGATATCATCAGATAGTCCTCTCGGGTCAGCATCCTCGGTCTTCAAGCCACGAAACTTGCAAGACCAAGGATCGTTGGTCTGAGGGGACATCTCAAATCGGTGAAAAGGGGACTTTAACCGCCGGCGCCAACCATAGTGATTCGACAGAATCGCGTAGGCGCAGACGTCGAGGGCGAAGACCTCGGCCAGCAGTGCCAGACGGTCCTGGATCTCTTGCTTCCGCGCTGAGTAGTCCCTTCCCGTCAGCGGATCCCGCCCGCAGAGGAAATGGCGGCGAACGCAGCGGGAGATCACGTGATAGAAGGGCGTGACCTCGGTGGCAACCAGTCGCTTGCGCGCTTGGGGCATCGACCCCGATCCGGCGATGAGTTCACCTGTAGCCTACAAGGCCTGCGCGGCGAAGAAAATCGGAAACTCGCCCGAATTCAGGTCGGCGAATTTCCTACACGTTCCCTGTCCTGATCATGAGGCGATCGTGATCGTGCGCCGTTGTCGACCGGGCCGGCGTCTGCGATGCCGGCGCATGAAGAAAAAGTGAAAGTTTTTGCAATTAGCAATCATTCCCGTTTACAATTGCGTTCCCGTTCGTAAAAATAAGGTTTCTCGCAATGTCCCGTTTCACCCTCTATCCGCTGCCCCTCGCGGTGTTTTCCACCGCGCTTCTGATTTCTCCCGTCCAGGCCCAGACCGAACCCGATGAGTCGGAGTCGGGTTCGTCCGCCGCTTCCTGGAGAGACGACCCCGAGAACGCGAATCTCGACGTCATCACCGTGACCGGCAACGTGCTGTACTCCGACCAGATCAACGCCCTGAAGACGCCCACCCCGATCCGCGACGTCCCGCAGAGCCTGACGCTGCTCACCAACGACCAGATCCAGCTGCGCGGCTTCGACAGCATTTCCGACATCATCGACTACACGCCCGGTGTCAACACCTCGCAGGGCGAAGGCCATCGCGACGCCGTGGTGTTCCGCGGCGTGCGATCGACGGCCGACTTCTACATCGACGGCATTCGCGACGACGTGCAGTACTACCGGCCGCTGTACAACCTCGAGCAGGTCGAAATCCTGCGCGGTCCCAACGCGCTGCTGTTCGGCCGCGGCGGCACCGGCGGCATTTTGAACCGCGTGACCAAGAAGGGCGTCGTCGGCAGCTCGTTCACCGAGATCTACGGCGGCATCGACTCCTTCGGCGGCTACAACGTCTGGATCGACAAGAACTATGGCAGCAACGGCTCGGCCGCGTTTCGCTTCAACGCGATGTACGAAACCCTCGACAATCATCGCGACTTCTTCGACGGCAAGCGCCTCGGCTTCAACCCGACTGCCCGCTTCCTGGTGAGCGACCGGACCACGCTGGACCTGTCCTACGAATACATCGACCATGAACGTTTCATCGACCGCGGCATCCCGACCGGCGCCGACGGCCGCCCGGTCGAAGCCTTCGAGGACATCGTCTTCGCCGATCCGGAACAGAACCTGTCCACGCTCGAAGCGCACCTGTTCCGCGCTTCGATACAGCATCAGTTCAACGACAATCTGAAGGGCAACTTCAGCGCGTTCTTCGGCGATTACGACAAGTTCTACGGCAACGTCTACCCCTCCGGCTACGACGAGATCAACTCGCCCGACGTCGTGACGCTGGACGGCTACATCGACGTGACCGAACGCGAGAACCTGATTCTTTCCGGCAACCTGATCGGCCAGTTCTTCACCGGCCAGATCGAACATACGGTGATCGCCGGCGTTGAAGTCATCGACACCGCGTCGGACCAGTTCCGCTTCAACACCTTCTGGAGCACGACGCAGGACGACAACGAGATCTTCGAGATCACGCGTCCGCTGCAGCTGTTCGACAACCGCGGCATCAACGCCTTCGGCGTGCCGACCGTGAACGACTACACCGCCGACCTGAACGACGACACGCGGGTCGATATCTCCGTGGTTTCGGCCTACATCCAGGACGAGATCCAGCTGACCGACTGGCTGGACCTGATCGTCG
>CAYPZP010000215.1:0-5190 GCA_964415285.1 uncultured Halomonas sp. | reverse complement strand
CGCACAAGTACATCATGCACGGCTTCGGCTGGAACTGGCACCGCTCGCACCACGAGCCGCGCACCGGCTGGTTCGAGAAGAACGATCTGTATGCGGTCGTCGGCAGCGCGATCTCGATCGCCCTGATCGCTTTCGGCGCCGACGGTTACGGGCCGACCTGGTGGATCGGCTGGGGCATGACCGCCTACGGGTTCTGCTACTTCGTGTTTCACGACGGGCTGGTGCATCGCCGCTGGCCGCTGAAGTGGCATCCGAAGAGCGGCTACCTGAAGCGCCTGATCCAGGCGCACAAGATGCACCACGCCACGCACGAAAAGGACGGCGCGATCTCCTTCGGGTTTCTCTACGCCCGGCCGCTGCCCGAACTCAAGCGCGAGTTCCAGCAGCTGCACAACGCCGGGTCCTGATCGCGTTGCATTTCGTCGGCGATCGATCTTCGACGCCGTCGCGGGATACAAAAAATGATCTCCCGCAGAGGCGCTGAGAGAAGAAGAGCAGACTCTCGCCAAGGCGCAAAGAAAACCCTTTCGCACTTCAAAACCGCCACTTCCCGTTAAGGCGCAGGGGCGCAGGGGCGCCGAGAGCCCCAGGAAGCGAAAATGCGATCTTCCGCAAAGGCGCGGAGGCGCGGAAAAAACACGTAGTCTCTGACCTGACTGAATCGGTTTCTCACCCATCCGCGAGGGCGCCGGGCCAGTCCGGCGATCCCTTGCTTGGCGATTTTGCGTCTTTGAGAACGCTTGGTCTTCTACCGTTCCAGCGGGGATTCCGGTCTTGAAGTGCTGAAAAGCCGCTTTCTGCTTCCTTTTCGCGGCATCGCGACCTGGTCAGACTCCGCTTTTCATCTCTCCTCAGCGCCTCTGCGGGGAAACCGCATTTTTTGTCTTCCTGGAATCCTCGTTGTCGCTGCGGGAGACCGGTTTTTGCTGATGACGTGATCAGCGTCCCTCGATCCATCCGATATCGAACTCGAGCAGCGATTCGAGCACGCGGTCGGCGGCCTGGATGCCGGGGTGATCGGGGTCGAACACTGAGGGCACGGCCACCACGTGCATCCCCGCGGCCTTGCCGGCAGCGACCCCGGACGGCGCATCCTCGAACACGATGCAGCGTTGCGGCGCCGCGCCCATCCGTTCGGCCGCGGTCAGGAACACCGCCGGATCCGGCTTGCCGCGCGCCTCGTGGAGACCTGAATGGGTCAGTTCGAGATACCCCGCCAGATCCAGCTTGTCGACCACTGCCGCAATCAGCGCCGGCGGGGACGAGGACGCGATCGCGATCTTCACGCCGGACTGCTTCAGTGCGGTCATCGCCTGGTGCACGCCCGGCAGGGCTTCACCGTCGGCCAGGATCCGGCGCGTGACGTCGTCGAGGACCCGCTCGACCATCACCTCGACAGGCGGGCCGGTCCAGGCGAAGCGTTCGTGCCAGATCGACAGCACCTCGTCGATGCGTCGGCCCGCGGTCGCGCGGCACAGGTCGCGATCGACCGGAATGCCGAACGGCTTGTAGACCGAAATCTCGGCATCCTGCCAGTGCGGCTCGGAGTCGATCAGCAGCCCGTCCATGTCGAAGATCGCGCTGTCGAAGGCGTTTCACTGGTTCATCGGGGAATCTCGCTTCGGCGGCCCCGCATTCTGACGCAAGCGCGTCCGGCGGGCGGTACCGGAGACATTCGGGGATCCTCAGGCCATCGAGCGCAGCGCGCGTTCCAGCGCAGTGCGCTCCGGCGCCATCTCTTGCGCCCAACTGGGGCGGTCCAGGAGGTCGGCGAGTGCCGGCGGCAGCGGCACCGTCTGACCGATGATCGGCTCGATCACGGTCTCGAACTTGGCCGGATGGGCCGTGGCGGCGACCAGCATGGGCGCATCGTCGCCGTCGGCGCGCAGGCGCTCGACGCGCTCCAGCGCGCAGGCGGTATGCGGGCAGACGATCAGATTCCGGCGGTCGAACTGACGCCGGATGGACGCGCGAATGGCGTCGTCGTCGAAACTCTCGGCGAGGATGCCGGCATCGCGGGGATCGCGATCACGGTAGAACCAGGCCAGTCGTTCGAAGTTGCTCGGGTCGCCGACGTCCATCGCATTGGCGAGCGTGCGTAATCCGGCTCGGCCGGCATAGTCGGCGCCGGCGAAGTACTCCGGCAGCGTCCGGTTGGCGTTGGTGGCCAGATGAATCCGCCGAATCGGGAATCCGATATCTCGCGCCAGGATGCAGGCCAGCGCATTGCCCAGGTTGCCGGTGGGCACGACGACGTCGATCGGTGCGTGATCGGCGAGTCGGGCCGCGGCCATTGCGTAATAGCTGATCTGCGGCAACAGTCGGCCGATCGAGATGCTGTTCGCCGACGTCAGCGCGTGCTGCTGCACCAGGTCCGGATCGGCCAGCGCCTGCTTGACCATGCGCTGGCAATCGTCGAAGCTGCCCTGGACCCGGAACGCGTGGACGTTGTCGCCGAAGGCGCCGAGCTGATGGGCCTGGCGCCCGGATACCCGGCCGTCGGGATACAGGATCACGACCCGGAAACCCGGGCGCCGATGAAACGCCGCGGCGACCGCGGCGCCGGTATCTCCCGAGGTGGCCACGAGCACCGTCCGGCGCTTCTCGCTCTCGCCGTGCAGCGCCCCCATGGCTCGTGCCAGGAAGCGGGCGGCGAAATCCTTGAACGCGGCCGTAGGCCCGTGAAACAGTTCCATCATCCACGTCGGATGATCGGCTGCGAGCGGCTCGATGGGCAGCGGCAGATCCAGCGCGCTGCGGCAGATCGGGTCGATGTGCGCGGCCAGCGCCGAGCCGTCGAAGAACGGCGAAAGGACGCGGGTCGCGCATTCGGGCAGGCCGAGCCAGGGGTCGAACGCCGTCGGGTCGAATTGCGGCAGGTCGCGCGGCACGTACAGGCCACCGTCCGGCGCCAGGCCCTCGCTCAGCGCTCGACCGGCATCGGCGCGTAGCGTGGAATCGCGCGTGCTGGTGTATTCCATCATCCCGACTCCAGAACGGACGCGCCCGGGGCGTCGACCGGTGAAACGTGTGCGCGCGCTTCGAGGCCGGCGCTGCCGAACGCCTCGACCATGGCGGTTCCGGCGGCTTCGGCGCCCCCGGTGTCGCGAAACCATCCGAAAACGGTCGGCCCGGCGCCGGAAATCGATGCGCCTAGGGCGCCATGGTCCAGCGCCGCCTCGCGCACGCGCGCGAAGCCCGGAATCAGCGCGGCGCGCCGAGGTTCGACCATCACGTCGCGCAGTCCCGCCGCGATCAGTTCGAAATCGTCCTGGTGGCACCCGCACAGCAACTGCGCCAGGTTGCCGCACTGGGTGACGACGGTGTCGAGCGCGAACGGTTCGGCCAGGCAGGCGCGCGCATCGCGCGTATTGACCCGGTGCGAGGGATGCACCGCCACCGCGGTCAGCCCCGGCGGCACCGGAACGGTCACCAGCCGGTGCGCGGTCGCGAGCACCAGGCCGCCGAGCAGCTGCGGGCCGACGTTGTCGCCGTGCGCGGATCCGCTGGCCACCGCCTCGCCGGCAAGCGCGAACGGATATAGCGCTCGTCGCGGCCTGGCGGGATCGATGATCGCCGCGGCCGCCACCACGGCGGCTACGGCCGATGCGGCGGATCCGCCCAGCCCGGACGAGAGCGGGATGCCCTTGAGAATCTCGAGTTCGATGCCGCCGTCGAAATCCGCAGCCGCCAGCAAAGCGGATACCGCGCGCCCCGCGGTATTGGAATCCGGATCCTTCGGCAATTCCGCGTCGCTGCCCGTGATCGACCGGATGCAAACGCCTGGCGCTGCGGTCCTGCGAGCGCTGACTCGATCGCCGAGACCGCTCAATGCATGACCGAGAACATCGAAACCCACGGCGACGTTGCCGACGCTTGCGGGTGCGAACGCGGTTGCGAATTCGATTTTTTCCGTTGTCGCTGACACGAGTCTGGGAGGCGTGAACCGGTGGGATGCTTAAATTGTGTTAAGATGGTAGTACAAGTTCAAAGCAAAGGGCTGGATATATTTCCGGAACCCGGCTGTACTTGCATCGCAGCCACTTAAGTCGAACAAGAAAGACGTGATGAGCGAGGAATCGTCACGATCGTGTGCGACCAGGGACCACAACCAGAATAACAAGCGCGTCCCGAATTGACAGACAGATTGGTCGTCCGATCGTGCGTCGGGTTCGCATCCGCAATGCCGGATGGTTCCGCAGACGGGAAGCTTCCGATCAAGTGCACCACGCTTCATTGGTGTGTCTTCCGATAAAGATCGACTCGCAGTTTGCGGCAGAGGTTCTTCCGCATTCGTGCTCATCGTGATTGAAGCATGACCGAATTCCGAGACCGGCTCGTTGCCTAGCGCAGCGGGTTGCTCGAAGTATGTGCATGAAATTCGCTTCGATCGCTGAATCGACATGGATCGATGAAGTTCGCCGTTCCGAATTGAACGCCCAAAGCAATTTCGAGAAAGACCGACAACCCGAAATGAGGTGGAATAACGACATGATGGAAAAGAACCGACTATCGCAAGCGATTCTCTGGTCGCTGGCCGCAACCGCGACGACTGCGGTAAGCGCTCAGGACGGGCAGAGTGGAGAAGCCGCGAACGACAAGCAGATCGAGCGGATGGTGGTCACCGCGACCAAGACCGAAGAGGTCGACCTCCAGGAAGCTGCGTTGACCGTTCAGGCGGTGGGCGAAGAGCAGCTGCAGCAGCTCAATATCGGTAACTTCGATGACCTGCGCAACAGCGTTCCGAGCCTGAACGCGGCAAGCCGCGGACCGGGCCAGCAGACGATTTTCCTGCGCGGCATGGCGGTGCAGCCGATTACCGTCCTGCTGTCGGGCGCTCAGGGCACGATGCCGAACGTTGCGCTATATCTCGACGAACAGCCGGTCACCGCGCCGGGAAGAAATCTCGACGTCTACGCCACCGACCTGCAGCGTGTCGAGGTTCTTCCGGGGCCGCAGGGCACGTTGTTCGGTGCCAGCTCGCAGGCCGGCACGATTCGCTACATCACCAACAAGCCGGAGCTCGGTGCGTTCGATGCCGGTTTTACCGGTGAAGCGTCATTCACCAAGGACGGTGAGATGAACAGCTCCGGTGAGGGCTTCATCAATATTCCGCTGGGTCGCAACACGGCCGCGCGCGCAGCGTTCTACAACGTTCAGCTCGGTGGCTACATCGATAACGTGCAGGGC
>CAYPZP010000214.1:0-5290 GCA_964415285.1 uncultured Halomonas sp. | reverse complement strand
GCAGTACGAGACCATCGATGCGCGCCAGATCGATCAGATCATGGACGGACGCGACCCCGATCCGCCCCAGGGCTGGGACGACGGCGACAAGCCGCCGCGGGAACCGGGATCGGGCAGCACGGTCGACGACGGGCCGGAGCCGGAAAGTTCGCCTGCCGCCGGCTGAACACCGAAACGCTTTCGGGCGGCGCTGATCAGTCTTGCGGGGAGTCGGCCCAGCCGATCTCCGCCGCGGTTTTCGGGCCGATGCGCACAAGCGCCAGCGCCTCGGCCTGCTGCGCCCGATTCGACGAGATCGGAATGCGACCGGCCATCAATTCGGCGAATCGTTGGGGATGGAGCGGGGCGCGTTGCGGTTCGGCGTAGCCATCCGGGTGAAGCGGCTGGCCGGTCTGCAAATCGTATTTGTCCGTGGCTCCCAGCGTGTGCAGCACTTCGTGCAGCACGACGACGTTGTTTTCACCGCGCATGTTGCGCGTGGCGAACACGTTGGCAATGGCAATGCGGAGATCTTCGATGCCGGTCGAATGTGGGAGCCGGGGGCTGCTCTGCGGGTCGTGATAGCGCGCCAGCACGACGATGTCGGAGTCCAGGCCCTGGTCGTCGAAACCCCAGCGCCACCATCGGGCCTTGAAGATCCACGCCGCGCGCTGGAGGAAGCTGCCGTCCACCGGCGGCTGAGGCGGCGTTTCGCTCACCGGCTTGCCGAGCTGCAGGTAGAGCGGTCGATCCAGGTCGACGCCGTAGCGCTGGGCTTCGCGGGCGACGAAACCGGTCAAGGACTCGAATTCCCGTTCGTCGAGGCGCTCGATGTATCGAGCCGAGCGCTCGCTTGCATCGGCGTTGACCGGATAGACGGCGACGAATACCGGGGCCTGCCAACTCGCGAATCGTTCCCGCGTGCTGAACTGGTTGTGCGCCACCATTGCCAGGATGGCGAGCAGTATCAGGATTCTCACGGTCTTGAATCGCATCGACTTTCCTGCATGTGGTCCGGGAGCAGCGCAGCCTGGCCGTATCGGTCGCACTCGCGCGCAAGCATGAGCCCTTGAGCCCGGGGCCGTTCGATGACGATGGACGGGTGCGCGCTGCCGACCGCGCGCGGCAGCGCCGCGGTCGTCGACTCTACTTGATGACCTTCAGATCGGGTTTCCTGCCGCCGGATCCCTGTTGCGGACCGCTTGTCCGCCGGTCTTCGTCCGAAGGGGTCTGGTCGTCCTCGTCGAGATCGGGAAACATCATGCCCTGGCCGTTCTCGCGCGCATAGATCGCCTGCACCGCGGCGATCGGCACGAGAACGCCGTGCGAGACGCCGGAGAAGCGCGCGACGAAGCTGACGTATTCGTTGTCGATATCCATGTCGCGAACCGCACTCGGGGAAATGTTGAGCACGATCTTGTCTCCGGATCGTGCCGCATCGGGAACGTTGAGCTCGGGATGACCCCCGTCGACGAGGATTTGCGGAGTGGCGCCGTTATCGACGATCCAATCGTGCAATGCCCGCAGCAGGTACGGACGGCTCGGCGTCATGTTGGCCGACCGGCTATTCATCATCCTCGCGGAAGCTGCGCTCGACCTCGGTAAGGCTGCGCTGGAACGCATCCCGGCTGAACATCCGGTCCATGTAGCGGCGGATATTCGTGGTCGAGCGGGCGGGCAGATCGACCTCGTACCCGGGCAGACGCCAAAGCAGTGGAAGCAGGGCGCAATCGACCAGGCTGAGTTCGTCGTTGAGCAGGAACGGCGACAGGCCGAATAGCGGGTCGGACTCGATGATGCTGTCGCGCAGCTGCTTGCGCGCGGTTTCGATGCGCTTGGGTCCGCTGGATGTCTCGATGATTCGACCGTTGTCGATCCAGTCGCGCTGAATCCGGTACAACGCCAGGCGGAGGCGGGACCGGGAAACCGGGTCGACCGGCATCAGCGGCGGATGCGGATAGCGCTCATCCAGATACTCGGTTACCACCCAGGTGCCGTAGACGACCAGATCGCGGTCGACCAGCGTCGGCGGTTCGCCGTAGGGGCTGAGTTCGGCCAGGTCGGCAATCGCCGAGCGATCCTGCTCGATGTGGATGATCTCGACATTCAACCCTTTCTCGGCCAGAACGACCCGGACGCGGTGGCTGTCCAGGCAGTTTTCCGACGAATACATGGTCATCATCAGCGACGGCTCCCGCGCTTGGCGTCAGAATGCGGGCTCACTTCTTGATGTCCCGCCAATAGTCCTTGTACAGCAACCAGGCAAGGAATGTGAACACCACGAGGAACAGGAGCACCCACACGCCCAGACTTTCGCGCTTCAAAACGGCCGGCTCGCCGAGGTAGATCATGAATGCCGTCAGGTCACGAATGGAGGCATCGTACTGTTCGGGAGACAGTTTGCCGCCCTCGACAACTTCCAGTTCGGCGATGCGGGTTTGCTCCTGGCCGGCGTCGTCGGTATAGGTTTCCATGATCGGCCGCTGGATGCCCTGCAATTCCCAAAGCACGTGAGGCATCGAAGCATTCGCCAGAATCGTGTTGTTCCAGCCGTCTTCGGTCAGATAAAAGCCCTTGAGGAACGAGTAGATCCAGTCCGCGCCGCGCGATCGAGCGGTCAGCGTCAGATCCGGCGGTTTCTTGCCGAACCACTGTTCCGACGCTTCCGGCATCGCCGCGATCATGTAGTCGGTCAATTCGCGCTCGCCGAAGACCAGGTTCTCGGCCACCTGCTCTTCGGTGAGCTCGAGATCCTTGGCCAGGCGCTGGTAGCGCATGTACTCGGCCGAGTGACACGAGTGGCAATAGTTCATGAACATCGCCGCCCCGCGCTGCACCGAAGCCATGTCGTGGACGTTGGCATCGGCATGTTCGAGATTCTCGCCGCCGCCGGCCGCCAAGCCGACGTTCGCCGTGACCAGAAACAGGACTGACAGGACAATTCGAATCATTTGGTCACTCGCTCCGGTTCCGGTCGGGTCTTCTCGTATTTGGTGACGAACGGCAGCAGGATGAAGAAGGCGAAGTAGACGAAGGTCCAGATGCGAGATTCGATGGTCTCGATCCAGGTTCCTTCGGCCATGCCGAGCATTCCGAGCCGGACGAAAGCGATGACGAAGACCGCCAGCAGGATCTTGCTGCCCAGACCCTTGTAGCGGATCGACTTGACTTTCGACCGATCCAGCCACGGCAGGACAAACAACACCATGATCGCCAGCCCCATCAGGATGACGCCCATCAGCTTGTCGGGCACCGCACGAAGAATGGCGTAGTACGGCGTGAAGTACCACACCGGCACGATGTGCTCGGGCGTCACCAGCGGGTCGGCCGGATTGAAGTTGTCGGGCTCGAGGAACAGGCCGCCGAATTCCGGGGCGAAGAAGATCACGAACGCGAACAGCGTCAGGAACACGCCGACGCCGAAAATGTCCTTGACCGTGTAATACGGGTGGAACGGGATACCGTCCAGTGGCCGACCCTTGGCATCCTTCTTTGCCTTGACTTCGATACCGTCCGGGTTGTTCGAGCCCACCTCGTGCAGCGCTGCAAGATGGAGCACCACCAGCAACAGCAGCGCGAGCGGTAGCGCGATGACATGCAGCGCGAAGAATCGATTCAGCGTCGCGTCCGAAACGAAGAAATCGCCGCGGATCCACTCCACCAGCGTCTCCCCGACCACCGGCACCGCGCCGAACAGCGAGATGATCACCTGCGCGCCCCAGTACGACATCTGGCCCCAGGGCAGCACGTAGCCCATGAAGGCCTCGGCCATCAGCACCAGGTAGATGAGCACGCCCAGGATCCACACCAGCTCGCGCGGTGACTTGTACGAGCCGTACATCAGCCCGCGGAACATGTGCAGATACACGACGATGAAGAAGAACGATGCGCCGGTCGAATGCATGTACCGGATCAACCAGCCCCACTCGACGTCGCGCATGATGTATTCCACGGACGCGAAAGCGCTGGCCGCGTCGGGCTTGTAGAACATCGTCAGGAAGATGCCGGTCAAGAGTTGATTGACCAGCACCAGCAGGGCCAGCGAACCGAAGAAGTAGAAGAAGTTGAAGTTCTTCGGGGCGTAATATTCGCTGATGTGCTTCTTCCAGAAATCCGAGACCGGAATTCTGCGATCGATCCATTCGCCGGCGTTGGAAAGCTGGCGCGAAATGTTGCTTGCGGGCGTCGCCATGATCAGGCTGCTCCTTCCGGACCAACCCCGATGATGACATGCTCGTCGTCAACGTAACTGTAAGGGGGGATGATCAGGTTCGTCGGCGCGGGGACGCCGGCATAGACGCGTCCGGCAAGATCGAACTTCGACTTGTGGCACGGGCAGAAGAAGCCGCCCAGCCAGTTATCCTCGAACGGCTGGGAGCCGACCTCGGGGATGTATTCGGGGACGCAACCGAGATGCGTGCAATGCATGTTCAGCACCAGGTATTCCGGTCGGATCGAGCGATGGATGTTGCTCGCATATTCCGGCTGCTGATCGGCATTCTCGGACTGCGGATCGCTGAGTTCGTCGTTCAGTTTCGACAGGTTGTCGACCATTTCACTGGTGCGACGGAGCACGCCGATGGTCTGGCCGCGCCACTGAAGCCGGATCATCTGGCCGGGTTCGAGGTCGCCGATGAACGCCTCGACCGGCGCACCGATGACCTTGGCGCGTTCGCTCGGCTTCCAGGAGGCGACGAACGGCCATGCCACGAAGCCGGCGCCGACCGCGCCCACGGCACCGGTACCGGCCAGCAAAAGCATGCGCCGACCCTTGTCCGGTACCGGCTCGACCGATGCAAGTGACTGATTTTCAGACATTAACGGATACTCCAGAATCGGAACCGCGATCTTCATCGGCGATTATCGGCGGTCGCGGGGACCGGTCCGATGCCGATGCTCGGCGTGTCAACGGCGAAAACCGCAATTTTACCGAAATTTAAGGCTCCGCTGGTCAGCGAACGCTCACGGACCGCCGATAGCGACCTCGCCATCCAAGCGAACCGGTACTCTCGGTCTCTACAATACGGCATCAGCCAGGATTTGTCCGGTTCATGAAGCGACTCGCCCAGTTCCTCATGCAGGTCACGGTGATCGGCCTCGCCGCCGCCTTCGTCATCGTGTGGTTCCGGCCGGAGTTCCTGCCCATCGAGCAGGCATCCGAGCGTGAGCCGGTGCGGTCCTACGCCGATGCGGTCAGCCGCACGGCGCCGTCGGTGGTCAGCATCTACACGCGAACCATGGTCAGCGAGCCGATGATCGGTGCGGACGCCGATCCGCTGTTTCGCCAGCTTTACGGAGATCGACGCGTGGT
>CAYPZP010000213.1:0-5352 GCA_964415285.1 uncultured Halomonas sp. | reverse complement strand
GCCGGCCAGGCCGGGGCCGGCGGTATAGGCGACTGCATCGAGATCACCGGGCGCCAGCCCGGCCTCGTCGAGCACCTGCCGGATCATCGGCGCGAGCTTGCGCACGTGATCGCGCGAGGCCAGTTCGGGCACGACCCCACCGTACTTCGCGTGATCGAGCTGGCTGTAGACCGACTCGGCGACGATGCCCCTGCCCGGGTCGTAGACGGCCACGGCGGTCTCGTCGCAAGAGGTTTCGATCCCCAGCACGGTGCGAATTTCGGCAGCAGGGCTTTGCATTCGGCTAGCTTACCGCGATATACTGGGGAACTCACCCGTTAATGAAGGACTGGCGAGCAACATGCCGAGTGTGAAAGTCAAGGAAAACGAGCCATTCGAATACGCCCTGCGCCGCTTCAAGCGTTCGTGCGAAAAAGCCGGCGTGGTCGCCGAAACGCGTCGCCGCGAATTCTACGAGAAGCCGACGCAGGAACGAAAGCGCAAGAAGGCCGCTGCCGTCAAGCGGCATCTGCGGAAGTTGAACAGGGACGCAACCAACCGCAAGCGCCTGTACTAAAGGGTTCGCAATTCCCGACAGTGCTCTGCTGCGACGCCGCCAGAGCACGTCCTGAGCGACTTTTGCTCGGTCGGAATGCTCGACGTAGGTCAGCTACGACTGCGCGTTCCTCGGACGCAAAAGCCACTCATCCCGCACTCTGATCGACGTCTCGCGACGAGCCCTGCCGGAAATCGCGAACCCCGGCTGCTCTTCGCCCCAGGCCGCGCTTGGGCAGCACTAGCCATCGCGATTCGAAAATCGCGGGGGCGGCAGCCGCCGGTACCCCGCCGTAGGCGCGATCTTCAGATCGCGGTTCAACCCGAATCCCGCGCCGTGCCCATCGCGATCTGAAGATCGCTCCTACGGGGGAATTCCCGTCCAACCCCCAACCCTGGAACGAAACGCCGACGCCTTGGTGGCGGTGGCGTTCACGGTCGGTACTGGCACGCGCCCGCGCGCCGCTGCTCGGACTCAAATTCTCGCCGTACTGGCTGTTCGCCTGCGGTTCAGTCGGTCGCAAACCACCCAAGATGCACGACCCGGAACCGCCTCGCTGTCGATAACGAACTGCTGAGGCGCCTCCTTTCGCCCCAGGCCGCGCTTGGGCAGCACTAGCCATCGCGATTCGAAAATCGCGGGGGCGGCAGCCGCCGGTACCCCGCCGTAGGCGCGATCTTCAGATCGCGGTTCAACCCGAATCCCGCGCCGTGCCCATCGCGATCTGAAGATCGCGCCTACGGGGGGGATTCTCATCCCAGCCTGTAACGAAAACCTGACGCCTTGGTTGCTTCGGCGAAGTCGGCCGGGGCGAGTTCGCCGGGTCCGCGGGCATTCCTCCTCAGATGAGAGCAAACAATCATCCACCGTGTGGGCAGCTCGACATCGAGCCGCGAATCAGGGACGCCGGACCAGCCGGCCGGGCGCTGGAACCCTTGCACAGACGCGGTTCCGGCGCAATATGAATGAATCCAGTTGCAGAATCCCGGTGAAACCCCATGTCCCTGAAACAAGAGATCAACGACCAGGTCAAGCACGCGATGAAGGCCGGCGAGAAAGAGCGCCTCAAGGTGCTGCGCATGCTCACCGCCGCGATCAAGCAGAAGGAAGTCGACGAGCGCATCGAACTCGAGGACGCCGACGTGCTGGCGATTCTCGACAAGCAGGTCAAGCAGCGTCGAGAATCGATCGAGCAGTACCGGGCCGGCGGGCGGGACGACCTTGCCGATGCCGAGCAGGTCGAGATCGACGTGCTGTCGGACTTCCTGCCGACGCCGCTGACGCCCGAAGAGCTCGACGCGCTGATCGACAAGGCCATCGCCGACACCGGCGCCTCGGGCATGGCCGACATGGGCAAGGTCATGGGCGACCTCAAGCCGAAGGTCCAGGGCCGCGCCGACATGAAGGGCGTCTCGCAGGCCGTTCGCGCCCGGCTCGGATGATCGCGGTCGCCCGGGACCTTTGCCGGGCGCCGCGATCCGTATAGACTCCGGTCGATGCCCGGCCTGATTCCCGAATCGTTCATCGAGAGCCTGCTCGAACGTGTCGACATCGGCGATGTCGTCGGCCAGCGCGTACCGCTGAAACCGGCCGGGCACGAGTTCAAGGCCTGCTGCCCGTTCCACGACGAGAAGACGCCGTCGTTCTACGTCTCGCCGCAGAAGCAGTTCTACCACTGCTTCGGCTGCGGCGCGCACGGGACGGCCATCGGGTTCGTCATGCAGTACGACGGCCTGGAGTTTCCCGCCGCGGTCGAGGAACTGGCCGGGATGGTCGGGATGGACGTTCCGCGCGAAGCGGGAACCGCGCCCGACGAGGCGCAGAAGCGGCGTCGTGAGGCGCTGTACCAGGCGCTGGACTCCGCGCAGAACTTCTTCCGCAACCGGCTGCGCAATGCCGAGTCGGCCCGGTCCTACCTGAAGCAACGCGGCTTCGATGACGAGACGGTCAATGAATTCGGCGTCGGGCTGGCCCCGGACGAATGGTCGGCGCTGACCGACCGGCTGCTTGCCGACGGCTTCAAGCCCGAGCAGCTCGAGCAGGCGGGCCTGAGCAGCCGGGCGCGCAACGACAATCTGATCGACCGGTTCCGCAATCGAATCATGTTCCCGATCCACGACCGCAGAGGCCGGGTGATCGCCTTCGGCGGCCGCGACCTGGGCGCCGACGGACCGAAATACCTGAACTCGGCCGAGTCGCCGGTATTCCACAAGGGTCGCGAGCTGTACCGGCTGTTCAACGTGCGCAAGGGCGGCCTGCCGGAGCGGCTGCTGGTGGTCGAGGGTTACATGGACGCCGCGGCGCTGCATCAGTTCGGCTTTCCCGAGGCGGTCGCGACGCTGGGCACGGCCGTGACCGCCGACCACCTGGAGCTGATGTTCCGGGCGACTTCGGTGGTCGTGTTCTGTTTCGACGGCGACGCGGCAGGGCGGCGCGCGGCGTGGAAGGGGCTGGAGGCCGCGCTGCCGGTGATGCGCGCCGACCGCGAGGTGCGCTTCCTGTTCCTGCCCGAAGGCGAGGACCCGGACAGCCTGGTTCGCGAACGCGGCCGGGACGCATTCGAGGCGCTATTGCGCGCGGCGCTTCCGCTGTCGACCTTCCTGTTCGAGGAGCTGGGCCGGAAGCTCGAATTGAGCACGCCCGACGGCCGGGCCCGGCTGATCGCCCAGGCCCGGCCGCTGCTCGAGCGGCTGCCGCCCGGACCTTTCGCGGAGCTCATGGCCGACGAGCTCGATCGCCGAGCCGGCCACAGCGGCACCTGGCGGCCGCCGGAGCACCCGCGAATCGCTCGAAAATCAGGACTTTCCGATCGCACCTTGACTCCGGTACAATATGCGGTCGCCATTTTGGTCCAGCATCCGGATCTGGCTGCGGAAGTGAATCCAGGCCGACTGGACCTGGCCGGAGACGTCAAAGGGGTCCGGTTCCTGGCTCACCTGATTGATTTTTGCCGCCAAAAGCCCAACGTATCCACCGCGCTGCTTCTGGAACACTGGCGCGATACGCCGGAAGGACGGTTTCTGTCCGAACTGGCGGTTCGCGACCTGGCCGGCGGCGTTGAACAGTTGCAGCCGGCGCTGGTCGAAGTGCTGGAGCGGATCCGGAGTCAGCTGGTTCGCGCGCGGGTCGCGCGATTGCAGCAGGTCCAGGCATCCGGCAGCTTGACCGACGAGCAGTCGGCCGAGCTGCGCACCCTTTTGTCGAACCGCGTCGCCGGCAATTCCGGCTCCGCCTGAGAATCACCGAATCGAAGCTTATGGAAAATGCACCCGCACCCCGCTCGTCGTTGAAGACCCTGATCGAAAAAGGTCGGGAACAGGGTCAGTGGCTGACCTATGCCCAGGTCAACGACCACCTGCCCGACGATGTCGTCGAAGCCGAGCAGATCGAAGACATCGTCAACATGATCAACGACATGGGGATCAAGGTGTTCGAGGAAGCGCCCGAGGATCCGGATGCGCTGATCCTCAACGACTCCTCGGCCGCCGATACCGACGACGAGACCGCCCAGCAGGAAGCCGAAGCGGCGCTTGCGGCGGTCGAGACCGAGCTGGGGCGAACCACCGATCCGGTGCGCATGTACATGCGGGAAATGGGCCAGGTGGACCTGCTCGACCAGAAGGGCGAAATCGAGATCGCCAAGCGCATCGAGGACGGCTTGAACGCCGTCAACATCTCGCTGGCGCGCTTTCCCGGAACGGTCACGGTGCTGCTGGAGGAATACCAGGCCTGGCGCGACGGCGAGCAGCGCCTCAACGAGCTGGTCTCGGGCTTCGTCAACCCGCTGCTGCTGGCGGAGATGGACCTGATTTCGGACGACACGATGGAAGCCGCTGTTGCCGAAGAAGCGGAATTCATCGAGGAATCCGACGAGGACGAGGACGAAGACAAGCCGGCCCCGACGGTCAACACCGGCCCCGACGCCGAACAGGTCATCGGCTTCTTCGAGGAAATGAAGAAGGCCCACGAGCAGTTCCTCAAGCTCTACGACCGCTACGGTCCCGGCGGCAAGAAGACCAACGAGCTCAAGGACCAGATCGCCGAGCAGTTCATGCGCCTGAAGCTGCCGCCGCGCATGTTCGAGCACCTGATCGACCGGATGCGCTTCCAGGCCAACATCACGCGCGATCTCGAGCGCCAGATCATGACCATCTGCGTCGACAAGTCCGGCATGCCGCGCAAGGAGTTCATCAAGAGCTTCGTCGACAACGAGACCGATCCGGACTGGCTCAAGGGCCTGATGAACAAGCGCACCGACTGGTCCAAGGCGCTGAAGGAACATTCCGACGAGATCGCCAGGCTGCAGAAGAAGCTCACGCAGATCGAAAAGACGCAGCGCATTCCGATGTCGGAGTTCAAGGATCTGACCCGCAACATGTCGATCGGCGAAGCGCGCGCGCGGCGGGCCAAGAAGGAAATGGTCGAGGCCAACCTGCGCCTGGTGATCTCGATCGCCAAGAAGTACACCAACCGCGGCCTGCAGTTCCTCGACCTGATCCAGGAAGGCAACATCGGCCTGATGAAGGCGGTCGACAAGTTCGAATACCGCCGCGGCTACAAGTTCTCGACTTACGCGACCTGGTGGATCCGCCAGGCGATCACGCGCTCGATCGCCGACCAGGCGCGCACCATCCGCATCCCGGTGCACATGATCGAGACGATCAACAAGCTCAACCGTATTTCGCGGCAGATGCTGCAGGAAATGGGCCGCGAGCCCACGCCGGAGGAACTGGCGGTGAAGATGGAGATGCCCGAGGACAAGGTCCGCAAGGTGCTCAAGATCGCCAAGGAACCGATCTCGATGGAAACGCCCATCG
>CAYPZP010000212.1:0-5365 GCA_964415285.1 uncultured Halomonas sp. | reverse complement strand
CGAGATTCTCCGGAGTGACTGGAGTTCAGACGTGTGCTCTTCCGATCTTGATAAACTCGATCCAGGGGCCGTGTCCGGTGCGCGAACTGGACGGCAGGCGGCTCGAGATCGAGGGCGTCGTGCGGCATTGGCAGGACGCGTGGCGCGAAGAGGTCGAATCATGATCCGGGGATTGCTGGCGTTGAGCGCGGTAGCGTTGCTGTCCGCGGCAATCGCAGGCGCCTTGCTGTGGCGCGACTATCGCGCACTGGTGCACGCGCCGCTGATCGAGGCATCTGGTGCCGTGGTCTGGGTCGGGCCCGGCGATACGCTGGGTATCCTGGCGTCGCGACTGGAGGCGTTGGGCCTGACCGTCCCGGACTGGCGCTGGCGCATGCTCGGCCGGTTGCGCGAACCGGTCATCCGCGTCGGCGAATACCGTATCCGGCCCGGCGACACGCCGCTCGACCTGCTCGAGCGACTCGAACGCGGCGACGTCGTGCGGCATCGCTTCACCATCGTCGAAGGCTGGACGCTGGCGCGTCTCCGGGCCGAGCTGGCCGCCGACACCCGGATCGCCGCGGCGGCGACCGGGGTGTCGGACGCCGAGCTGATGCGACGTCTCGGCTGCGACGGCTGCTTTGCCGAGGGCCGATTCCTGCCCGAGACCTACCAGTTCGTGCGCGGTGATCGCGACCTGGACCTGCTGGCGCGGGCGTACCGGGCGATGCTGGAGGTGCTCGGGCGGGAGTGGGGAAATCGGCGCCCGGCGCTGCCGCTGGCGACGCCGGACGAGCTGCTGGTTCTGGCTTCGCTGGTCGAGATGGAAACGATGGCGGCCGAGGAGCGTGCGCGCGTCGCCGGGGTCTTCGTGCGCCGGCTGGAGCGCGGCATGCGCCTGCAGACCGATCCCACCGTGGTCTACGGGCTGGGAGACGACTTCGACGGCCGCATCCGGCGTCGCCACCTGCGCAGCGACCACCCCTGGAACACCTATACGCGCGGCGGTTTGCCGCCCACGCCGATCGGCCTTCCGGGACCGGCCTCGATTCGGGCGGCGGCGCACCCGGCCGACGGCGAGGCGCTGTATTTCGTGGCCCGGGGCGACGGCACGCACCAATTTTCCGCGACGCTGGCCGAGCACAATCGGGCCGTAGCGCGCTACATCCTGGGAAGGGAATGAACGGAAGACTGATCTGTCTGGAAGGCGGCGAGGGCGCGGGCAAGTCGACCGCGCTGGCGTTCATCAAGGACTGGCTGGCGCAGCGCGGTCGGCGCGTGCTGACCACCCGCGAGCCGGGCGGAACCGGCGTCGCCGAGCGGATTCGCGAGCTGCTGCTGGATCCGGCGACCGGCGAGATCGACCCGATGACCGAGCTGCTGCTGATGTTCGCGGCCCGACGCGAGAACGTCGTCGAGGTCATCGAACCGGCGCTGGCCGAGGGCACCGACGTCGTCTGCGATCGCTTCACCGACGCCAGCCACGCCTACCAGGGCGGCGGCCGCGGGCTCGGTCCCGCGCCGGTCGATCGGCTGGCCGAACTGGTGCACCCGGACCTGGTGCCGGAGCTGGTGCTGGTGCTCGACGTGCCGGTACACGTCGGCCTCGACCGCATCCGCCGCCGCAAGGGCGGTCCGGACCGCTTCGAGGGCAGCCGGCTGGTGTTTCTCGAGCGCGTGCGCGAGACCTACCTGGCGCGCGCCCGCGCCTGCCCCGGGCGCTACGCGATCATCGACGCCGACCGGTCGCTGGCCGAGGTGCGCGCCCGGCTCGACGAAGTACTGACGGAGCGCCTGTCGTGATCCTGCCCTGGCTGGAACCCGAGAAGATCGCGCTGGACCGCGCCGTGGCCGAGAATCGGCTCGGGCACGCGCCGATGCTGCTGGGTTCGCCCGGCGTGGGCAAGCGCGCGCTGGCCGACTGGCTGGTCCAGCGGCTGCTGTGCCTGGATCCGCGCGACGGCGAAGCCTGCGGAAACTGCCGATCGTGCGAACTGATCGAAGGCGCCACGCATCCGGATCGGTTCGAGCTCGGCCTGCTCGAGGACAAGAGCGAAATCCTGGTCGACCAGGTGCGCGAATTCATCGCCTCGCTGTCGCTGACGCCGTCGGTAGGCGAGACGCGTGTCGGCCTGATCTCGCCGGCCGACCGGCTCAACCGGAATGCGGCCAACGCGCTGCTCAAGACGCTGGAGGAGCCGTCGGGCAACGTCTGGCTGGTGCTCGTCGTGGATGCCGAGCGCCGGCTGCCGCCGACGGTGCTGAGCCGCTGTCAGCGTCGATACGTCGCGGTTCCGGATCGCGCGGCAGCACTCGAATGGTTGGCCGATCGCCACGGCGATCGAAGCCCCGAGCAGTGCGCGATGGCGCTGTCGCTGGCCGATGGCGCGCCGCTGCTGGCCGATGCCTGGCTGGGCGAGGCGGGACTCGAACAGGGGCTTGCCGTGCGCGACGCGCTGGCCGGCGTGATGCGCGGCAAGGCCGACGAGTCGGCCCTGATCGCGGAGTGGCAGCAGGCGCCGGAAGTGATCTGGCCGTGGCTGGCGCGCTGGACCGAGCGCTGGCTGAAGAGCGTGCTGGCCGGCCCCGACGATGCGCTCGCCGGCGCGCCGCTGCCCGGCGCGGAGCGCGATGCGCTGGATCGGCTGCAGGCCTGCTGGGAGCGCGCGCTGGACGGTGCAAGGCTGGCCGGCGGGCCGATCCGGCACGACTGGATGCTGCGCGCGTGGCTGGCCGACTGGCGCCGGATCGGCGGCGTCTCGGTGCGTTGAGGTAAACTCGGGGTCCGGAACCCAGCCGCTGGATGGTGCGTGATGGCGCAAAAAGGCATTCTTTCTTGCAGCATCGACGACAAGCAGGAGCTGTACCGCTGCTACATGCCGTTCCTGCTCGGCGGCGGGCTGTTCATTCCGACGCGCAAGCGTTTCCGGCTCGGCGACGAGGTGCTGGTGCTGTTGACCCTGATGGGCGAGGAACGCATGGCGATTCCGGGACGCGTGGCGTGGTTGTCGCCGCACGCTGGCAGCAAGTCCAGCGCCAACTCCGGGGTCGGGGTTCAGTTCCAGGAAACCGTAGAGGGCGAAAAGGCGCAGAGTCGGATCTCCTCGGAACTGGCCGGCATGCTGGAATCCGATCGTCCCACGCACACGCTCTGAGGAGCGCGGCTCCAGGCCTCCGGTTGCATCGGCATGACCGACCAGGCTAGCGATTCCGCCGACCGGCGACCGCTGGCCGATCGACTGCGCCCGATCCGGTTCGACGAAGTGGTCGGCCAGGATCACCTGCTGGGCGAAGATCGGCCGCTGCGCCGGATGGTCGAGGCCGGCCGGGTCGCGCCGCTGGTGTTCTGGGGACCGCCCGGCACCGGCAAGACCACCCTTGCACGCCTGCTGGCCGGTGTCGGCGAGCTGCATTTCGAGCAGCTCTCAGCGATCTTCTCCGGCGTCGCCGACCTCAAGAAAGTGTTCGCCGCCGCGCGCGAGCGACAGCGGGTCTCGCAGCACGGCACGCTGTTGTTCGTCGACGAGATTCACCGCTTCAATCGGGCCCAGCAGGACAGCTTCCTGCCGGTGGTCGAAGACGGCACCGTGGTGCTGGTCGGCGCGACCACCGAAAACCCGTCCTTCGAGCTTAACGGCGCGCTGCTGTCGCGGCTGCGGGTCATGGTGCTGCACCGGCTCGACGAGCGCGCGCTGAACAAGCTCGTGGCGCGCGCCGAACGCCACGTCGGTCACGCGCTGCCGCTGACCGGGCCGGCGCGCGAAAAGCTGCTGGCGATGGCCGACGGCGACGGACGCTATCTCATCAACCTGGTCGAGACGTTGCTCGACCTGGCCGACGCCGACACGCCGCTGAACGAAGCTGCGCTGCTTCGGCTGACCCAGCAGCGCGCGCCCGATCACGACAAGGACCGCCACGCGCACTACAACCTGATCTCCGCGCTGCACAAGTCGCTTCGAGCCTCCGACGTCGACGCGGCGCTGTACTGGACCGCGCGCATGCTGGCCGGCGGCGAGGATCCGCGCTACCTCTTGCGTCGGCTGGTTCGCTTCGCTAGCGAGGACATCGGCCTGGCCGATCCGCAGGCGCTCATCCAGGCGCTGGCCGCCGCCGAAGCATACGAGCGCCTCGGCTCGCCCGAAGGCGAACTGGCGCTGGTCCAGGCGGTGACCTACCTGGGGACGGCGCCGAAGTCGAACGCACTGTACCGCGCCGAGAAAGCCGCCCGCCGCGCCGCCGCGGAGCACGGCTCGCTACCGCCGCCGGCGCGCATCCTGAACGCGCCGACGCGCATGATGAAAGACCTCGGCTACGGCGAAGGCTACGTTTACGACCATGACACCGAGGCCGGATTCGCGGGTCAGGACGGCTTTCCCGACGACATGCAGCGGGAGCGGTTTTACCGACCGGTGGAGCGGGGATTCGAGCGGGATGTGATTCGGAGGTTGGCGTATTGGGAGCGGCTTCGGGGGAAGGTTGATTGATGGTTTGGCGTTGGTTCTCTTCGGCCCGTCGCGCGGATGATTCGAAAAAGTCAAAAGCCGTTTCGCCGCTCGCTTCGCGAGCTTGAGCGACCTACTTTTGAGTCGTCAAGAGTAGGCAAAACCGATCGTGCGGGCGAAGCAGCCGGGCTGACGCCCGGTGCCCTGCGGTGCTCGCCTTCGCCGGCGGCCGGACAACTCGCTTCGCTCAGACACGTCCGGCCTCGTTTCCGGCGAAGACTCCGCTCCTCGGCTGCTTCGACGCAGAAGGGAGATGGAATTCATTGGCGTGCCGCGGCTGATTCGGCGAACAGAAGCAACCATGGCATCAACGACGAATCAATCTCCAATCTGCCTCGGAGCCGCCGAGAAGCGCAGGGGCGGGCGGCGCTGGTCATGACAATCGGGCGCGAAGGTGTCTGAGCGCAGAGAGCGCAAGCGACCGGAGCGAGTTCTTCGCGCCCCGCCCGAACCGAGCATCGCAGGGAACCCGGGCGCAGCCCGGGCGGGGACGCGGCATGAGGAGTTTTGGTTACTTTTGATCCCGCAAAAGTAACTCGCATCAGCTCGCGCAGCGGGCGGCGAAACCGCTGTTCCGGTCTTGGAGTTTTAATCAGGCGCTTCTCCTCAGTCGATCTCGGTAACAACCCCCCAACCTGATGATAGAAGTCATCAAGCAACCAATACGAACCAGTTAAGCTAGTGGGCCATGCGGCTGAGTGTTACCCCATTACCCGCATGGCCCACTAACAACGAATAATGTCGCAGCGTCGCCAAGCAACCACCAGATTGAGGCGGCCCGGCTGAAATTCGCCCCATTCATCCCTATCTTGTAAGGATCAAGCCGAGATCGGCAACCTGCAACCCGCTGGACCGAATGCATGGAATTCAAGGACTACTACAAG
>CAYPZP010000211.1:0-5410 GCA_964415285.1 uncultured Halomonas sp. | reverse complement strand
GTAGCGAGCAGCGAAATCGCTTTTCTGGTCGGAGCGGAACGTTGCCATCAGCCGGCGAACCCGGCGGCGAAACAGTTTTTATCCGGGAACCCGCGAAAACAGCGGGGAATCGTCCATCTGCCGGAGGCCGATCCCGGGCAACTAAGACCACCCAGAGCTGGAATCCCCCCATCAAAAACGCTATAATGCCCGGCTACCCCGGCGGCCTGGTCGCGGGCCGGCGGATTTTCATGCAACCGAGAAATGGAATTCAAACATGGCCAAGACCTATGAAGTGCCGGCCCAGATTCGCGAGGACGTGGGGAAAGGTGCGAGCCGCCGCCTGCGCCGCGAAAACAAGGTGCCGGCCGTGCTGTACGGCGCGACGCGCGAGCCCGTCTCGCTGACGCTGGAGCACGACTACATCCTGCACGCCGTCGACGACGAGAGCTTCCACGCCTCCATCCTCGACCTGAAGGTTGACGACGGGCGGAGCCAGAAAGTGATCCTGCGAGACCTGCAGCGCCATCCCTTCAAGCCGCGCATCCAGCACGTGGATTTCCAGCGCGTGCGGGAAGACACCGAGCTGCGAATCGAGGTGCCGCTGCACTTCGTCAATGAAGAGACCAGCCCGGCCGGCAAGAAGGGTGGGGTGGTCATCTCGCACAACTACACCGAAATCGAAATCTCGGCGCTGCCGAAGCACCTGCCCGAGTACATCGAAGTCGATCTGTCCGGCCTGGAACCGGGCGGACAGGTGATGATGAGCGAACTCCAGCTTCCCGAGGGTGTGATCATTCCGGTTCTGGAGTACGGCGACGATTACGACGCCGCCATCGTCAGCGCGATCTTCATTCGCGAGGGCCAGGGTACCGGCGAGATGGCTGCCGAAGCGGATGCCGCGCTGGCCGAAGCCGAGGAGATGGCCGGAGAAGAGGAAGCGCCTGTAGCCGAGGCCGAAGGCGAAGCCGACGACGAGCAAGGCGAAGCCGAAGCAGATTCCGACGACGAGAAGAAGTCGGACTGACCGGGAATGGCCAGTGCCTGGCTGATTGCCGGGCTCGGCAATCCGGGTCCGAAGTACGAAAGAACCCGGCACAACGCCGGGTTCTGGTTTATTCAACGTCTGGCCGACCAGCATCGGGTCGCCCTCAAGGCCGAAAAGAAGCTGCACGGTCGTGCTGTCAAGACGGCGCTGGACGGTATCGACTCGGTACTGCTCGAGCCCGGTACGTTCATGAACGATTCGGGGCGGTCGCTGCGCGCGGCGTCGGATTTCTATCGCATTCCGGCCGATCGCGTATTGATCGCCTACGATGATCTCGACCTGCCGCCGGGCACCGCGAAGTTCAAGATGGGCGGCGGCCATGGCGGGCACAACGGTCTCCGGAGCGCGTTCAGTCATCTCGGCACCCGGGACTTCTGGCGCCTGCGCATCGGCATCGGGCATCCTGGGCTGGCCACGCAGGTCACGCCGTGGGTGCTCGGCCGTGCCCCGGCAGAAGATGAGAACGCCATCGTCGACTCGATCCAGCGCACGCTGGAAGTGCTTCCCGAGTTCCTCGCCGGACGTGCGGGAGAAGCGATGAAGGAACTGCACCGCAGCGGGTAGGTTTTCACATCGAAGTTTTCAGTTTTCAGCGGGCCGGGCGTGTTCGTGCGCCGGCTGGCCTGGATCGAGCGGAGGTTTTCGGAATGGGATTCAAATGCGGCATCGTCGGACTGCCCAACGTCGGCAAGTCGACACTCTTCAACTGCCTGACCAAGGCCGGCATTCAGGCCGAGAACTACCCGTTCTGCACCATCGACCCGAATGTCGGCATCGTTCCGGTGCCCGACCCGCGGCTGGATGAGCTGGCCGAGATCGTAAAGCCCGAGCGGGTCGTCCCGACCACCATGCAGTTTGTCGATATCGCCGGCCTGGTCGCCGGCGCCTCGAAAGGCGAGGGCCTGGGCAACAAGTTTCTCGGCCACGTGCGCGAGACCGACGCGATCGCGCACATCGTGCGTTGTTTCGAGGACGACGACGTCACCCATGTCGCCGGGCGGGTCGATCCGATCGCCGATATCGAAACCATCGAAACCGAACTGACGCTGGCCGATCTCGAATCCGCCGAAGGCGCGCTGGCCCGGGTTTCCAAGCAGACCAAGTCCGGTGACAAGGATGCCAAGGCGCTGGCCGGGCTGCTCGAACGCGTTGTTGCGCACCTGGCCGAGGGCGAGCCGGTTCGCAGCATGGAACTGGACGACGAGGCCCGGCGCGCGCTGCGCGAGTATCACTTCATCACCGCCAAGCCGGTGCTATACGTCGCCAACGTCGACGACACCGATCACGAAGGCAACCCGATGGTCGCGGCAGTGGAGAATCACGCCCACGCAGTCGGCGCCGGCGTCGTGGTGGTCTCGGCGGCGATGGAAGCCGAGTTGGCGCAGCTCGAACCGGCCGAACAGGCCGAGTTCCTGGCCGAACTGGGCGAGAACGAGCCGGGCCTGCATCGGCTCATCCGCGCCGGATACGAGCTGCTGGAGTTGCTGACCTTCTTCACCGCCGGGCCGAAGGAAGCGCGCGCCTGGACCGTCAAGCGCGGCGCCACCGCGCCGCAGGCCGCCGGACGAATCCATACCGATTTCGAGAAGGGCTTCATCCGCGCCGAGGTCACCGCCTACGACGAATACATCGCCTGCGGCGGCGAAGCCGGCGCCAAGGCGGCCGGCAAGCTGCGACTCGAAGGCAAGGAATACATCGTCAAGGAAGGCGACGTCATGCACTTCCGGTTCAACGTCTGAATCGTGCCCGGTAGGAGCGATCTTCAGATCGCGATTGTATGCAGCCGGAGCACGGAGCCGGAGCTTTTCATCGCGATCTGAAGATCGCTACTACGGTCTTTGTGTCGCTGCGCTAACCTACCACCATGACGATCATTCACAACTTCTCCGCCGGTCCGGCGGCATTGCCGTGGCCGGTGCGCGAAAAGCTGGCCGACGAATTCGGGCTTACGGCCGATCATGCGCCTTCGGTGGCCGAGATCTCGCACCGCGGGCCGCGCTTCAAGGACATCGCCGAGCGGCTGGAAACCGGCATCCGTCGGCTGGCCGGGCTCGGCGAAGATCACCACGTGCTGCTGCTGCAGGGCGGGGCGCACCTGCAGTTCGCGATGCTGCCGATGAACCTCTCGCGCGACCGCACTGCGGCGTTCGTGCTGACCGGCCACTGGGGCGAGAAGGCGTTCGCGGAAAGCGCGCGTATCACCGAATCGCGCGTGGTCGCCTCCAGCGCCGACGAGGACTACCACGATATTCCGGAACTCGGCCATCTGCCGGCCGGGACCGCCTACCTCCACTACACCGGCAACGAGACCATCCACGGCGTGCAGTACCGGCAGCCGCCGGCCGCGGGGGTGCCGCTGGCGGTGGATCTGTCCAGCGAGTTCCTGTCGCGGCCGTACCCGTACGCCGATCTCGGAATGGCCTACGCCGGTGCGCAGAAGAACGTCGGCGTGGCCGGGCTTACGGTGGTGATCCTGCGCAAGGACCTGGTCGATCGGATTCCCGACGACCTGCCGAAATACCTCGACTACCGCACCTGGATCGATTCGGGCTCGATGAAGAACACCCCGTGCACTTTTGCCTGGTACATCGCCGCCGAAGTGGTCGACTGGATCGAAGCCTGCGGCGGACTCGAGGCGTTGGGCACGCGCAACGAAGCGAAGGCCGAGAAACTCTACCGCGCGATCGACGCATCGGACTTCTACGCCAACCCGGTCGCCGACGAGGCACGCTCGATCATGAACGTCCCGTTCGTGATGGCCGACGAGGCGTTGACGCCGGAATTCGTGAAACAGGCCGAGGCCGCCGGAATGCCCGGACTCAAGGGCCACCGTGCCGTCGGCGGTCTGCGCGCGAGCCTCTACAATGCGCTGGGCATGGACGCTGTCGATACGCTGGTCGAATTCATGCGTGAGTTCGAGCGCACCAACGGCTGAGGATCGCGAACAGCGAATCTCGCGCGGAGACGCAGAGGCGCGGAGAAATTCGGTCAATCAGGTAGAAGCGAGAAACTAAACGACTGAAGACCAGGATCGTTCGTCAGAAAAGCCCTGTTTCCATGGTGCAAGCCGATCGGTTCATCCTTTATCTATCTTTTTTCTCTCTTTCTTTCTCTGCGCCTCCGCGTCTCTGCGCGAGAAATGCCTTTCGCTTTTGGTTCGATCTTGCCGATCAGCCGTCGTATGATCGGGGTATGAGTGAACAAGATCCCGACAAACCCGACCTCGCCGCGATCCGCGAGCGCATCGATGCGCTGGACGCCGAGATCCAGAAGCGCATCGGCGAGCGTGCGGAGCTGGCCATGGCGGTGCGCGGGGCCAAGGGCCAGCTCGCCGGAGGCGCCGACTACTACCGTCCCGAGCGCGAAGCGCAGGTGCTCCGGCGCGTCATCGAGCGCAACGAGGGGCCGCTGTCGGACTCTGTGATGCTCCGGCTGTTCCGCGAGATCATGTCGGCCTGCCTGGCTCAGCAGGAGCCGATGAAGATCGCCTACCTGGGTCCGGAAGGCACGTTCACCCAGCAGGCCGTCTACCGGCAGTTCGGCCACTCGGTGCAGGCCATCGCGCTGGGCTCGATCGAGGACGTCTTCCTGCAGGTGCAGGGCGGCGAGGCCGACTTCGGCGTCGTGCCGGTGGAGAACTCGACCCAGGGCATGGTCACGCACACGCTGGACATGTTCCTCAATGCCGAGGTGCACATCTGCGCCGAGGTCGAGCTGCGAATTCACCAGCACCTGTTGACGCACGCGAAGTCGCTTGCCGAGATCGAGCGCGTCTACGCGCATTCGCAATCGCTGGCGCAGTGCAAGCACTGGCTCAAGGCGAATCTGCCCGATATCGAACTGGTCGCCGTATCCAGCAACGCCGAGGCCGCGCGGCGCGTCCGTTCGGCCCCCGAGTCGGCCGCCATTGCCGGTGCGCACGCCGCCGAGGTTTACGGCCTGGCGGTGCTGTTCGGCAACATCGAGGACCACGTCGACAACACCACCCGCTTCCTGGTGCTAGGCCGCGATTTGCTCGAGCCGTCCGGCGACGACAAGACCACGCTGCTGGTCGCCGGCTCCGACGGCCCCGGCGCGTTGTTCAAGCTGCTCGAGCCGCTGGCGCGCCACGGCATCAACATGAACCGCATCGAGTCGCGCCCCAGCCGCCAGGGGAGGTGGGACTACGTGTTCTTCATCGACGTCGATGGCCACGTCTCCGATCCGGGCCTGCGTGAAGTCATGCAGGATCTGGAAGGCGAAGCGCGCATGGTCCGCGTGCTCGGTTCATACCCCCGCGCCGTTCTCGGCCGCCTCCCGTCGTAGGAGCGATTTCCAAATCGCGATCGTCATGACCCATCGCAACGCTCTGGAACGAATCGCGATCTGGAGATCGCTCCTACG
>CAYPZP010000210.1:0-5431 GCA_964415285.1 uncultured Halomonas sp. | reverse complement strand
ATCAGGCCGCGCTCGATGCGAGCAATCCGCTGAACCAGGACAAGCGTTTCCTGGTGCCCGGCATCCCCGACGATCGCATCGAGGCGGTGGCTTCGGAGTTGATCGGCGACCCATGGTCGCAGCCGGAATTCCAGGGCATCCATTCGCGCTTTCGGCGCATGCTGTGGCAGCGCGTCGTTCTGCTGCCGCTGGGCCTCCTGCTGTTGTTCCACTGGCTTTCGCCGATGAACGCGGGCATGGTGCCGCTGGGGCTGATCGTGCTCGCAGCGATTGCCGCGGTGCTGATTCACCTTCGCTGGAAACGCTGGGGCGTCGCAATCGGCGAGGAGCGCTTGCAGGTTCGCCAGGGGCTGATCGGAACCCGGATCATCCTGTTCGAGGATTCACGGTGTCAGCAGGTGCGGGTCACGCAGAGCCCGTATCAGCGGCGCCACGGTCTGGCTACGCTGGTCATCCGACTTCCGCACGGTGAGAAGACCGTACCCTACCTGCCCGAACCGCTAGCCGCGGAACTTGCCAACCGGCTGCTTTTCCGAATCGAAACCAGCACTGCGCACGCGCTTTGAGTCATGCGGCAAGCAGGTCGTCGCTGACGAGTTCCTCGAGCGCATCGGGATTCAGGATTTCGATGTCGCGTGCGCTGGACTTGACGATGCCCTCGGTGCGAAGGGCCTTGAGGCATCGCGACAGCGTTTCAGGCTGCAGCGAGAGAAATCGGGCGATGTGTTTCTTGCTCGAAGGCAAGCGGAAGATCGGTGTCCGGCCGTTGCGCGAGTATTCGTCGTAGAGGAACGAAGCGACCCGGTAGTTCGCTTTGTCGACGGAAAGCAACTCGACGTGATCGATCAACTGGTCGGTGCGCGTGATCAGCGATTCGACGAGATCGTTTCGCGCCGGTTGAGATCGGTTGAACAGATCGATGAGGAAATCGACTTCGACCGACAGGACTTCGCTGGCGACGATTGCAACGCAATTCAGCGGGTATTTGCGCCGGGAGTCGAAGGAGATCGAGTCCAGTATCGTATCGCCGACGCCGGCAATCGCGAAGATCTTCTCGCTTCCCATGCGCGTCAAGCGGAACAGCTTGATCCTTCCGGACAGGCAGAAGAAACTTCGGCGCACCGGCTCGCGTTGACGGAACAGCGGCTCTCGCGCCCGCATCGGGGTGATTCTTGCGTGTTGGCGAACCTGCTCGATGAGATCATCATCGAGATTCCGGAACATCCGGAACTGGCGCACCTGCTGCGGTTCGACAAGCCTGCGTTCGAGCATCTGAGCGACGTTTCCTTACGATTGCACCGAATCGATCGTTGAATTTTCGAGCTTCGGGACCTGCGAGTCCGAGGTTCTGAAGCGCGGAGTCAGTATGCTTGATCGGCATTGCAGGTGTTTGATTTGGGTCAACACTTCACACGCTTCCGGGCGCTTTCTCGGGTCTGGATATGCGGTTATCGTTCACCCGCGGTCCACGAGCCGAAGCGACCGGTTTCGAGCCGGGTCCCGGTGGTCGACCGGCCGTGTTGTGCATCCATGGCGGAATGTGAAGCAACGCCCTGGCGGTCGGCGCGATTGATGGCCGCGAAGGCGGGACGCGGGTTCTACCGGCGTTGAACATGGCGAGGCATTGCGGCTGCAGGAACGGGCGATGCAGGGCGCCGGCCGAGGCGGGTAGCAGTCGATCGATGACTTCGATGGATCGCCCGCGGCGGACGAACTCCAGCCGCGCTGCGTCGATTCAGCGCCACTCCGTGACGCCGATTCGTAACGATGATCCGGTGAAGGAACCCGGGAGCAGCGGTGACCGTGCGGTAGCCCGATGGCTTATTCAACGATCTCGTCGATGAGAACCGAGACGTGGCCCGCGGTCTTCGGGTCGAAGCCCTCGGTCTGTCCCTGCAGGTCGCCGGTCGAAGCGATCACGTTTCCGGTCCGGCTGATGCGTGCCGAAACCCGTACCGAAGGAAACGTGCCGAGCGTGAGGCCTTCGGCCATCGAGTCGGACTCGCTCAGTACCACGGTCGTCGGCAGCGCGGCTGCCTGCAGGCGCTTGACCGCGAGCGGAGCCGGGGGTCCGTTGACCGCGCGGGCAAAGACGAAAACGACCTCGGAGCCCGTGATCCGGTTGGTAAGCGACGGATCGAGGGACACTTCGACGGCGACCTGGGTGCCGGCGTCGGTTTCCGTCGGCGGCGGCATCGATGGTTGCGTCGCCGAAGGCGCTTCGGGCGCGGATTGGCTGGCGCCCATTGCCGGCGGCGCTTCCGCGGGGGCATCGGCCGGCGCCGATTCGCCGATGTTCATTCCGGGCATTCCCACCGCCGAGGCGATCTGTTCGCGGATCCGCTCGCGCACCTCGCCTTCCGGAAGCTGGCGCTCGAGGCGTCGCCACAGGGTCAGGGCGCGGTCGCGTTTCCCGGTATGGAACGCATTGAGGCCGCCGAGCCACAGTGCCTTCTGGTTATTCGGGTCGTCGGCGAGGACGTCGCGCAGGAGTCGCTCGCTCTCCATCGGTGGGGTGCCCTGGCCGGCGAGAAACAGCAGGGTCTCGGCCAGTTCCACGCGAGCCAGATTGTTCTCCGGTTCGAGGAAGACCACTCGCCGGAACGCGGATTCCGCGGCCGGGAACTGCTGGATCTGCTTGTAGATCATGCCGAGTTGATTCCAGGCGTCGGTATCACCGGGTTGCTGCCGAACCTGTCGGGTCAATTCACCGAGCGCCTCGCGCAGTTCACCGGTTCGCCCGGTGTCCGGATCGATTCCCTCCGGCGTGCCGATCTGCAGGTAGAGGACGGCGCCGACCACCGGTACCGCGGCAAGAAGCATGAAGGCGAGTCCGCGAGTCGAACCCGAACCCGGCGAGGTCGTGCTTTTGCGTTCTTCGTCGATGCGCGCGACGCGCTCGCGGTATTCCGCTTCGGAGAGTTCGTCCCTGAGTTCGTCCAGCGCCTTCCGCCGGCGTCGCAGTCGGGCCGCGTCGCCACCGCCCAGCAGCATCGGCACCAGAAGGAATGCCAGCGCCGCCAGGACGAGCGCGATCGCGCCGGCCAGAAACAGGGGAGAAGCCAATAGGTCGCTCAACGATAGTCTCCTGAACAGGGTTTCAGTACGGTTTGCCTCGCCGAAACCGACGGCTCCGGCGCGGCGTCATGTGTCGGTTCCGGCAGTCCGTGCCGGGCTACGGCGCCGCTTTGCCGCGCTCGGCCAGCATCCGTCGACGGTGGCGGATCAGCACGGCGCCGGTGATCAGTCCGATCAGCAGCAGGAAAACGGGTCCGAGCCAGAGAATCAGCGTGTGACCGGCGAACGGCGGATTGTAGAGCACGAAGTCGCCGTAGCGGTCTCGCAGGTACTGCCGGATCTCGAAGTCGGAACGTCCGTCCATGATCTGCTGATACACCTGCTGGCGCAGGTCCGCGGCCAGTGCCGCGTTGGAGCTCTCGATCGGCTCGTTCTGGCAAACGGTGCAGCGCACTTCGCCGATCAGCGAGCGATAGCGGTCTTCCTGTGTCTGGTTGGCGAAGTCGCGCGGCTCGATCGGGGAGTCGGACTGCGTGACCTGGGCGTACGCGTTGGCCTGGAACAGTACCAGGGAGATGAACAGGACGCGAATCATGAGCTGGCGGCCTCCGTTTCCAGGGTCCGGATTCTCTCGATGAGATCGTCGTAGGAATCGGCCGTCACCGGCCCGATGTGCTTGTGTCGAATGACGCCGGTATGGTCGATCAGGAAGGTCTCCGGCGCCCCGTAGACGCCGAGGTCGATACCGAGGCTGCCCGGCTGGTCGAACAGGTGGAAATCCCAGGCATCCCCGAACTGCCCGAGCCAGCGCATGGCCGCGGGGCGTTCGTCTTTCCAGTTGAGCCCGACCAGCGGCGCTTCGATCTCACGCCCCATTCGGGTGATCAGGGGATGTTCGACCCGGCACGAGGGACACCAACTTCCCCATACGTTGAGCACGAAGGGTTGGCCGAGCAGGTCGTCCCTGGCCACGGTGGTGCTTTCATCGTGCAGTGTCGGCAGGCTGAAATTCGGGATCGGCCGGCCGATCAGCGGGCTGTCGATGACCTGCCGCTGGTCTGCGGTCTTGAGACCGGCCAGCAGCAGGACCACCAGGCCCAGGAATACCCCGAAGGGCAGCAGCATCCGGATCATGTCGCCAGTGCCTCCCGGTTTCCAGTTGCCGCGGAACTCGTCGGCTCGGACTGGTCGGCATGCCGGGTTCGCCGTACCCAGTAGCGCCGGTCGGTCGCAGCGATCAGGCCGCCGGCCAGCATCAGGACCGCGCCGCCCCAGATCCATCGGATGAACGGCTTGATATGGATGCGCATCGACCAGGCGCCGCCGCCGATCGGTTCGCCCAGCGCGACGTACAGGTCGCGCGTGAAGCCGGGCTGCAGCTCGATCTGCGACATGACCTGGCCGGAGCGGTAGTAGCGGCGTTTCTGCGGCGTCATCACGTGCCGCTCCTCGCCGTTTCGCACCACGGTCAAGCGGGCCTCGTCGGCGGCCCAGTTCGGACCCTTGACGGTGACCACTTCATTGAGGCGGAAGGTGTAACCGGCGGCCTGGACTTCCTGGCCCGGCTCCATGCGCAGGTCTTTCTCGAACGTGGTCGACTCGACCATGGCCACGCCGATGACGAAGACGCCGACGCCGAAGTGAGCGAGGCTCATGCCCCACTGGCCACGCGTCATGCGGCCGTGCGTTTGGCGCCGCTGGCGCATCACGTAGGCGACTGCACCGGCCATCAGCCACAGTCCGCCGATCCATCCGGCGACCGCGCGCAGGTTCCACGAACCCAGCAGGGCCGTGATCACCAGCGCGCCGACCACGGCGAGGACCGCCGCGCCGATCAGCGGCCGGAGCGTTGCCGCCCACTCGCTGTGTTTCCAGTTCGACATCGGCCCGAGCGGCAGCATCAGCACGATCGGTGTCATCAGCAGCACGAACATCGCGCCGAAGTAGGGCGGACCGACCGAGACCTGGCCCCAGCCCATGAAGTCGACCAGGATCGGATAGATCGTGCCGATCAGCACCATCGCGGCGGAGACGACGAAGAAGATGTTGTTGAGCAGCAGCGCCGATTCCCGGCTGACGATGTCGAAGCCCTCGCCGGTCGCGATGCGCGGTGCGCGGATCGCGTACAGCAGCAGCGAGCCGCCGACGACCACGCCGAGAAAGGCGAGGATGAACAGGCCGCGCTCGGGATCATTGGCAAAAGCGTGCACCGAAGTCAGTACGCCGGAGCGAACCAGGAAGGTGCCGAGCAGCGACAGCGAGAAGGCAGCGATCGATAACAGCACGGTCCAGGCCGGGAACGCGCCGCGTTTTTCGGTCACGGCCTGCGAATGGATCAGCGCGGTGCCGACCAGCCACGGCATGAACGAGGCGTTCTCGACCGGATCCCAGAACCACCAGCCGCCCCAGCCGA
>CAYPZP010000209.1:0-5436 GCA_964415285.1 uncultured Halomonas sp. | reverse complement strand
TGGCCTGGGCCACGCGCTACGACAAGAAGTTCGGCATCGGCACGCTGATCGCGACGATGCTGCCGTATTCGATCTTCTACTTCATCGGCTGGTCGATCCTGTTCCTGCTGTGGGTGTTCGGACTGGACCTGCCGGTCGGACCGGGCTCGCCGACCTACTACACCGGCGGACAATGAGCGCACCGGAGTTGATCGAACTGAGGCTGGAGCGTTCGCGCCGGGTGCTGGTCTGCGAGTTCGCGGGCGGCGAGACGTTCGAGCTCGACTGCGAATACCTGCGCACCCATTCGCCGTCGGCCGAGGTCCGCGGCCACGGCCTGTCGGAGCCGAAATTGCTGACCGGCAAGGGCGACGTCAACATCGATTCGATCGAGCCGATCGGCACCTACGCCGTGGTGCTGCGGTTCGACGACGGGCACGATACCGGGATCTACTCGTGGGACTTCCTCTACGACCTCGGGCGCAATCAGAAACGCTACCGATCCCGCTACCGCGAGCGGCTGGCCGACGCCGGCCTGCTCGAGGCGTGATCCGAGGCGCGAACGGCGAACAGCCGGTCCCATGTCTGCACCCAGCCAGAAACCGCTGACCCGACTGATCCGCCAGTTCCCGGCCGCAATTGCCGGGGACGAAGCGGTCCTGTTGCTGGCCGAACGGGTCGATGCCGGCGCCGACGAGGACGCCGAGCTGGCACGGCGGATGCTGCGGGCGCTGAACCCGCTGTCGCCCGACCTTGCCACCGTCTGCGCGGCGCTGGAAATCGCGCTCGAGCCGAACGATACGGTGGTCGGAATCGATGCCGGCGACGCGGACTCGCTGCTCGAGCAGTTTCGACGGGTAGTGCGCTTCGACCGCAGCTATCTGCCGGATTCCAGCCACCGCGCGGAAGGGCTGAGGAGACTGATCCTGGCGCTGATCCATGACGTCCGCGTGGTGTTGCTGGTGCTGGCATGGCAACTGGCGCGGATGCAGGTCGCTCGAGACGCCGAAACCCGGCGCATGCTGGCCGAGGAAACGCGTGCAATCCACGCGCCGCTGGCCAACCGACTCGGCATCTGGCAGCTCAAGTGGCTGCTCGAAGACCTCTCCTTCCGCTACCTCGAGCCGCAGGCCTGCGCCCGGATCGAGCGCCTGATCGCCGAACAGCGCGACGAACGCGAGCGCTACATCGACGCCTTCATCTCAGAGCTGTCGCGGCGGCTCGACGATTCCGGCATCGCGCATGAAATCAGCGGTCGCGCAAAGCACATCTATTCGATCTGGCGCAAGATGCAGCGCAAGGGACTGGATTTTCACCAGCTGTTCGACGTCCGCGCAGTGCGCGTGCTGGTCGACGATGTCGCCGCCTGCTACCAGGTTCTCGGGCTGGTTCACGGACACTGGCAGCCGGTGCCCGGCGAGTTCGACGACTACATCTCCAACCCCAAGCCGAACCTGTACCGCTCGCTGCATACGGCCGTGCGCGGCGTGCGCGGCCGGGTATTCGAGGTGCAGATCCGGACCCACGAAATGCACGAACACGCGGAACTGGGGGTCGCAGCGCACTGGCGCTACAAGGAAGGCGGTCCGCGCGACAGCGCACTCGAGCAGCGCATCGGCGTCATGCGCCAACTGCTCGAGGGGCAGGAGGGCGAAGAGCACGCCGACGACGAGACGCTGATCGAGAACTTCGAATCACTGACCAGCGAGGATCGCGTCTACGTCCTCACCCCCCGGGGCGACGTGATCGACCTGGCGCAGGGATCGACGGCGCTGGACTTCGCCTATCACGTCCACACCGAGGTCGGCCACCACTGCCGCGGCGCCAAGGTCAACGGCCGGATCGTGCCGCTGACCCACGTACTCGCCAACGGCGATCGCGTCGAGGTCCTGACCGCGAACCAGGCGCATCCGTCGCGCGACTGGCTGAACCCCCAGCTCGGCTACCTGCGCTCCGGACGCTCTCGGGCCAAGGTCCGCCAGTACTTCCGCCAGTTCCATTTCGACGACAACCGTGCTGCCGGCCAGGCCGCGGTGGAGGCCGATCTCAAGCGTCTCGACCTGGAGCAGGCCGATCTCCAGGTCGTCGCCGACCAGTTCAACTTTCGCCGGATCGACGATCTGCTGGCCGCCGTCGGCGCCGGCGATCTGACCGCCAGCCAGGTCGCGCATGCGGCGCTGCGCGCGCACGGTAGCGAGTCCGCCGGCAAACCCGACCTGCCGTTCAGCCGAAGCGCAAGCCCCAGTGCCGACACCAGCGCCGGGGAAGTTCGAATCGAAGGCGTCGGCAACCTGATGCATCAGCTCGCGCGCTGTTGCCAGCCGCTGCCCGGCGACGGTATCGCCGGGTTCATTACCCGCACGCGCGGCGTGAGCATCCACCGCGAGGACTGTCAGCAATACCTGCGACTGGCCGAAAAGCACCCGGAACGACGAATCCGGGTCGAATGGAGCGGCAGCGAACGTACCCGCTATCCGGTTCGAATTCGCATCGATGCCTGGGACCGTCGAGACCTGATCAAGGACATCGGCTCGATTCTGTCGAATCAGGGCCTGAGCGTGCGCTCGATGAATGCCGACCGGGGCGACCAGCCCGAAGCGGTAAAAATCGAACTGACGCTGGAGGTCGGCGACCTCGAGCAACTCACCGGGCTGCTTGGACGGCTTCAGACCATTACCAACGTCAGTTCGGTTCGGCGATTGAGCTAAGGAACCCCCGACTGACCCTGCCCGGCCTCGACCGCGCGCTCGGGCCCGGATTCCAGTGGCAGCTCGAGGTGCTCCAGCACTTCCCCCAGCGCCGCACGCGCGGCGGCCACCGAGAAGTGCCGGTCCACGTTGGCGCGCCCGTTCTCGGCCAGCCGCTGCCATAGCTCGCGGTCCCGATAGACCTCGACGATGCGTTGCGCAAACGCCTCGGTGTCGTCGGCCATCAACACGTCGCGGCCGTGTTCCACATACATGCCTTCGGCCGCGCACGTCGTCGCGACGACCGGCAGGCCATGGCTCATCGCCTGGTTGACCTTGCCCTTGACGCCGGCCCCGTAGCGCAGCGGAGCGACCGAGACCCTGCAGCCGGTCAGATAGGGCTCGAGGTCGGCGACAAAACCGTGAATCCGCAGACCGTCACCGCGACGCGCGCGAAGCGACTCGGGCATCTTGCTGCCGATGATGTGCAACGCCACGTCGGGCAGCTCGCGGCGGACCTCCGGAAGGATCTCGTCGATCAACCATTCAGCCGCATCGAGATTCGGCGGATGCTGGAAGCCGCCGACGAATACAAGGTCCCGCCGCTGATCGAAGGCCTTGCCCGGACCGTGGACGCTGTGGATGTTCGAAACCACGAATACCCGCGCATCCGGCGCCAGGCGAGCCAGCAGATCGCGCTCGAACTCGCTAACCACCAGCGTCGCATCCGAGGCCCGGATCAGCGCCAGTTCATCGCGTCGCGTCTTTTCGGCTTCGCGGGCCGCCGCCTGCGACTGTCTCAGCTCGGCCTCGCGCTGCTCGCGCAGGAAGTGCAGATCGACGGTGTCGAAAACCAGCCGCGCGCTCGGGCACAGGCTGCGGATCATGCGAACGAGCGGCGAGAGCACGTAATGACGACTGACCACGACCAGGTCGAGTGCGGCGCCGTGCTCGCGCAGCCAATCCTCGGCGCGTTTGACCCAGGGCGCGGTCAACACCTCGATGCCGGCCTGCTGAAGTGCCTCCGAGTGTGCGCCGGTCCAGTGCAGATTCTGCGGCATGAAGGCGGTCTGGAAGCCGATGTCCGAGAGCAGTTCCAGCATCGCGAACATCCGAACCGAGCCGGAATCCTGATCGGGCGCCGGCGTGACCGCATCGATGACCAGCGCCCGGCGCGCGTGGCGACGGTAGCGAAAACCACGCGCCAGGCGGGCATCGAATTCGTTCGGGTTCTTCGGGTGCTCGGCCAGCGTTTCGCGCCAGCGCTCGAGGAAACGCTCCCGGTTGACCGCCTGGTAACGCTTGGCGCCGGTCGATTCGTCGGTACCCGAGGTCATTCCCTCGAAGTGTATGACCCTGGATGCCGGCTGGTACAGGACGCGGAGCCCCTGGCGGCGAACGCGAAAGCACAGGTCGGTATCTTCGTAGTAGGCCGGCGCGAAATGACGATCGAAACCGTCCAGCGACTCGAACAGACCCCGCTCGATGGCCAGACACGCGCCCGACACGTAATCGGTCTCGCTGACGAAGGAGAACTCGGGACGATCGGGATCGTCTCCGCGACCATAATTCCAGCCGCTCGCGTCATCGAAAATGATGCCGCCGGCTTCCTGCAGCCGGCCGTCGGCGAACACCAGCCTGGCGCCGACGATACCGGCATCGGGATGCGCGGCGAAGGTGCCGATCAACGCGTCGAGCCAGCCGTCGGTGACCTGGGTGTCGTTGTTCAGGAACACCAGGTAACGCCCACGCGCCGCTCTTGCGCCGCGATTGCAGGTGCCGATGAAACCCAGATTCTTGCGGTTGCGAAGCGCCCGGATCGTGCTGCAGCGCCGCAACCATTTCCAAGTCCGATCGGTCGACGCATCGTCGACAACGATCACCTCGAACGAAATCCCGGTGCGCACCGAAGCCAGGCTCTGCAGGCACGCCGCTGTGAACTTCAACTGGTTGTGTACCGGAATGACGATCGACACCACCGGCTCGCCGGCCGGCTCGAACTCGGGCTGCGGGGCGATCTCGCGGGGGATGTTCGCCACCACCGGTTCCGACGCCGGGGGCGGCACATCATGCTCGGCTGGCGTCTGGAGAAGCTCCAGCGTCTGCCGGAGTCCCCTGGAGCGCAGGTGGTGCAGGAACACGCCGGCCATCCGGAACCACTGAATCGGATTGATCAACTGGCGCAGGCGCCGTCGGGTCGCGACCCGGCGAACGAAGCGAAACGGCCTGGTGTAGCGCCAGGATCGGCTGGACACCATGCCGTCGTACTCGGCCTGGAGCGTTTCGTGGCGGCCGGCCAGCATCTGATACAAAGACTCCAGCTCGGCGTAATTCCGGCCGAGTTCCTCGTGCAGTTGCTGCAAGCGATCGTGTTCCTGCATCAGGCGTTCGTGTTGCCGCTGCAGGTCGTCGAATCGCCCAGTCAGAAGATCCAGCTGCTCCAGGGTCTGTCGGGCCCGGACCGCCAGGCGCGCGTGATGGTCGGTCACGCGCGATAACGCGGTGCCGACGGTGTCGAGTTCGCGCAGGCGCCGATCGTAGTCGTCGATCAGTTCGCCGTAGCGCTCGGCGATCTCGTGATACTGACGGTCCTGCTGCTCCAGCAAGGCGGCCTGCTCGGCCAGACTGTGCTGCTGGCGCTGACGCTCGGCTTCGAGCTGCTCGGCCCAGGCGCTGCGCTCACGGAATTCGCGATCGCGCTGCTCCAGCAAGGCCGCCTGCTCGGCCAGACTGTGCTGCTGGCGCTGACGCTCGGCTTCGAGCTGCTCGG
>CAYPZP010000208.1:0-5440 GCA_964415285.1 uncultured Halomonas sp. | reverse complement strand
ACAGGTTGTAGATCGACACGAACAGCGTGACGGTGGCCATGATGTAGTTGCGCTCGCCGCCCTGGACGATCTGCTGGGTCTGGTAGACGATCAATCCGCACATCAGCACAGAGAACATGGCCGAGACCACGAGGCCGAGGGTCGAGAGGTTGAACAGCACCGCGGCCAGGCCGGCCAGGAAGGCGACCAGGATGCCGGCGAACAGGAACGAGCCGAGGAAGCTGAAATCCTTCTTGGTCGTCACCGCGAACGCCGACAGCGCAACGAACGTGACGCCGGTTGCGCCCATCGCTGAGATGACCAGTTGGTGGCCGTTGCTGAACGCCTGCAGGTACATGCTGATGATCGGCCCGATCGTCAGCCCCATGAAGCCGGTGAGCGCGAAAACGCTGAGCAGACCCCATGCGGAATTGCGCAGGTACATTGTCAGGAACAGCAGGCCGAAGTAGCCGACCAGCGTGATCAGCAGGCCGGGGTGCGGCCAGTTGTTGACCATTGACAGCATGGCCGTGCCGGCCGAGAACAGCAGCGTCATCGCCAGCAGGTTCCAGGTGTTCCGCAGAACCCGACGGGCATCGTCGTCGATCGCGCGGTCGGCGGTGCCGGCATGCTGCAGGGTTGCGGTACGGATACGGTCGTTCATGGACGCTCCTTGGTGATCGGTAACGATTCGCATTCAGGTCTTTTCGACCACGCGAATAATATCAAGTTTCCGTCACGAACTTGTTATCGTGCCGCGCGAGCCGGATTCGGGGCCTGGCGCTCAGCGCCACGCGCAGCCCCAGTCGTCCGGCCAGCGCCAGGGCGGCCGGGCGAGCCTGCGAAGGCAGCGCCTGGAAACAGTCGCGCGGCCGCTGCCAGCGCCACAGCGCGTGTGGGAGCACGCGGCGGCTGCCGACGACGCCCTCGATCTCGAAGCGGTGCTCGCCGAGGGCACGCGGAACGGTGTTTCTTTCGGGATTCTCTCCCTGCCACTCGAGCAGTTTCCACTCCGAGTCGATCAACACCGGCACCTGCTCGCGCGCCATGCGCTCGAGCACCGGCCACAGCGTTTCCGGGATGACATCGTCCGGCAGGAACTCACCGTCGACGGGCTCGGGGGATATCATGCGCTCGACCCAGCCCGCGACGTTCGGCGCGCGCTCGCGCATCAGCCGACCGGGGTAGGGGTCGCGGTACAGGTGGGCGTACAGCGGGCCGATCAGGCCGAAGTCGCCGATCGAGGGCCGCGAGCCGAGCAGGAACCGGTGCTCGGCAAAATGCGCATCGAGCTCGGCCAGCAGCGATTCGTAGGATCGCTCGATGGCCGGCGCGGTCGCCTTCGTGATACCCAGCGTCGGCAGAAAGCCGGCAAACCGCGCGCCCAGCTTGCGGCCCAGCCGCCGCTGGATGAACTTCGGAAACCAGGGAAAGCCCATCTTGCCGAACTCGTCGAAAATGAACGGCTGGTTGGCCGCGGGGAAGCTCCAGCGGTAGTGCATCGCCGGGATCAGCAGCCATTCGTCGCCGTAGAGTTCCAGCAGCAGCGCGGCCAGGCGCTGGCGCGGCGTTGCCGGATAGACGCTCGGCTCGGGGAAATGAGGCTCGAGCGCATCGATGATCGCCGTGGTGTCCTGCAGCACGTCGTCGTCGGGCGTGTGCAGTACCGGGATGAAGCGCACGCCGGTCCGCGGCTCGATGAACCGCCGGTAGGTCAGCAGCGACGGCGACTTCTCGACGAACGCGATGCCCTTCTTGTTGAGGTAGGCGCGCAGTTTGCCCGAATACAGCGAGAACTCCGCGCCGTACATCGTGTAGCCGCGGTTGCGGGATGTTCGCATCGGCCGGCTCAGCCGCCCCGGCCCGGCCCGCGCGTCTCGTCGAAGTATTTCGCCTTCTCGCGCACCATGACGCCGGCCAGCAGCGCCAGCGCAATCAGGTTGGGCGCGGCCATCAGGCCGTTGAACGTGTCGGCGACGGCCCAGATCAGCTCCAGCCCGCCGACGGCACCGACGAACAGGAAGCCGAGGAACAGCAGCCGGTAGGGCATCACGATGCGCTCGCCGAACAGGTACTCCCAGCTCTTCTCGCCGTAGAAGTTCCACGCCAGCATCGTCGTATAGGCGAAGAACACGATCGAGATCAGCACGATATAGCCGCCCGGTCCCGGCAGGCCGGTCGAGAAGGCCGCTGCGGTCAGCTCGGCGCCGTTGCTGCCGGTCTCGAAGACGCCGGTGGTCAGGATCACCAGCGCGGTCATCGTGCACACCACCAGCGTGTCGATGAATACCTCCCAGACGCCCCAGAAACCTTGAGCGAACGGCTTGTTGCGCGCCTGGGCGTGGATGATCGATGCCGATCCGAGGCCGGCCTCGTTGGAGAAGATGCCGCGCGCTACGCCATAGCGGATCGCTTCGGCCACGGTCGCGCCGGCGAAGCCGCCGGCCGCGGGCGCCGGCTCGAAGGCATGGACGACGATCATCTTCAGCGCCGCGGGAATGGCGTCGAAGTGCAGGAACAGGATCACCAGCGAGCCGGCGATGTAGATCAGCGCCATCAGCGGCACGACCTTCGAGGCGGTCGAGGCGATGCGCGAAATGCCGCCCAGCGTCACCGCGCCGACCGCGACCAGCGCGACCAGGCCGCTGATCCAGGTCGGCACGCCGAATGCCGTGTCCATGGCCTGAGAAAGCGTGTTGGACTGGACCATGTTGCCGATGCCAAAGGCCGCGATGCCGGCGAACAGCGCGTAGGCCACAGCGAGCCATTTCCAGCGCGGACCCAGCCCTTTCTCGATGTAATAGAACACGCCGCCCGAGACGCGCCCGTGCTCGTCGACGTGGCGATACTTCAGCCCCAGCGTCGCCTCGGCCATCTTGGTCGCCATGCCGACCAGCGCGATGACCCACATCCAGAAGATCGCGCCCGGACCGCCCAGCGCGATCGCGGTCGCGACGCCGGCGATGTTGCCGACGCCGATGGTCGCCGCCATCGTCGAGCTGACCGCCTCGAACGGCGAGATCGAGCCGTCGCCGGTATCGAGCTCCTTGCGCAAGAAGCGCCCGAAGCTGAGGCGCCACATGTAGCGCAGGTGCGTGAACTGGAAGAACCCGAGCCGGATCGTCAGGTACAGCCCGGTCCCGGCCAGCAGGATCATGAACGGGGGGCCCCAGACGATTCCGTTCAGCCAGCCGTTGGCCGCTTCGATCCAGTCCAGCATGTCGCTTCTCCCTTAGTCGTTGTTGTCGCCGCATTCGGCGGGGCGTGCCGCTCGTCATGCTAGCGACTTGTCGGCCCGGATGCCAGTTGCGGGATGCATCGGTTTCCCTCTGCGCCGCAATTCTCGTGGTCGCCCACGCGGGCGCGCGCCGAGCGGTATCGGCGGCAACGGCGATGCTGGTCGAAGCGCCCGAATTCCGATAGGCTCGAAGGCATGGGTGCGATCTTCGACCGGGACTCTTCCAAGCTGTATCTGGTTTCGTCCGGCGCGACCGAGGTCTGGGCGCCGTGGCCGGCGCCGATGGCCTGGCGGAAATACGACCAGGATGCCAACTGGCGCCACGTCCGGCCGAATCTCAGGTTGCCGAGGCGCCCGGTCGAGGGCGAGCTGGCCCGATTTCATGCGTGCGAACGGAAGTTCCCGTACAAGCTGCATCTTTCGGGTGCCGAGGAAAAGGCCGCGATCCGGCGCGGCGAGCGGCTGGCGCGGCTTCAGTGGGCGGCGCGGATTCCGGAGCCGGTGCGCGCGGCTGTGGCGCCGTTCGGGACGCGGCAATGGCACCTGCTGTCGATGGCCGCGCGCTGCGGCGACGGTGCGCTGGACCTGATCCGGGCGAACCCGGCGCTGGCGTTCATGCTGGCGTCGAACTGGGTATTCCACCGGCCCGCGGTCAAGCAGCCGCTGCGCTCGGTGCGCGCGCTGCTCCGGCCCGGTCGTAAACAGGTCGAGATGCTGGCGTGGCTCGGGCTCCCGGCCCGGCCCGCGGTGCGACGTGTTCTGACGCGGATTCCGGCGCGGTCGCTGAACGTCGAGCGCCTGCTGTACCTGCGCGACACCTGCCGCGATCCCGAGGTGCTGAAGCGGCTATGCCACCTGCCGCGGCTCAACGCCGGCTGCCTGCGCATCGTCACCGATCCTGCCCTTGCCGACGTGGTCGGCCAGCCGCTGCTCGCCGCGGTCGGCGCCGATCGCACCGAAGACCCCGCCGGGCGGTGCCGGACCGCGCGGCTGCTGTTCGATACGCTGCGGGTTCGGGCGGAGATCGGACGGCCGGTCGATGCCGTGCTCCCGGCACGGACCCTTCGCGACCTGGAAGCGATCCACGACGAGGCGGTCGATGCGCTGAACGAGGTCAACGAGCGTGCCGGATGCCGGAACGCGCTGCCGTTCCCGGAACCGCCGCTGCCTGGCGACGATCAGGTTCTTCCGATCACTTCGGCGCGGGAATTGCGGGCCGAGGGGATGGCGATGCGGCACTGCGTTGCCATCCACGAGTCGGACGTATCTTTTATCAAGAACTATTACGTCTACCGGGTCGTGGCACCCGAGCGAGCGACGCTGGCGATTCGGCGTACGCGCGGCGGCTGGAAGATCGCCGAGCTCAGCGGCCGGAGGAACCGAGCGGTGGGTTCGGAAACGCGCAGCCGCGTGCAGGCGTGGTTCGATTCGGCGGTCGGGGCGGGCGCGGCGGCCGGGTAGGCAGCGGGTCTGCGACGTTGCGTCGAACGCCGGACCCTGGAGGATGCCGGGGCTCGGTGGCCCGATCGTCGCGGCGAGGTCGCCGCTCCCACAGCGTTTCCGCCGGAGATGCGCTCGGAAGCGACGCTGCATCGACCGGCTGATTCAGCCGAGCACCCTTCGCGCCCGCTCGGCCAGGAACTCGGCCAGTTCGTCGGCGTCGTGCGGGCTCTTCTTCGTGAATCCGAATTCGTGCTCGGGCTGGAGCTCGCGGTCGAGCCAGATGCCTTCTTCGACGGCTTCCGGGCGTTCGGCAGCCAGCCAGAGAATCGTGTCGGCGCCCTGGTCGGCGTTTCGGAGGATGCCCTGCAGCGCGGTCCGGAAGCCGGGCAGGGCGGTCTTCACACCCTCGGTGTCGACCCAGCCGGGATGCATCACGTGGACCGCGGGCGCGCCTTCCCACCGGGCGTTCCAGTAATGCATCAGCTCGACCTGGGCGCGCTTGTGCATCGCATAGGCGGCCATGCCGTCGTGGGCTTTCGGGTCCCGGCTGTCCATTTCATCGAGCTTCAGCGGCGTGCCGTACATGCCGCCGGAGGAGACCTCGATGACGATGCCGTCGCCGGCCAGCATCCCGGCCTCGTGCAGCCGGTTGGTCAGCACCCAGTGGCCGAGCAGGTTGGTCGCGAACGAGCGCTCGAAGCCCTCGTCGGTGGTCTCGAAATCGTTGAGCAGCACGCCGACGTTGTTGACCAGCACGTCAAGCGCGACGCCGTCCATCTC
>CAYPZP010000207.1:0-5450 GCA_964415285.1 uncultured Halomonas sp. | reverse complement strand
GAGATTCTCCGGAGTGACTGGAGTTCAGACGTGTGCTCTTCCGATCTGGTCATGATGCAGTTGTGGTGCGCCCGCAACACGCGCAGCGAATCGGCGTTCAGCAACCGCCGGATCGGACCGGTCACCGCCGGGCTGCCGGCCCAGCGCGCGAACACCGGCGACCGTCCCAGCGCGTCGAGCAGGCGCCGCACCGTGGTGCCGCCCGGCGCCAGCCGCGACACCGGAGCCCCCGGATACGCGACATCGGCCTCGTACTCGACCGGGCCGACGGACCCGGCCAGGTCGCGATCCACGGCCCGGCGCAGGATCTCGACTTCCGCTCGCGGACAGCGCCCGCGCAGCAGCGCGAAGCCGTCGCGCTCGAAGGCCTCGGCGAACTCGCGAGATTCGATCTGACCGGAATCGTTCATGCCGTGATTGGGGCTCGTAGAAGATGGACGACCCGGACTGTTCCGGCCCGGATCCGCCTCGGTTCGAAAGTGGTCCGACCCGCACGGCCGAACCTGCATTACCAGTCCAGCCGCAAGTATCGCCTCATTCAGCCTGTCTCTTCAGCCTGTCTCTTCAGCGTCCGTGGCAAAACGTTGGCGCGAAGTCTGCAGCCGAGCCTGCATCGAGCGACAAAACCGCAGCCCACGATCGCTTATGAGGCAAGGCCGAGGGGGCAATACTTGCGGTTGGCCCAGGGAACCTCTGAGTCACTCTGAGCGGAGCGCGTTTCCGTCGGAAAAGCCGCAGATCGTGCGGTGCCGCTTGTCATGACAATTGTGATGACAAGCGGAGCGAAAGTTCCCGTCGCTCCGGCCGAGGGTCGCAGCGCGCGAGACGCGGCTTATCCGGCGAAACCCTTCGCAACGGGCCTTTGCGGGGCCTCCGCCTTGTTTGGGCTCGCTGATCTGGGACAACCAGACCGCGCTTGCACATACCAAGCCGGAGTCTCCCGCAAAGGCTCCGTCGCGCCCGCGCAGTGTTGTTCAGAGGTGCCCTGGTATGCATTCGAGCCGGTCGATCCGCATCCCGGCCGCGCATCGGTGCATAATTGGAGGCGAGGCTTTCGGCACCCGTTTTCCCTATGTCCACCGCGGTCTTCATCATCGTTGTCGTGCTGGCACTGGCCGCGGCCTGGCGGCTGTGGCCGACGCCGTTTGCGCTGGCGTTCCGGGCGCTGGACCGACGCGGCGGGAAACTGCGTTCGTGCCACGTCGACGTCGGATCGGATCGCTGGCACGTACTCGAAGGCGGCAAGGGCGAAACGCTGGTCTTGCTGCACGGTTTCAACGCCGATGCCGACCATTTCAACCGCGTCGCGCGCCACCTGGCCGGACATTTCAGGATCCTGGCGCCGGACCTGCCCGGATTCGGCGAAACCGAGTGCGCACGCGCGGTCGACTACCGGATCGAGGCGCAGGCGCGCGCGGTGGTCGAATGGATGGATCGCGTCGGCATCCAGCACTGCTATCTCGGCGGCAGCTCGATGGGCGGCTATATCGCCGCGGAAATCGCCGCGCGCCATCCCGCCCGGGTCCGCGCGCTGTGGCTCCTGGCGCCGGGCGGCGTCGCCGGCGTCGAGCTGTCCCCGCTTTTCCAGGAAATCGCCGAGGAACGTCACAATCCGCTGGTGATCCGGGACGCGGCCGATTTCCGGCGCCTGATCGATTTCTGCTTCGTTCATCCGCCGTGGATCCCGACGCCGCTGGCGCGCTTCCTCGCCGCGCGCTCGAGCGCGCGCGCGGTCGATCACCAGCGCGCATTCGACGCCATCCGCTTCGATTCGCGGCCGGCCGAGGAAATCGCCGGCGGCCTCGCGGTCCCGGCGCTGATCGTCTGGGGCCGATCCGACCAGGTCCTGAATCCCGCGGGGGCGCAGCGGCTGGCCGACCACATGCAACGCGCCGAGTTGCTGATGCTGCCCGACACCGGGCATTTGCCGATGCTGGAAAACCCGCGCACCGTGGCCGAATCCTGGATCAGCTACACCGAGCGCCTGGCCCGCGAATCCGAATCCGAGCCCGGCTGAGTCACGGCACGGCCTGCCCCGGCCCCCGGGCGACCGAACGCGCCGGGCGTTCGATCCGATCGGCGCAGCGATCGTGTGCGCTGCGCTACAATGCCGGCGGGGGCGTCAACGGGTCGCGTTATGGTCAGTAATCGAGTCTCTCCCACCGAACTGCGCTGGCGCTGCCCCGGACAGGCGATTTCGGCAACCGGCGACGTCGCCGACCCGTGGGACCGCATCCGGCGTGCGCTGCTTGCAAGGCTCGAGCACGCGCTTGATGTGCACGACTGGCGTCATGCCCATGTGTTCGTTCGCGGCCCGGCCACCACCGTCCGCGGCACGCTGGTCGAATCGGCGCTCAAGCAACTGACGCCGCGCGACCGGCCCGCCTGCGACCACTGTTTCGTGCACAACTTCGACGATCCGAACCGGCCGCTGCTGGTACGCCTGCCGGCCGGGCAAGGGACGAAGCTGCGCGCCGCACTGGGCCAGATCGGCCGATTCATCCGCGACGAACTCGACGCGGCGCTGGACGCGCGACCGATCCGCAACCGTCTTCGGGCGATCGAGGATCGAGTGGCGGCGGAAATGGATCGCCTGGCCGCTCCGATCGAATCCAGGCTCAAGCCGCACGGGCTGGTGCTGGTGCGCGTGGAAAGCGGGCAGATCGTGCGCCTGACCATCCACGTCCAACAGACCGGCCGGGTGATCACGCAGGACGATTTCGCCAATCTGGTCGCCAAGGGCCAGGTCAGCCGCGACGAATTCAACGAAATCCGCAAGCTGGTGCGCGAACTGCAACCGGAGCTCGGCGCACTGACCACGGCAATCAACGAGAGCTGGTCGCGTGCCCGCGAACTCCGCGCACGCGTTCTCAATGCCGAAACGCGACGACTGATCCTGAATCTGGCCGAGCCCCTGCTGCAGTCCTTCGATCGCAAATTCGTGGCCCGGTACGTCGAAGCGATGATCAACGACGTACTGGAAACGCGCGTCGATCGCCCGGCGCCTCCGGCGACCGACCCGGAACGGCTCTACGGCGCCAACGTCATCGCCCAGGCCGACGCCGACGCATTGCACGCCGTGCACGAACCGGTGCCGTCGCGGCGCAACCTCGCCGGCACCATCGAACCGGTCTCGCCGGAGCCGTTCCAGGGGATTCGCGCGGGCAGCCTGATCGCAGCCGGCCACGGCTTCCTGATCGTCGATGCCGAGGACCTGCTGGCGCGGCCCCGCAGCGTCGATCTGCTGCGCAACGCGCTGTATCACCGCTCCCTGGTCATCCAGGGCCGAAGCAGCGGCGCGGCGCCGATGGTCTCGCTGCGCCCGGACCCGGTCCCGATCGACTGCCGGTTGCTGGTGGTCGGCACGCCGACCCAGTGGGAGCGGCTGGCGCGGCGCCATGCGGCATTCTCGGAACTGTTCGCTGCGCCGCTGGACGTGCCGGCAACGCTGGAACGCGACCGCTCGGCCATCGGCTGGCTGGCTGAAGAATTCCGGCGCGCGGCCCTGGAGGAACAGCTTGTCCGGCCCGATACCGATGCACTCCGCGCGTTGGTCGAGATCGCGGCGCGCCGCGGCGGCGCCGGGCGATTGCGCGCCGATCCGGCGGCGCTGATGCCGCTGCTGCGCCGGGCGGCGGCGATCGCCGCCGAAGAATCCGCCGATGCGGTGGCCGTCGAGCACATCGAGCGCGCCGCCGCGCGCATCGATCCGAGCCGATCGGTTCAAACCCGGGCGTTTCATTTCCCGGCGCGCCAGGAGCAGACCGGTCGGGTGCACGGCTGCCTGGTCACGCGCCGCGGCAGCCATTGCCAGGCGGCACTGGTGCAATGCCAGGCGAGCGTGGCACCGGCAACCGGCTTCAGCGTCGAGTTCGACGGCATCCCGAACGGCGATGCTGCACGCCGCACGGCCGCCCGCCTTTCGGTGTTGCTGGCCCGCGCGCTGCGGCTGGACCGACCGCTCGGCCTGCGCGTCGTCGTCGACGTGGTCGGCGCGCCGCGCGGCTACAGCCCGTCGGGCGACGACGCGCTGATGTTGATCGCCGGCGTCGCGCTGGTCAGCGAACTGTCCGCGGCGCCGCTTCGGCAGAACATCGCCCTGCTCGGCCGGCTGCACGCCGACGGCCGGATCGGCGCGATCGACTGCCTGAATGAATGCGTCGAGGCGGCCTGGCACGCCAGCAGCAGCGAGCGCGGCGACCCGGTCCTGATCATTCCGGCGGCCCAGCGCGAGGCACTGATGCTCGACCCGGAGCTGGTTCAGGCGGCCGCCAACGACCTGATCCAGCTCGTCGGGGCCGGCAGCTTCGACCAGATCCTGGAATCGCTGACCGGCGCCGCACCTGGCGCGTGGCGCAACAACGCGTTCGCCGAAGACAGCCTCTACGGCCGGGCACGCGCCGGGCTTCGGCAGCCCGACGCCGGCTGACCGCCTCGCGTCGAACGAGGCAGGCAATTCCTGCTTGTCTCGCCGTGCCAAAACGTCGTATAATGCCGCGCTTGATTCGCGGTGATCGGGGCTTTTGCACAAAGCCCGCCTTCGGAAGGATCCTGACCTCGTTCCCGAGGGGGTTTTCTGGAAAAGCCCGGTCGCCAAACGAACCGACGAACGTTTGGAGTAAGCACGAACATGTCTTTGAGTGCAGAACAGAAACAGCAGATCGTTTCGGAATACCAGCTAGCCAGCGGCGACACCGGGTCGCCCGAGGTGCAGATCGCGCTGCTGACCGCGCGCATCAAGCATCTGACGGGGCACTTCCAGCAGCACAAGAAGGATCATCACTCCCGCAAGGGCCTGATCCGACTGGTCAACCAGCGACGCTCGCTGCTCGACTACGTGCGCAACAAGGACGTGCAGCGGTATCGCGACATCGTGCAGCGGCTCGGACTGCGCCGGTAGGTGCAGCCCCAGGTGCTGCGGAAAGTGTTCGGACGCGTGCTCCAATCCGTCCCGAACCCACGATTCGCTCCGAATTCAAGATGAACCGTCCCGGCACCGGCCGTCCCTCGAGACTGCCGGTGCCGTTTGCGTATTCGAATTTCCTTCTTTGCGACTGGAGTCCAGCAAGTGTTCAATAAAGTCTCGAAATCCTTCCAATACGGTGAACACACCGTCAAACTGGAAACCGGCCATCTGGCCCGCCAGGCCAGCGGCGCAGTGCTGGTCACGATGGGCGACACCGTGGTGCTGGTCACCGCCGTGGCCCGGCCCGAAGCCAAGCCCGGCCAGGCATTCTTCCCACTGACGGTCAATTACCAGGAAAAATTCTATTCGGCCGGCAAGATTCCCGGCGGCTTCTTCAAGCGCGAAGGACGCCCGACCGAAAAGGAAACGCTGACCTCGCGCCTGATCGATCGCCCGATCCGCCCGCTGTTCCCGAACGGCTTCATGAATGAAGTCCAGGTCATCGCCACGGTGATGAGCCTGAACCCGGAAGTCGACGGCGACA
>CAYPZP010000206.1:0-5462 GCA_964415285.1 uncultured Halomonas sp. | reverse complement strand
TGCATACGACGATCGGCAAGGCCGATTTCGACGTCGATGCATTGAAGGGAAATCTGAAGGCGCTGGTACAGGAACTGGTCAAGGCCAAGCCGGCCGCGGCCAAGGGCCAGTACCTGCGCAAGATCGCGGTCTCCACGACGATGGGCCCCGGGCTTACCCTCGACAACTCCACGCTGGAGCTGTAGGGACGGGACCAGGAATTCCGCCGGGCAGGTCCCGGCGGTGGTACGGGCGTTACGCGGAGCACCGTCCGCGCCCGTCCTAGACCGCAGGTCCGGCATGCCGTCGTGCATCCGGTTAAGGGGCCTGGCCCGCCTGCGCAGATGGTGTCGCCCGATTACCCGGAATCATGGGGAAACGGCCACCGAACAGGTGCCGGACAGCAGCAAGGTCCGGTGTGGCTGGAAGGCCGGGAAGTTCTGCCCGGTCGTCCGACTTGACGGAGGTAGCAAATGGCGCTCACGCTTGAGCAAAAGAAAGCGGTCGTTGCGGAAGTGGCCGAGGCGGCCCAGTCCGCTCTCTCGGCCGTTGCTGCCGAATACCGTGGCATTACCGTCGAGAAGATGACTGAAATGCGGGCCAAGGCCCGCAATGAAGGCGTCTATCTCAAGGTTGCCAAGAACACGCTGGTCAAGCGTGCCGTCGAGGGTACCGAATTCGAATGCATGGCTGGAGAGTTGACCGGTCCGCTGCTGTTTGCGTTCTCGATCGAGGATCCGGGCGCTGCGGCAAGACTGATCAAGGACTTCTCCAAGGACGAAGAGAAGCTGGTCGTCCGGCTGGTCGCCATGGGTGCAAAGCTGTACGAGGCCTCGGAACTCGAGCGTCTCGCCAGCCTGCCGACCCATGACCAGGCCATTTCTATGCTGATGGGCGTCATGAAGGCGCCGATCGAGAAATTCGTTCGTACCCTTGCCGAGCCGCATACCAAGCTGGTTCGAACCGTCGCCGCGGTACGCGACAGCAAGGAAGCTGCTTGAGGCTGATCCCGATGTGACGGGCCCTGCCTGCGGTCGTCTGGAATGCGGATGCGCATTGCCCGGGGACAGCAAAACGGCAAATCCCGTCGCCGGTACCAGCTGCCAATCGTTTCAACCGATCAACTTTTTTGGAGTAAGTGAACAATGGCCGTTTCAAAAGAAGACATTCTCGACACCATCTCGAACATGACCGTGGTCGAAGTGGTTGACCTGATCGAGGCAATGGAAGAAAAGTTCGGCGTCTCCGCAGCCGCTCCGGTGGCTGCAGCTGCGGCGCCGGCAGCGGGTGGCGGCGATGCCGCGGCTGCGGAGGAAAAGACCGAGTTCGACGTCATCCTTGCCGGCTTCGGCGACAAGAAGGTCCAGGTGATCAAGGCCGTCCGCGGCATCACCGGCCTGGGTCTGAAGGAAGCCAAGGACCTGGTCGAGGGTGCGCCCTCGCCGGTCAAGGAAGGCGTGGAGAAGGACGAAGCCGAAGAGCTGAAGAAGCAGCTGGAAGAAGCAGGCGCGACGGTCGAGGTCAAGTAATCTCCTCGTTGTCGCAGTGAATCCGGCCCGGGCTGGGCGCCTTCGCGGCGCCCGGCCCGTTGCCGTTTTCGCGAAACACGGCGGTCGAGGGCCACCCCGGGTATCTCGATCGTCGAAATCGTAGCAAAGTCCCGGAATAGTTGCACCAGCGTGCGGGTGAAATGCCGATGAGTTATTCGTTTACCGAAAAGAAGCGTATCCGGAAGGATTTTGGAAAACATGTGCAGGTGATTGAAGCACCGTTCCTGCTGTCAACCCAGGTGCAGTCCTACCGCCAGTTCCTGCAGGACGACGTTCCGGAAGCGGGGCGCGATCTCAAGGGTTTGCACGGGGCGCTGACATCGGTGTTTCCGATCTCGAGCTATTCCGGCAATGCTGCCCTGGAATACGTCAGCTACGAGCTCGGCAAGCCCGAGTTCGATGTCGGCGAGTGCAAGCTGCGCGGTATGACGTACGCTGCGCCGTTGCGCGTCACCGTGCGCCTGGTCATTTACGACAAGGACAGCCCGGCGAAGAACAAGAAGGTCAAGGAGGTCAAGGAGCAGGACGTCTACATGGGCGATCTGCCGCTGATGACCGAAACCGGCACCTTCATCATCAACGGAACCGAGCGCGTCATCGTTAACCAGATGCATCGCTCGCCGGGCGTTTTCTACGATCACGATCGCGGCAAGACGCATTCGTCGGGCAAGCTGCTGTACAAGGCACGCGTGATTCCGTATCGCGGCAGCTGGCTCGATTTCGAATTCGATCCCAAGGACTGCGTTTTCACGCGTATCGATCGCCGGCGCAAGCTGCCGGTGACCATCCTGCTGCGCGCGCTGGGAATGGAAGACGAGGAGATCCTCGACACCTTCTTCGAGAAGTCCCGGATCACGCTGCGCAAGGCCGACGCCAAGCTGGATCTCGTGCCCTCGCGCCTGCGCGGTGAGACCGCGCTGTCCGACATTACCGATTCCGACGGCAATGTCATCGTCGCCAAGGACCGCCGGATCACGACGCGCCACGTCAAGCAGATCGAGGCGGCCAAGGTCAAGACGCTGGATATCGGTGACGAGTATCTGATCGGCCGGATCCTGGCGCACAACATCGTCGACACCGACTCCGGCGAACTGATTGCCTCGTGCAACGATGAAATCACCCCGGAGCTGCTGGAAACGCTGCGCGAGAACAAGGTCAAGAGCTTCGACATTCTCTACGTCAATGACCTCGACCAGGGTCCCTATATCTCGAACACGCTCAGGATCGATCCGACCTCCAGCGAGCTCGAGGCGCTCTGGGAAATCTACAAGATGATGCGCCCGGGCGAGCCGCCGACCAAGGACGCTGCGCAGAATCTGTTCAAGAACCTGTTCTTCACCGAAGACCGCTACGACCTTTCGGCCGTGGGTCGCATGAAGTTCAACCGCCGGGTTCGCCGCGACCAGCTTGAGGGTCCGGGTACGCTGGATCGGGAAGACATCCTGGATGTGCTCAAGGTCCTGATCGATATCCGGAACGGCAACGGCACCGTCGATGACATCGATCACCTCGGCAACCGCCGGGTGCGCTCGGTCGGCGAGATGGCCGAAAACCAGTTCCGGATCGGCCTGGTTCGCGTCGAGCGTGCGGTGCGAGAGCGCCTGAGCATGGCCGAAAGCGAGGGTCTGGGTCCGCAGGATCTGATCAACGCCAAGCCGGTGGCAGCCGCGGTCAAGGAATTCTTCGGCTCGTCGCAGCTGTCGCAGTTCATGGACCAGAACAATCCGCTGTCGGAAGTCACGCACAAGCGTCGCGTCTCCGCGCTCGGCCCGGGCGGTTTGACCCGTGAGCGTGCCGGCTTCGAGGTTCGCGACGTGCATCCGACGCATTACGGTCGCCTGTGCCCGATCGAGACGCCGGAAGGTCCCAACATCGGCCTGATCAACTCGCTGGCCGTGTTCGCCCGGACCAACAGTTACGGCTTCCTCGAGACGCCGTATTGCCGCGTCGTCAAGGGCAAGGTCACCGACGACGTGTCGTATCTGTCGGCGATTGAGGAGGGCGACTACGTGATCGCCCAGGCCAACGCCGAGCTGGACAAGCAGCGCAAGTTCACCGCCGAACTGGTGCCGTGCCGGCACCAGGGCGAGTTCACGCTGAAAAAGCCCGACGAGATCGACTTCATCGACGTCTCTCCGCGTCAGATCGTGTCGGTCGCTGCGGCCATGGTGCCTTTCCTGGAGCACGACGATGCCAACCGGGCGCTGATGGGTTCGAACATGCAGCGCCAGGCCGTGCCGACGCTTCGCGTCGACAAGCCGCTGGTCGGCACCGGGCTGGAACGCTTGGTCGCTACCGATTCGGGCGTCACGACCGTGGCGCTGCGCGGCGGGGTCGTCGACCAGGTCGATGCCGGGCGCATCGTGGTCCGCGCCAACGAAGACGAAGTGGGCGAGGATGATCCGGGTGTGGACATCTACAACCTGACCAAGTATCAGCGTTCGAACCAGAACACCTGTATGAACCAGCGTCCGCTGGTCAGGGTCGGTGACGTGGTCCGCTCGCGCGACGTCCTGGCCGACGGCCCGTCCACCGATCTCGGTGAGCTCGCCTTGGGCCAGAACATGCGCGTGGCTTTCATGCCGTGGAACGGCTACAACTTCGAAGACTCGATCCTGATTTCCGAGCGCGTCGTCCAGGAAGACCGGTTCACCTCGATTCACATCGAGGAACTGACCTGCGTGGCTCGTGACACCAAGCTCGGTTCCGAGGAGATCAGCAGCGATATCCCGAACGTCGGTGAGTACACGCTGAGCAAGCTCGACGAGGCCGGCATCGTCTACGTCGGCGCCGAGGTTCGCGCCGGCGACATCCTGGTCGGAAAGGTCACGCCCAAGGGCGAAACCCAGCTGACGCCGGAAGAGAAGCTGCTGCGCGCGATCTTCGGAGAAAAGGCCTCGGACGTGAAGGACACCTCGCTGCGCGTTCCCGGCGGCATGGACGGCACCGTGATCGACGTCCAGGTCTTCACCCGCGAGGGCGTCGACAAGGACTCGCGAGCGATCTCGATCGAGAAGGATCACATCCGCCAGGTGCGGACCGACCTCGACGACCAGCTTCGCATCATGGAAGACGCGATCTTCAATCGTCTCGAGTCGATCCTGATGGGCAAGGTCGTTGACAAGGGCCCGGGCCTGAAGAAGGGTGCCAAGCTCACCGCCGACTACCTCGCCGACCTCAAGCGCGACGACTGGTTCAAGCTGCGCATGCGCAACGACGAGGCGCAGGACCTGCTCGAGCGGGCGCAGCGCCAGATCGAGAAGCAGCGCAAGCTGGCAGACGAACGCTTCGAGGAAAAGAAGGAAAAGATCACCCGCGGCGACGATCTGGCGCCTGGCGTGCTCAAGATGGTCAAGGTCTATCTTGCCGTCAAGCGCCGCATGCAGCCGGGCGACAAGATGGCCGGTCGCCACGGTAACAAGGGCGTGATTTCGACCATTGTGCCGGTCGAGGATATGCCGTTCGACGAATCCGGGCGACCGGTCGACATCGTTCTCAATCCACTCGGCGTTCCGTCTCGAATGAACATCGGACAGGTGCTGGAAACGCACCTGGGCCTCGCCGCTCGTGGGCTGGGTGAGAAGATCGAAGCCATGCTCGAAGAGCAGAAGAAGCCGGCCCAGATCCGGAAGTTCCTTGAGGAGATCTACAACTCCGATCGCGCCGGCCGGGTGTCGCTGAAGGACTTCAGCGATGACGATGTCGTCGAGCTGGCGAGCAATCTCGTCGGCGGTGTACCGATGGCAACGCCGGTGTTCGACGGCGCCGACGAGGAAGAGATCAAGAAGCTCCTGAAGATGGCCGACCTGCCTGTGTCCGGGCAGATGACCCTGTACGACGGCCGCACGGGCGATGCGTTCGACCGGCCGGTAACGGTGGGCTACATGTACATGCTCAAGCTCAACCACCTGGTCGACGACAAGATGCATGCCC
>CAYPZP010000205.1:0-5502 GCA_964415285.1 uncultured Halomonas sp. | reverse complement strand
ACCGCCTACAACGGCTGCGTGGCGTTCGATCTCACGCGCACCAAGACGTCGGGCACCCGGGAGTTCGATATTTCCCCTTACGCGGGAAAGTGTGTGGACATTCGCGTCGATGCCTCCGCCGCACTCTTGCTCAACGACCTGCAGTTGGCGGTCGCTGGTGCCGACCAGCTCAGTGACGAGATCTATGTCGGGGTTTCGCGAATTTCAGGCACGCCCCGGGGTACGCAAACCTGCTTCGATGTCGTTGAGGCCAGGGGCAATGCGACGGCACCGTGCCTGATCGACCCGCACCAGGGTTTTGCCAACTGGCAGACCGGCGGCGCTGCCGCACGGAAGACGCTGGTCCGTACGTTCAACATTACCGATGTGCGCTCGCAGCTGGGGCAGGAGCTTTTCGTCCGGCTGGTTGTCGTTCGCACGCCGTCTACACATTACGACGTGGTTGGAGAGCTCAAGCGAAAGACGCTGAGTCTCACGGTTTCCATGGACCTGCTATCGCTGAAGTCCGAGTCCAGCCCGGCAGCCGGAGCAGATCGGCGCGCCGTGATGAAGTATGGAAAACGGCAGGGCGAGAGTCCGGTCAGGGCCGAGGGTTCGATGAGCGTCGGAGAGGCGAACCTCGAAGACGCGCTGCGCGGCCGGGTTTCATCTTTCGGGGTGCCCGGGGTCCCGTCGGGCGCCGCGGACCAGGTGCTCGGTTTCGAGCTCATCGATGAAGACGGAGCAAACTTCAACGTCAGCCTCTGGCTTCGCGAGCCGCTAAGAGAAGGCGTAACCGGGGAGGTGGACGTCGTCGGGATTCTCGGTGCCAGAAAGCTCGACGGTTCCGAGGTCCTCTCTTACCAGGACCCGGAGCGCGAAAGCACGCTGACCGTCCTCGAGAACGATCAGGCAACCCTTCGGGTCAAGGGGCAGGTCAACGTTTGTGCTGCGACTCTGTCGGCAGTCATGGGCGAGGAGCCCGATCTTTGCCGCGTGGGCGAGCGGCTCAGCTTCGACGTCGAGGGTGCGGTGGCCTTTCCTTCGCTGCTGCGCGATGAGCCGGGTTTCCAGGGCTTTTCCACGCAGGCATACGAGGAGTACAAGGATCTGCGAATCGCCAGGCTGGGGCTGGCCGCCGGCGGAACGCTGCCGGGCACTGGCGGCGACGGAGGACCCGGATCGCCTGCGGCCGGAGGCGGCGGAATCGATTCCGCCGGCAGCGATCCCATGGCCTGCTCGGTCCGAGGCGCGGACGGCGCGTGCGATTGTTCCTGTTCGGGAAAGGCGTGCTTCGAGCGCCGGAAAGCGGCCGACAGGCTTTCGCGTCAGGAGAGCTCGTGCCGCCTGACCTGCGGCAAGCGATGGATGGAGTGCGCGCCGTAGCAGGCCGGCCCGTTTCAAGAGTCCGCTTCCCTAGCGCTGCTTCATTGCTGGACCGCAGAACTCGATCGCGCAGCCGATAGTCGGATATCGCCGACAACGCACCGGGAGTGATTTTCGCGACTGACCGGGAGGGTTCCGGAACGCATTCCGGCTCCTTGTCGGTGATTCGCCGGTTACGCTTGCGCCATGAGCCTGGATATCGACATGGATCTTTGGATTTCGCTGATCGTGCTGGCCGGCATGCTGGTGCTGTTCGTCAGCAACCGCTGGCGGCTCGACCTGGTCGCGCTGGTCGGGCTGCTCGCGCTGGTGCTGAGCGGGGTGGTGACGACGGCCGAGGCGGTGGCCGGGTTTTCGGATCCGGTGGTGCTGATGATCGCGGCGCTGTTCGTGGTCGGGGCCGGGCTGTTCCGCACCGGCGTGGCCGATGCGCTGGGCCGCCGGGTCGAGGGTCTGGCCGGGGCCAGCCCGCTCCGGCTGGTGGCGGTGATCATGCTGGTCACCGCGGTGCTGTCGGGCTTGTTGAGTTCGACCGGCACGGTGGCGGTGATGCTGCCGGTGGTGCTGGCGATCGCCCGGCGGCGCAAGCTGAATCCTTCGCGGCTGATGATGCCGGTGGCCTACGCGGCGCTGCTGGGCGGCATGCTGACTTTGATCGGCACGCCGCCGAACCTGATCGTCAGCGGCCAGCTGGTGCAGTCGGGCATGCCGGGCTTCGGATTTTTCGCGTTCACCGCACCCGGATTGGTCATGCTGCTGATCGGCACGGCCTACATGCTGACCGTGGGCCGCTTGCTGCTGCCCGATCGGCAGGGCGTGGATGGAGCAGGGCACGGCGATCCGGGCTGGCAGGAGCTGTTCGCCCAGTACGGTCTCGACGAGCAGCTCCAGCAGCTTCGCGTGCCGCGCGGCTCGCTGCTGGCGGCCGCCGACGTCAGCAGCAGCGAGCTGCGTTCGCGCTATGGGGTGACGGTGCTGGCGATCGCGAGCACGACGCCGCGCGGGCGCTTCGTGCGCAAGGCCGAGCCGGGCACGATGATCCGCGACGACGACGATCTCTATGTGGTCGGCCGGGCCGATGCGATCGCCGGCGTGGTCGATCGCTTCGGTCTGCGGGTCGCCGCCGAGCGCGCCAGGCTGCCGGCCGAGCTGCTGCTGGTCGATGCGGTGGTGCCGCCGCGCTCGGCGTTCGTCGGGCGTTCGCTGCGCCGGCTTCGTCTGCACAGCGGCGTCGGCGTAACCGTACTGGCTCAACGCACCGCCGGCTCCGAAGAGCTATTGCTGGACCTCGACCGTCCGCTGGCCGCCGGGGATGCCTTGCTGATGACCGGCAGCCCCAGGGCGCTTCGCGAAGCGGCGCGCTCGCGCCACGACCTGGTGCTGCTGGAAGATCTGCAGGACGACGGCAGCGCGCGCGCGCACCTTGCTCCCGTGGCGCTGGCGATCCTGGCCGGCATGATGCTGCTGATGACGACTGGAGCGGTCGGCAACGTGATCGCGGTGATGCTGGCCGCGGTCGCGCTGGTGATCACCGGCTGCGTGCGGATCGAGGAGGCCTACCGCAGCATCAATTTCGAGGCCGTGGTGCTGATCGCAGCGATCCTGCCGATGGCCACCGCGCTGGACAAGACCGGCGGGCTGGCGCTGGCGTCCGAGGCGCTGTTGGCCTCGACCGGCGGGTTCGGGCCGCTGGCGGTGATGGCGGTGCTGTTCGTGTTCACGGCCGGCTTGAGCCAGGTGGTGTCGAACACCGCGACCACGGTGCTGGTGGCGCCGGTGGCGTTGCAGGCGGCAATGGCGCTGGAAGTCAGTCCGTACGCGCTGCTGATGACGATCGCGATCGCCGCGTCCAGCGCGTTTGCCACGCCGGTGGCCTCACCGGTCAACACGCTGGTGCTGAGTGCCGGCGGCTATCGCTTCATGGATTTCGTGCGCGTCGGTCTGCCGCTGCAGCTACTGATGCTGATCGCCACGCTGCTGGTCGTGCCGCTGTTCTTTCCGCTGTAGCGAGTCGGTCAGTCCTCGAACAGCACCTGGTGCAGGACCGCGTAGATGCCGGTGTTGTCCAGATCCGCCGGCAGCAGGTCGCTTCGGTAGCCGTGGGCCCTGGCCACGGCGCTGCCCTGGTTGTCGTCTTCCATGGCCCAGGCGATGCCGAACACGTGGCGTCGTCCCGACCGGTCGGGCCCGCTGAGGAAGGGCCGTCCGCCGGCGCCGTCGGGTCCGTCGAGCTCGCCGCCGCTGTCGGTGGCCTCGGGCAGCCGGTAGCCCTGCTCGGGTTCGCGCGGCGCCCAGATGCCGGGACTGCCTGCGTCGCTGTCGGCGCCGACCAGCAGCAGCGTCGGGCGCTCCGGGTTCGAGGCGATGAAATCCAGCGTCTCGCCGATCGCGCGGTCGGCGCGGACCAGCGCGTCGAGCATGCCGCGCGCATTGGCCCGGTTGGAGAAGTTGTCGGTGCCTTCTTCTTCGGCGACCAGGAAGAAATCGCGCGCCTCGTCGTGGCCGAGGATTTCCAGCGCCCTGGCCACCATTTCATCGAAGCTCGGCTGGTCGGGGTTGTAGGTTTCCAGGCCGCGCTCGGCCAGTTGGTGCTCGCGCCGGTCGTTGTAGGTATCGACGGCGGCGAAGATGCCGATGACCTTGTCGACGCCCGGATCCAGTGCGTTCAATTCCTCGCGGGTGAAGATCACGGTGTAGCCGGCCTGGCGGGCTTCCTCGATCAGGTTGCGGCCGTCGCTGCGCACGCCGAGCTGCCCGTGTCGCCCGGTGGTGCCGGCCGGCAGCAGGAAGACCTCGCCGCCGCCGAAGATCAGGTCGGCGCCGCTGCCGATCACGTCGGCGGCGATTTCGTTGACGTTGCGGCGGCTGCGATTGCTGGCCAGAAACACGCCGGTGCCGGGCTCGCCGATGTGGCCGGAGTTGACCGTGCCGACACGATGTCCGGCCTGCATGGCTTCCTGCATCAGGCTCATGGGCTTGCCGGAGGCGGCGATCAGCGGCCGGTCGCGATCGAGGCCGTAGGAGTCGTGGTGTACCTTCTTGCCGTAGGCGTGCACGGTTGCGCCGGCGTGCGAGGTCGTCGACAGCCAGTTCTTCTGGTGCACGCGGTAGGCGGCCAGCCGCTCCATCCGGTCCCAGTTGAGCTGACCGTCCGGTCCGGCATACAGCATTCGGCCGGCGTTCCAGTGCCCCAGGCCGGTGCCGTCGGGGTGGATGAACACCGCGCTGGCCGGGAAAGCGGACAACGGCATCAGGACAAGCATCGAAACGGCGGCGAGCAGTACGGTTGCGCGGATCATGAACACGAACTCCGGGTTCAGGAGAATTCGGCTGTGAGGCCCTCGAAAATATACCGCGCGGGTTTCAGCGGCGTGACCGCCGGAAGCCGGTGAGGGTCAGGTGCAACGCTGCTCGGGCGCGATTTCCGCTACCATCCTCGATGGATCGAGTTTCCCGAGCAATGCGCCCGCGGCGCGAATCCCGGATGAGCGAAAGCCAACTGCCCGAAGACGAAGCCCGGCTGATTTCGGCGCGCCCGGCCGACGAGGAAGTGCGCTTCGAGGCCACGCTGCGCCCGGCGCGCATGGTCGAGTACATCGGCCAGCAGGCGATGAAGGATCGTCTCGGGATCTTCCTCGAATCGGCGCGCAACCGGTCCGAGGCCCTGGACCACGTGCTGATCTTCGGCCCGCCGGGGCTGGGCAAGACCACGCTGGCCAACGTGATCGCCGCCGAGATGGGAACGCACCTGCGCCAGACCTCCGGGCCGGTGCTGGAGAAGGCCGGCGACCTGGCCGCGATCCTGACCAACCTCGAGCCGGGCGATGTGCTGTTCGTCGACGAGATCCACCGCCTGTCGCCGGTGGTCGAGGAAGTGCTGTACCCGGCGATGGAGGACTACCGGATCGACATCATCATCGGCGAGGGACCGGCGGCGCGCTCGATCCAGCTCGACCTGCCGCGCTTCACGCTGGTCGGTGCGACCACGCGCGCCGGGCTGCTGACCTCGCCGCTGCGCGATCGCTTCGGCATCGTCGAGCGGCTGGAGTTCTACGGCATCGACGACCTGTCCCGAATTGTTGCGCGCTCGGCGGGCATTCTCCAGATTCCCGCCGAGGAAGAGGGTGCCGGTGAAAT
>CAYPZP010000204.1:0-5525 GCA_964415285.1 uncultured Halomonas sp. | reverse complement strand
TCGCTGGAGCCGCTGCTGATCAACCCGCTGCCGCGCTGGCAGATCATGGCCGGCAAACTCGGCGCGACGACGTTCTTCGCGCTGGCCACGCTCGGGCTGGGCCTGGTGGCATTCGTCTATGCGATGGGTTTCCTGCCGACCGAGTCGATGGGCATCAAGCTCAATCTCGATTTCCTCGTCGCCGGCAAGGCGTTCCTGATCGTGGCGCCTGCAGCACTTCTCGCGGCCGCGCTGCTGACCATCCTGGCCTCGTTCGCCAAGAGTTTCCGCGAAGCGCAGAGTTACATGGGCCTGGTGGTGCTGCTGCCGATGATTCCGAGCCTGTGGCTGCTGATCAACCCGGCCAAGCCGGAATCGTGGATGACGCTGGTGCCGCTGTTGAACCAGAACATCCTGATCATCGAGCTGGTCCGCGGCGAAGCGATCCCGCCGGCCTGGTTCGCCGGAACGATCGCGAGCACGATGCTGGTCGCGTTGCTGCTGGCAGCCGTCGCCGGCAGTCTCTACAACCGACCGCGGTTGATCTTCACGAGCGGTTGACCGGTCCGGCCTTGATTGTTCGTTGTTCGTGAGTTCGTTGGACGTTCGGATTGTTGCGTCGGGAGGAAACGAACAACGAATAACGAACCCACGAACGACGAACCGACGAACTCCCGCTCATTCGTCGACAGTCGAGATCAGGCGCCGCACCACCGGCTCCACGATGTCGGCGAGCTTCGGCTGCGCGGCTTCGGTGGGGTGGATGCCGTCGTCCATCAACATGCCCGGCCGGTCGAACAGATCTTCCAGGAAGAACGGGATCAGTTCGATCCCGTAGCGCTCGGCCAGCGCCGGGTAGACGGCTTCGAATCGCTCGATGTAGACCGGACCGAGATTCGGGGGCAAGCGGATCTGCATCAGCGCCACCCGGGCGCCGGCCGCCCGGCCGCGCTCGATCACCTCGGCGAGGTTTTCCGCCAACCGCGACGGCGGCAGTCCGCGCAATCCGTCGTTGCCGCCCAGGATGACGATCAGCACTTGCGGCTCGTGCGCCTCGAGCAGACCCTGGATCCGGGACACGGCGCCGGCCGAGGTGTCGCCGGAGATGCTGCCGTCGATCACCGAATGCGCCGGACCGAGGCGCCGGTCCAGCAGCTGGACCCAGCCGGCTTCACGCGGCATGTTATAGGCATCGGACAAACTGTCGCCCAGAACCACGACGCGATCGGCATTCGCCGGGCCGACGCCCGCCAACGCGATCGCAGCCGCCCACGCGACTCTCACCAGGAATTCTGCAACGTTCATGAGCCAAGCATCCATTCAGTCCGCGACCGCCGATTGCCCATTGGTCGCGCGCAACGTGCGCTACGCCGTCGATGCGCCGGGCGGCCGCCTCGAGATCGTCAAAGATATCAGCCTGACCCTGAACGCGGGCCGAACGCTGGCCATCGTCGGCGCTTCGGGCTCTGGCAAGACCACGCTGCTGGGGCTGCTGGCCGGGCTCGAGATTCCGACCTCGGGCGAAGTGCTGCTCGAAGGACAGCCGCTGTCCGAGCTCGACGAGGACGGGCGCGCTCGGCTGCGACGGGCGCGGGTCGGCTTCGTGTTCCAGTCGTTTCACCTGCTGCCCAGCCTGACCGCGCTGGAGAACGTTCTGCTGGCGCTGGAGATCGGGCGCATCGACAGGCCCAGGGAGCGCGCACTGGAAGCGCTGGATCGCGTCGGGCTTTCGCACCGGCTCGGGCACTACCCGCGACAGCTGTCCGGCGGCGAGCAGCAGCGCGTGGCGATCGCCAGGGCTTTCGCCGGCAACCCGGCGATCCTGTTCGCCGACGAACCGACCGGCAACCTCGATCGCAAGACCGGCGACGCAATCGCCGACCTGCTGTTCCACCTCAATCGCGATCACGGAACGGCGCTGGTGCTGGTCACCCACGACCCGCGGCTGGCCGCACGCTGCGATCGGGTTGCGACCATCGACGACGGGCGGCTGTCGCTGTCCGACGCGCCAACCGATGATGCGGGTTCGCCCTCGGCGGCCGCCGGAGCGCAGGGTTGAACAGCACCGCGCTTTCCGGTCGCCTGCTGCTGCGCCAGGGTCGCTCCGGTGCGCTGTGGATGCTGATCGCCGGGCTGGCCGTGGCCACCGCGGCGCTGTCGGCGGTGAGCCTGTTCACCGACCGGGTCGGGCGCGCGCTGGAGCGCCAGGCCGGCGAAGTGCTGGCGGCCGACGTGGTCGTCAGCGACCGCGCGCCGCTGCCCGGTTCGTTCGGCACCCGGGCCCGGGAGCTGGGGCTTTCGACCAGCGACATGATCACGCTGTCGACGGTGCTGTTCGCCGGCGACGAAAGCGCACTGTTCGACGTCAAGGCGGTTTCCGACGGCTATCCGCTGCGCGGCGCGCTCAAGACTGCTGCGGCGCTGAACGCGGCGGACCGCACCGTGTCCGACGAGATTCCGGCGCCGGGCACAGCCTGGATCGCGCCGGCCGGACTGCGAGCGCTGGATATCGAACCGGGCGCCACGCTGCTGCTCGGCGAGCGCGAACTCCTCGTCGAGCGCCTGCTGACCTACGAACCCGACCAGGGCGGCGGTCCGTTCATGCTGTCGCCGCGACTGCTGGTCAACCTCGCCGATCTCGAGGGCTCGAGCCTGCTCGGCGCCGGTTCGCGCGCCCGCTACCGGCTGCTGGCGGCCGGCGAAGAGCGTGCGGTCGACCGCTTCGTCGAGCAGTTCGAGCCGCGGCTGGCCGGCCGACAGCGGATGCAGACCGCCGGCCAGGCCGAAGCCCAGACCGACGAGGCGCTGGCCCAGGCGCGCCGATTCCTGGCCGTGGCGGCGTTCACCGCCGTGATCCTGGCTGCGGTCGCGGTGCTGCTGGCCGCGCTGCGCTTTTCGCAGGCCCAGCGCGACCTGATCGCCGTGCTCAAGGCCTTCGGCGCCGAGAGCGGGGAGATCATGCGCGCCATTGCGCTGCTGCTTCTATGGCTGGTGCTGTTCGCGACGCTGGCCGGGGGCGCGATCGGCCTGGTCGGACAGCAGGCGATCGCCGAGATCCTGAGCGAGCAGATGCGCACGCCGCTGCCTGCGGTGCGCCTGCAACCGCTGGCCGGCAGCGCGCTGTTCACGTTGCTGATGGCGGCCGGATTCGCGCTGCCGCCGCTGCTGTCGCTCAAGCGCGTGCCGCCGATGCGGATTCTCAACCGCTCGCTGGATTCGGGTCCGGCGCGCGACCGGATCGTCTGGGCGCTGCCGATCCTCGCGGCGCTGGCGATCCCGATCTACGAACTGGGCGATCCCGAGCTGGCGCTGCTGATGCTCGGCGGCAGCGCCGTGCTGGCCGGGCTGCTGGCGCTGGCGGCCTGGGTCGCCACCGCGGTCACGCATCGGCTGTCGGCGAGCGCCAGCGGCGCCTGGCGCTTCGGCCTCGCCGGACTGAGCCGCCGGCGCGGCGCCAGCATCGTCCAGGTCACCGCGCTGGGACTCGGGCTGATGGCCCTGCTGCTGTTGATGGTCGTGCGCGGCGAACTGATCGGCCAGTGGCGCGCCAGCCTGCCGGCCGACACGCCCGACCACTTTCTCGTCAACATCCAGCCCGACCAGTTCGACGAAGTCCGCGACACGCTTGAGCGGATCGGCGCCGAGCGTCTGCAGATCCGGCCGATGGCCAATGCACAGCTGGTCGAGATCAGCGGAGACCGGCCGCCGGAGGATGCGTTCACCGGCCAGGTCAACCTGTCGTGGATCGACCGGCTGCCGCCGGCCAACGACGTCACCGAAGGCGAATTCTGGCAGCCCGGGCAGACCGGCCAGATCTCGGTCGCCAGCCGCTGGGCCGAGCGCGTCGGCGTCACGATCGGTGACCGGATGACCTTCGACAGCGGCGGCCGCACCTTCAGCGCCGAGGTCACGAGCATCCGCAACGTCGACTGGAACTCGTTCAACGTCAACTTCTTCCTGCTGCTGACTCCGGAAGCCGGCGAGTTTCTGCCGCACCAGTTCGTGGCCAGCTTCTTCCTGCCGCCGGCGAGCGCCGAGGCGGTGGACCGGCTGGCCCGCTCGCTGCCGAACACGTCGCTACTCGACGTCGGCGCGCTGATCGAACGAGTGTTCGAGATCATCAACCAGGTCAGTCGCGCAGCGCAGGTCGTGTTCGCCTTCACGCTGATCGCCGGGCTGGTCGTGCTGCTGGCTGCGCTCGAGGCCACCCGCGACCAGCGGCGCACCGAAGCGGCGCTGATCCGGACCCTCGGGGCCGGCAACGACACCGTGCGTACCGGGCTGTTGATCGAATACGCGGTCATGGCCGTGATCGCCGCGGCGCTGGCGACCTTGGGCGCGGCGCTGACCGGCTGGCTGATGGCCGACGAGCTGTTCGGCTTCGACTACAACCCGGGCTGGCTGCTGTTCGCCGGCGGCTTCGCCGCCTCGGCGGTGCTGGTCGTTGGCGCCGGCTGGATCGGCAACCGCAGCGTATTGTCGACGCCGCCGGTGCGGATTCTGCGGGCCGGTTAGGACCGGTTTCCGCGCAAATCCTCGCCCGGGCTAGCGGGCCATGGAGTCGTCGAAACCGCTTCCCGCTACAGGCCCCACCAGGCCAGCGCGTGCGCCTGCATCAGTTCCTCGCGGTGCGGCGCCACCATTTCGCGCGTTTCGTCCGACACCGTGGTGTTGATCCCCTGGGCCGATCCGTTTTCCCCGATCGCCGCGACCGCGACGCTCTCGCCCAGCGCCCGATAGACCTGGCCGCGAACCCAGTTGTATTCCTGCAGCGAGAAGCCCTGCGAATTCAGCGCATCGACCTGGGCGCGCTTGGCCTCGATCAGCAGATCGGTCAGATCGCTGTAGGCGCCCATCATGTCGGCGATGCTGGCCTGGCCGCCGCGCTGGTCGACTTCTTCCTCGAGCGCCTTGTATTTCTGCTCCAGTTCCTGCAAACGGCCCTCCAGCCGGTTGCGCATGGCGCGCTGTGCGGCGAGGAAACGATTGAAGGCGCCCTCGTTCAGTGCCCCGTCCGCGGGCGGCGTGAATCCCGACCGATTGTCGATCGAGTCGTTCAGCTCGCTGTATTGCTGACCGAGCTCGGCAATGCCGCCGGCGAACTCCATGCCCGGCTTGATGACCTTGAACCAGGTAATGCCGCCGCCGGCGACAGCCAGAACGACAAGCAACCCGAAACAACCGATCGCGAACTTCTTCATCAGCCGGACTCCGTGAAAGATTGCTCTAGAGTACGTCAACGGGTCCGGAATCGCGCCAGAGCCTTCAAACAGCGCGACAGCCCGGGCCGGCGCCCCGCGGCGCTTGCGCGGATCTACACCTCGATGCCGCGCACGCGCAACGCCTCCACGGCGTCCTCAGCATCGCGCTCGAACCAGGCACGCGCCGAACCGAGCCGGAACGAATACCCCCATGCATCCATATCGCGCATGCAGCGATCGGCGCCGAACCCCGGAATCCGGCCGGCCAGCACGATCTGCAGATAGCAAACGGCGTTTTCCTCTTCGTAGTCGCCGCCCGCATCCGTGTGCAGCTGCGCCCGGCGC
>CAYPZP010000203.1:0-5530 GCA_964415285.1 uncultured Halomonas sp. | reverse complement strand
AGCGAAGCGAACGAAGCGAGTTCGACGGACCCCGCCAGCCGGGAGCACCGGAGGGGACCCGGCCGCAGGCCGGGCGGCGATGTTCGCGCAGCCCTTTTGGGTACTTTTGGGGCCACAAAAGTACCTCGCCGAAAGCCCGCGAAGCGGGCGGGCGAAACGCCTTTGACGTTGAAGTTGATCCCCCAAAAAAAATCCCACCCAGGGACAAGCCGCAGACCGTCGGCCCTTGGAGTTCGAGCAGAGTGCATCGGACTCGTCCCTGTCCCCTGACTCCTAGTCCCTTTTACGGAAGAACCAACACCCATGAATCCGCCGATTCCGCTCGAAGTCCTTCGGAATCGACCACGCCGTCCGGTCCTCGATATCGAACTCGGCGAGAAGTGACTCGTCGAGCCGGAACGAGCGCAGGTTGTTGGAGAAGATCAGCGTTCCGTCCGGAGCGAGCACGCGCATGGCGGCGCGGACCAGGGCCGGGTGGTCGCGCTGGATGTCGAGGGTGTCGTCCATTCGCTTGGAATTCGAGAAGCTCGGCGGGTCGAGGAAGATCAGGTCGAACACCGTCGATGTCCGACCCAGCCAGCGCATCGCGTCGGCGTGGACGATCCGGTTCGCGGTCCGGTCGAGTCCGTTCAGGTCGAGGTTGCGGCGCAGCCAGTCGAGATAGGTCTTCGACAGGTCGACGGTGGTCGTGCCGGTCGCGCCGCCGACGGCGGCATGCACGCTGGCCGCGCCGGTGTATCCGAACAGGTTGAGGAACTGCCGACCGCGGGCGTGTTCACCGATCCACCGGCGTACCGGGCGGTGGTCCAGGAACAGCCCGGTGTCGAGGTAGTCGGTGAGGTTGACGGCCAGCCGGACCGGGCCTTCGCGCACGGTCAGGAATCGGCCGCGCTCGCCCTGCCGTTCGTATTGCTGCGCGCCTTTCTGTCGCCGGCGAACCTTGAAGACCATCCGTTCAGGCGGCACCTCGAGAGCTTCGGGCACGGTGGCCAGGGCGGCCCGCAGACGCGCCCGGGCCTTGCCGGCATCGACGCTTGCCGGGGCTTCGTATTCCTGGAGGTGCAGCCAGTCGCCGCCGTCGGTGCCGTAGATGTCGATCGCCAGCGCGTACTCGGGCAGGTCGGCGTCGTAGACCCGGTAGCAGGTCACGTCCTCCTTGCGCCGCCACTTGGCGAGGTTCTTCTGGTTCTTCTGCAGCCGGTTGTGCAGGTCTTCGGCCGCCGGGCCGCTGGCGGCCGCGGCCTCGCCGATTTCGAAGCGCTCCAGCCGGCACTCGATGGGGCCGTTGCGCATGGCCCAGGATCGGGCCGGCTTCAGGCCGATCTCGCAGCCGGCGCCGTTGAGCACGACGGCCTCCCAGCCGGCGAAGCGTCGTTTCAGAACCTCGCCCAGACGGACGTACAGCGGCATCAGTTCGTGGGCATCGCCGAGACGCTCGCCATAGGGCGGGTTCGTCGCGACCAGCCCGGTACCCACGTCCTTCGGCGGTGTGGACTGGCCGAGCTCGCGCTTTTCCACGTGCACATGGCGGCGCAACCCGGCCCGTTCCAGGTTGCCGATCGCGGCCCGGATCGCCCTGCCGTCGCGGTCGTAGCCGACGATCGGCGGAATGGCCGCGGCGCCGGCTTCCTGCCGCTCGAGCGCCTCGTCGACCAGGTCCTTCCACAGTCCATCATCGTGGCCGAGCCAGCGCTGGAATCCGAACCGGGTTCGCAGCAGGCCGGGCGCGACGTCGCCGGCCATCCAGGCCGCCTCGATCAGCAGCGTGCCGGAGCCGCACATCGGGTCGACCAGGCCGCCGCCGGCGGCCGCGATCCGCGGCCACTCTCCGCGCAGCAACATCGCCGCGGCGAGGTGCTCCTTCAGGGGGGCGTCGACCGTTTCTTCGCGGTAGCCGCGCTTGTGCAGGCTGTCGCCGGACAGGTCGATCGCCAGGGTGGTCTCCGCGCGGTCCTGGTGGACATGGATCCGCAGGTCTGGTGATCGCGGATCGACGTCGGGCCGACGCCCCTCGGCATCGCGGAAGCGGTCGACGATCGCGTCCTTGACCCGCTGCTGGGCGAAGCGTGCGTGGGTGATCGCGGGTCGGATCCCGGTGAAGTCGACCGCCAGCGAGCCGTCGCCGACCATGTGTTCGGACCAGTCGATGTCTCGCGAAGCTGCGTACAGCGCATCCGAATCGGGCGCCTCGAATTCGGCGATCGGCAGCAGCACGCGGCCGGCGATCCGCGACCACAGGCAGGCCCGATAGGCGCCGGCGAGGTCCGTGCGAGCGCCCACGCCGCCGCGTCGAATCGCGATGTCGTCGAGCCCGAGGCCGGCCAGTTCGTCGGCCAGCAGCTCTTCGAGTCCCTGGGGGGCGGTGACGAACAGTGTCCGGGTCATGGACCGAGGGCCTCGTTCGGTTGCGGCGTGCGCGGATGCGGCGATGGTGTCATCGATGAGGTCCGGGTAGCGGAAATCGGGCGCTGTTGTCGCCGGCTGGAGCTCAGATGGTGCATCAAACCGCCGGTTCCGTGGGTGCCGCCGCCGGCGAGAACCGGCCCGCCGGACCGTTCCCGGTTGGACGGGGCCCCGGTCTGTAGCCATAATGATGCCCGGGCCCGGGAGGATTCAAATGAACACTTCGTGGATCGACCGTCTTGCAGAAGGGGCGTCGATTCCTGACGCGGAACGTCAGCGGCTGGAGTCGATGATTCTCAGACGGCGGGCGTTCGAGGCCGGCCAGATGGTGCTGTTCGAAGAGGAGGAAGCGCCGATGCTCTACATCATCGAGCGCGGATGGTCCGCCGCAGTTCGCGAACTGGTCGACGGCTCGGTCCAGGTGCTGGACCTGTTCCTGCCGCCACAGATCATGGGGCTGCGGGAAGTCGCATCCGATGCGGCGGTTTCGTCCTACCAGGCGTTGACCGACCTCGACGTGGCGTTGTGCCGGAAAGCCGACATGCAGGCCCTGATCGACGACAGCGCCAGCCTCACCGGCCCGCTGTTCCGCATGGTTGCGCGCGAGGAAGCCTGGCTGCACGAGCGCATCACCATGCTGGGCCAGCAAAGCGCGGCCGCGAGCATCGCCCACCTGGTCCTCGAGCTTGCCGATCGACTGGCCATGGGATCCGGTGAGCCGTCGGTCGAAGTGTTCGACCTGCCGCTGAACCAGGAGCAGATCGGTAGCATCGTCGGTATCACCTCGGTCCATGTCAGCCGGACGCTGACGCAGCTCGCGCAGGACGGCCTGATCGAGATGAACGAGGGCTCGGTCCGAGTGCTCGACCGCTCGCGCTGCGAGATGCTCGCCGAATACGAGCCCCGCCGAATGCGGCTGCCGTCGAACTGAACCATTCGAGCCGGGCAGCGCCCGGGCGCCTGTCCGTCCCTGGGCCGGCCGGTCGCGGCGTGATCGCGTTGCGACGCCCGATCCTGCCCGTTTGCTCGAGTCCCGCCCGTTAACTCAAGTCAATGCGACGACGCTGGACGCGTTCTATCTTCGATTGCGTGCATGCCTGCGTCGTCGATCCACCGCTGGAATCGTCGCGTGGGAATTTTAGCGGGCATGTGCGCCGGGATCGAGAAACCGCACCGGGGTGTGCATGAACCAAGACAGACAGGGCTCCAGGAGATGGCAGGACCGGGCGCGAACCGCAGTGCACCGGTCGTCGACCGGTCGTGAGACAGGCGTCGGGTCGCTGTCCGGCACCTCGCGGCTGCCCGATCTCCCGGCAGAGGCCGAGCGCGTCTATTTCCTCAAGCGGTATCTGTCCGAACAATCCGCAGCCGGATTTCGTTTCGGCCGCTCCGGATCGGTCGCCGAATGCTGGAAGGAGCGATTGCGCCACGTACTCGGCGTCCGCTTCGAGCCGGGTCACAGCATCGGCATCTTGCGCAATGGCGATGAAATCTTCCCTGGCATGCTCGATGCGATCGAATGTGCTGAACACAGCATCGAGTGTCAGTCGTTCATCTTCTGGAAGGGTGAAATCGCAGAACGCTTCTGCAGGGCCCTGGTCGAGCGGGCCGCCGCCGGCGTGCGCGTCCGGATCGTTCTCGACGGCGTCGGCAGCGCGCCGATGCCGAGCCGGCTGAGGAAGCAGTTCGAGCGCAGTGCCGTCGACGTGCGGACCTTTCACCCCGTGCCGCACTGGAAGTTCTGGGGCCTGGACACGCGCACGCACCGCAGGATCCTGGCCATCGACGGCAAGCGCGCCTTCACCGGAGGCGTGGGTATCGCCGAGGCGTGGACCGGCGACGCCGACGATGCCGACCACTTTCGCGAAACCCAGTTCGAGATTACCGGGCCGGCCGTGGGTGCCTTGCGCGCCGCGTTCTTCGCCAGCTGGGCGGCTGCAGGCGGCGCGTTTCCGGCCGATATCCACATCCCGGGGCCGACCCGGTCGACCGGCGTCGGCGCAGCGGTAGTCGCCTCGCAGGGCGCCGAGGAATGGTCGAAGGCGGCGTTGATGTTCCAGGGGCTGGTCCGGCTCGCCGACGAACGACTCGAGATCGTCACGCCGTACTTCGTTCCGGGAAGCGCGCTGGCCGAAGCGCTGGTGTCGGCGGCCCGGCGGGGCGTGCAGATCCGGATCATGGTCAGCGGCCGGAACACCGACCACCGTCTTTCGCGCTGGGCCGCCCAGCGGACGTATCGGGAACTGATCGACGCCGGTATTGAGATCCACGAGTACGACCGGACGCTGCTGCACACCAAGGCGGTCATTGTCGATCGCAGGCTGTGCTGCATCGGATCACCGAACATGAATCAGCGTTCGCAGCGCCTGGACGATGAAATCGCCGTGCTGGTCGATGACCCCAAGCTGGCCGATGAATTGCTCGGCGACTTCGATGCCGACCGGGCGGCCTGCCGGATCATCGACCGCGAAACCTGGTCGCGCCGCGGCGTGGTTCAGCGCCTCCGGGAATGGTGGGCCGGGCGTCTCGAAGCCCAGCTCTGAGGTCGCGGTTCGATTCGCCCGCCCCGATGATTTTCCGGCGTGGCGTTGTTCCTTCTACACAATCGGATGCATACGTATGAGCGAATTCTTCGAACCCCTGCTGAAGATGCTTGCGGCCTTCGTGCTGGCAATGCCTGCCGCCATCAATCGCGAGCGCTACAGCCAGATCATGGGCCTGCGCACGTTTCCGCTGGTCTCGCTCGGCGCCTGCGCCTATGTCGTGGTGGCGATGGCCGTCATCGGCCCAGGGCACCCCGACGCAACCGCCCGGATCATGCAAGGCATCCTGACCGGAATCGGCTTCATCGGTGGCGGCGCCATCCTGAAAGGCGAAAACCGCGTGCGCGGCACCGCCACTGCAGCCACCATCTGGGCCCTGGGCGCCATGGGCGCTGCCGTAGCGTTCGAGCAGTGGCTGGTCGCCGGCGTGCTGAGCGTCGTGGCCTGGCTGGCCCTGAGCGTGCTGTTCCAGGTCAAGGAAGAAGTTGACCACGACTACGACCGAGAGGGCGACGTGGATTGAATCGCCCCGGCTTCTCTAGACACTCTTGAGCCGTTTTTCTGCTGCCTTCTCGTACTCTACC
>CAYPZP010000202.1:879-5531 GCA_964415285.1 uncultured Halomonas sp. | reverse complement strand
CAAGGAGCAAGAATTCAGGAAATGCGTTAGGCGCAGATCGCGCTATGAAGCGTGGCGGCGCGTTCCGGAATTACCAGGTCGCGCTTCTTTCAGCGCTATGTTCAGGACCTGGCCGCCGCCGCGACGCATTAGCGCTCCGGAAGCTCTTCCATTGTGTCCTATGGCTTTTCCCTGATCCTTTTGCCTTGCTCCCTGTGCCTTCTTTCTCCGCGTCTTTGCGCCTTTGCGCGAGAACGCTTTTGAATTGCCGGTCGCTGCTGCTCCGGGCAGCGGCGCGAGATCGACCTTCGGCGGCGCCACCGTCGTCCGCCGATGCTGACCTATACTTTCCACCCATGGCGAAACTCTATTTCTACTACTCGACCATGAACGCCGGCAAGACCACGGTCCTGCTGCAGTCGGCGCATAACTATCGCGAGCGCGGCATGCGGCCGGTACTGCTGACGCCGGCGCTGGACGATCGAGCCGGGCGCGGCGTGATCCGTTCGCGGGTCGGACTGCAGGCCGACGCCGATGTATTCGAGCCCGGTGACGACCTGCTGGCGCGGGTGCGGCCCGAGGCCGAGTGCGAGCCGATCGCCTGCGTCCTCGTCGACGAAGCCCAGTTTCTGACCCGCGACCAGGTCTACCAGCTCTCGGAAATCGTCGATCAGCTGCGCATCCCGGTGCTGGCCTTCGGCCTTCGCACCGACTTCCGTGGAGAGCTGTTTCCCGGCAGCCAGTACCTGATGGCGTGGGCCGACGAGCTCAAGGAGCTCAAGACCATCTGTCACACGGGCAAGAAAGCGACCATGGTGGTGCGTGTCGCCGAAGACGGAAGCGCGCTGACCGAAGGCGCGCAGGTCCAGATCGGCGGCAACGAACGCTACGTTCCGGTCAGCCGCGCCGAGTTCAAGCGGGTCTTCTACCACGGCGAGAAGGCCCGGCTGTTCAAATAGCCGGAAGGCGCTGTAGGAGCGATCTCCAGATCGCGATCCTGTTGGATTCCGCCGAGCAGTTCGACAGGACTTCCGCCGGTTGACCGGCACGCAGAACCCCTCGCGATCTGGAGATCGCTCCTACGCGATCCCCTCGATTCTAATTTGCAGCAACCACCTCGATCACTCGATCCTCGCCCGGCTCGGCCCGGCCGTCGAGCACCGCATCGACGTGCTCCAGCGCTTCCCATAGCACCGGCAACAGCGGGCGGTAGCGGTTCGACACGCCGGGGAAGGGCACGATCACGTCGAAGTGCTGGGCGCCGTCGATTTCCCAGTAGGCCAACTGCTTCACGCCGCGCTCGCGCGCCGCGGCCACGTAGGGCCGGGCGCTGAACGCGGTCGGGATCAAGCCGTCCTGCCGGCCGTGCAGGATCACGACCGGAATATCGGGCAGCGCGGCCGACGCGCGCGTGGCCTCGACGGCCCGGCGCAGCCGCTCGTTGCGCTCGCCTTCGCCGGTCCACAGCGCGCGCAGGCAGCGCAGGCCCGGGAAGTTCGGGTCCGACTCGTCGGTTCCGGCCATCGAATCGATCCAGTTCACGCCCGCGCCCGGGACGACCCCGCTGGAGCGCGCCCACCACAGCCGCCGCTGCGCCGGCTCGGCGGGCAGCGGCCGGCCGTCGTCGCCGGGCACGGCGGTGGCGTAGCCGCATGGCATGTCATCGACCGGCGTGGCCAGGTACGCCGAGGCGTACATCGCCGCGACCGATCGCCAGACGTCCAGTGCGGCATTGACCGCAGCCTGGTCGAGCGCGCCGGGCTCGAACCCGCTGGCTTTCAGCACCGCGCGCGCGGCTTCCGGGGAGGCCGATTCGATCAGCCCGGCTTCGGCCAGCGATTCGCAGCGCGCCTGCGCGCCCGGCAGCAGAGCCGGGTTGCCGAACGGCAACCGGAGCAGCGTCTCCGCATCGGCCAGCAGGCAGGGTTGGTACAGGGCCGCCTGCGTCGCGTAGTCGAACAGCGGGCGCGCGCCCGGTGGGGTAACGTTCGGTGCCGCGATGACGGCGGCGTCGAATAGTCCGGGTGAGGCCTGCTCCAGCGCGCGGAGCGCGGCGCTGCCGCCGTTGGAGATCGCCGCAGCGATGATCCGTACGCTGTCGGGCGTGAACGGCGCCTGCGCCGGATACTCGCGATCGAACACGTCCAGCGCGTAGCGCACCGACTCGATCGTATGGCGTCCCCAGTCGGCTTCGGGGTTGTCGCCGGAGTGGGCGTGCGGCACCGAGACCAGCGGCCGGTCGACCGGCGCGGGGCGGAACCCGAGCTCGCGCTCGCGCCCGGCGCGCGTGCCGTCCAGGGCGACGCCGGTCGACGAGGCGTGGTCGTACAGATCGGTCCCCGCGCCCTTGTCGGTGCTCGCGATCGCGCAGCCGCGCGGCAGCGCCCAGGGTCCGGCCACCGGCAGGCCGCCGTAGATCCCACGCGAGCCGGACACCGGCGCGGCGATCAGGCACGGGTCGGCCGGGTCGAAGTCGTCCGGAATCTGCACCAGCACCCGCATCGGTTGCCTGGCGTCGGGCAGGCGGACGAAGGCCTGGAATTCGCGGCCCGGCACTACGGGAAATTCGGCGTTGGCCGCGAAGCCGCCGGTGGCGGTCAGGTCGGCCAGGCCCTTGTAGTTGGCGTGAACCGCGATGCGCCGAAGCTGGGCGGCGTCGTCGCTGCCGTCGACCAGCGGCGCGGACGGCGCACGCAGCCCGTCCAGTCCGAGCCCGGCGGTCAGCAGGTCGTCGCCGTCGCGGTGGTCGGTGACCCGGGTCTCCGAGCGTTCCGGGCCCGGGGCCGCATCGGGGTCGGTCGTGCGCGCGGCGCAGGCGCATAGCAGCGTGGCTGCGCTGAGGCAAATCGTCGATTGCAGCAGGTTCAAGGTCTTTCCGGGGTTGCGGGTCAACGCTCGAATGTAGCACCCCGCGCCGGGCGGTCGTGCTGGACTTTGGTACAGCACGGCGATCCGTCGTACCATGCCCGAACCGCCCGCGGATTCCGGCCCGATGACCCGAGTCCTGATCGCCGACGACCACCCGCTCTTCCGCAATGCGCTGAAGACCGCGCTGCAGACCTGCGTGCCCGATTCCGAAGTCCTCGAATCCGAGGACGTCGGGCGCACGCTGGCGACGCTGAAAGAATACGCCCCGGTGGACCTGCTGCTGCTGGATCTGCACATGCCGGGCAGCAACGGCCTGACCGGGCTGGCGGGGATTCGATGTGAGCATCCCGAGGTGGCGCTGGTCGTGGTCTCGGCCAACGAGGATCCTTCGGTCATCCGCCGCGCGCTGGATTACGGCGCCGCTGGCTTCATTCCCAAGTCCTCCGGTCTGGATGTGCTCACCGAGGCGATCGAGGCGGTGCTCGACTGCCGCACCTGGATGCCGCCGTATCTGCATCGCGCGGTCGAGGCCACGACCTCGCAGGATGCCGAGCTGGCCGAGCGCATCGCGCGCCTGACCCCGCAGCAGTTCCGCGTGCTCGAAATGGTCGCCGACGGCGCGCTGAACAAGCAGATCGCCGACCGGCTGGGCATCCGCGAGCGTACCGTCAAGGCGCACATGAGCGAGATCTTCACCAAGCTCGAAGTGCGCAACCGAACCCAGGCCGGCGTCGCGTTCCGGCGGCTCGAGCTGGCCGACCCGGCGGCGATTCGCGACGGGGCGTGAAATCGGCGATCGACCTGTTCGGCGGGTTCGGCGCGCCGGCGGATCGATAGCGCGACCGAGTTTTCAGTTTGAAGTTTTCAGCTGGCTTGCCCTCGCTTTGCTCGGGTCGAAGATTCGTAGCCCGGGTAAGCGAAGCGCACCCGGGAAAATCAAGGTTCGCCGAAACCGTCATCGGTGGGGATATCGACCACCCAGTCCTCGTCGAGCATTCCCCGGAGAACGTAACGATGAAAGGAAGAGTGAGGTCAATCTGCGGTCCGCGTCACCAGGCCGTGCTTGACCGGGTTGATGTGAATGTAATCGAAGTGCGCCTGGCGGTCAGCATCGTCAAGAATCGTGTTGCTCCCAATAGCGCGGCTGCCATAGAGATGCGGAAGTCGCGATCCGGCGAGTAAAGCCCTTTTTGATCTCTTGCCATAGTCTCGGATAATCGTCCGGGCCATCGGTCATGCGAACCATCGCGTGGAGGTGATCGGGAAGCACGACGGCGGCGATCGTTTCATGCTGAACGCGAGTCGCTGCGCGTTGCCAGGATCGTTTCAGCTCGTCGATGTGGCGCACCAGGGCGTCGGAGGCCCGGTCCACGAGCGTGACGGTAAAGAAATCGATGCCGCCCTGTAGACGATTTCGCCGGTACTTGACCATCCCTCAAGCGTATCGATAACCGATATCGAGCGCAAACCGGGGTCGCCGAGCAATGCCTCCCGGGTGCACTCGCGATGCTCGTTTACCCGGGCTACTATGACTGCGCTCAGGTCGCTTCGCATCGATCCCTCTCCCCCGGCCATAAAAAAAGGCCCGGCAGTTGCCGGGCCTGGTCTTTTTGCGTGAGCTGAACGCGATGACGATTTCGATCAGCGCTCGGTGATGGTTTCTAGCGCGGATTGACTGCGCCTGCCTGATCGGCAGGCTTGCCCTCGCTTTGCTCGGGTAGCTTCGCATCGATCCCTCTCCCCCAGCCATAAAAAAGGCCCGGCAGTTGCCGGGCCTGGTCTTTTTGCGTGAGCTGAACGCGATG
>CAYPZP010000202.1:0-779 GCA_964415285.1 uncultured Halomonas sp. | reverse complement strand
ATCCCTCTCCCCCAGCCATAAAAAAGGCCCGGCAGTTGCCGGGCCTGGTCTTTTTATGGCTGGGGGAGAGGGATTCGAACCCCCGCTGACGGAGTCAGAGTCCGTAGTCCTACCGCTAGACGATCCCCCAGTAGAACCTGGTTGACTGTTTCGAGTCCGGGAACGCGTCCCCGGTTCCCGCAGTCGCTGGCGAAGTCCGGCGCGCGAGATTTCGTCGCTGGGAAGGCTCGGGCCGGTGGAGGGAGCGCAGTGTACGAATCGTGTACATGAGCATTCCGGAGCCGGCGCGAACGCGGCCAGCGGCGAAAGACCGCCGCCAGATCAGCGCTTCGAGTACTGGGTGGCCTTCCGGGCCTTGTGCAAGCCGATCTTCTTGCGCTCGACCGCGCGTGCATCGCGGGTCAGGAAGCCGGCCTTGCGGAGTTCGCTGCGCAGATTTTCGTCATATTCGGTCAGCGCACGCGAGACGCCGAGCCGCAGCGCACCGGCCTGACCGGTGGTGCCGCCGCCGGAGACCGTGGCGTGGATGTCGAACTTGTCAGCCGTCTCAGTGAGCACCAGCGGCTGGCGCGTGATCATCCGAGCGGTTTCGCGGCCGAAGAATTCTTCGAGCGGCTTCTTGTTGACAATGATCTGCCCGCTGCCCTTGCGCAGAAAAACGCGGGCAGTCGAGGTCTTGCGTCGGCCGGTGCCGTAAAATTGTTCGTTCGCCATGTTCTGTTCCGATTCCTTACAGTTCCAGCGCACGCGGCTGCTGCGCCGAGTGCGGGTGCTGATCG
>CAYPZP010000201.1:0-5538 GCA_964415285.1 uncultured Halomonas sp. | reverse complement strand
ATCACGATCCGCAACGTCACGTTCTCCGACTGCGACCAGCGGCCGTCTTCGGGCACCTCAGCACCCGCGTTCGGCGGGGCGATCTATACCGAGTTCAATGACGACGGGGTACTCGACATCCGGGGTAGTCGATTCGTGGGAAATCGCGTGTACGGCAGCGCAAACCTGCTGTTCGGCGGCGCGATCTACGCCGAGGGCGGCAGCGTCAACATCCTGAACAACACGTTCGAGCTGAACTCTGCGGAAAATCTGGGCACTGCGTTCCATCAGGGCGGCGCGGTGTACATCCAGAACGCAGACGTCAGCATGACCGAGAACGAATTCCTGTTCAACCAGGCGGCCGGCGGAAGCGGCGGCGCGGTTGTGCTGAACCTGAGGCCGACCGACACGGCCAGCGTCCTGCGAAATCTCTTCGCCGCGAACCAGGCCGGTATCGGCGCCGCGATCTGGACCGGTACGCAGGTGCTGGGCAACGACGTGCCCTTCTTCAATCTCTGGAACAACACCTTTCTTTCGAACGCATCCACATCATCGCCGGGCGGCGCGCTGTTCGTTCGCGAAGGCCGCCTCGTGGTCCGCAACAATTCCTGGATCGACAACGGCAACCCGGCCGGCGGCGCGTCGCACCTGGCGTATCGCCCGGACGGCGCCGATTTCCTCGCGGTCTGGAACAACCTCTTCACCGCGTCCGCGGCCAGCCCCTGCGCAACGGTCGACAACGATCCGCCCGCGAACTTCGGCTCGGCCGGCTACAACCTGCTACCGGATACGAGCTGCGCGATCAACGGCTTCAACGATCTCATCGGCGATGCCGGCCCGTTCCTGCCGCTGGCCGACTACGGCGGCGCCGTGCGCACGGTGCCGCCGGCAGCGGGCAACCTGGCGCTGGACAACGCCAACCCCAGCCCCATCGTTTCGACCAACGCCGCGCTTTGCACGTTCAGCGATGCGCGCGACATCGGCCGCCCGGGCGACGGCGATGCCGACGGTGTGCCGACCTGCGACATGGGGGCATTCGAATGGCAGTCCGAAGCGCCGTTGTTCGCCGACGGGTTCGAGGAATCGGGACTGGTCATCCCCTGAATGCCACCGGGACCCGTCGGAACCGATTCGCGAAGCGCCCTTCGGGTCGGGCGGCGTGCGTGCGACCGGATTTCAGCCCGGCCCGGCGAGCACGCCGCAATCGCCGGCGCGAATCCGTGCAGCCAGGGGTTCGGCACGATCGATCCGCCACCGGCGCTTGAAGCGGGCGCTTGCGAAGACAGAACGCAACGATCGTCGCGACCCGCGCATACCCGGCACAGGCCCCATGCCCGGCCGGTGACCGACAGCGATCACTCGGGCGAATCGGAGTCGACGCGAATCCTGAGGTCCGGGCGAGTCAGCCGTTCCTTGAGCCGGGACGGATAATCCGCGGGAATTCCCCACAGGATGTCGAGATCGGTGGACTGGAGTGCGCGCTGCTCGGGCCCGAGATCGCTGCGAATCGATAGCACGACATCGCTGCTGGCCCAGGGATGGCTGATCCAGTAACGGTGTCCGGTAATATCGAAACCGCGATCGTCGGAACCGCGCGATACGTCGATGACCTCGAGGCGATCGGCCCCGGTGACGATGTCGAGCTGCTCCGGCGTGAGCTCCGTGTTGTGCTGGCCGATTCGAATACCGCCGCCCATGAAGCGACGCCCCATTTTGAGCGCGCCGTCGTTGGACGAGGCCGTCACGATCACGCGCGTCGCGACTTCATTCAGCGCCGGTAGCGCATCCAGGAACTCCTCTCCGGGCACATCGGCGGCTGCGAAATAGACCGTGCCGATGCGAAACCGATCGCGCAGATCCGGGACGCTGTCGGCATGGCGCGCATGCAGCGCGCGAAGCGCCTCGTTGACGACCCGCCCCCCGGCGCTCCAGCAGATGATGTGGATTCGCCTGGCGACCGAGTCGCGGGCCAGCATTTCCAGCAGCGCGGTCAGCGCTGGCGCAGCGCGGTAGGCTCGCCGGACGTCGCCGCCCGAACCGTAGGCGATGATGTTCTGGCGCGTCGGCCACGAGAACGCCAGCGAGGTCATGTCGCGGCCCATGAAATGATCGAGCTGGGCGGCAAACGCGTTGGCATTGTAGAAGTTGACCTTGGCGCCGTGAACGTAGATCAGCAGGTCGCGGTCGCGCGCCGATTCGATGGATGCATTGAGATCCGACATCAGCCACGATACGGCACCGGAACTGTCGTCGATCCGGCCGTTGCCGGAGATGCGGAAGTGACCGGCCTCGACCAGACCCGCAATGGTCAGGTCCACGGTTTCCGGACGCTCGGCTCGACGCGAGTATTCGTTGAGATCCGACCAGCTGATCTGCGGGCCGCCGAAGCCGATCAGTGAAAGCCCGACCGAAACCACTTCGGATTCCTCGTTGTTGTAATCGATCCGCTGCAGGTCATCTTCGCGCGCACGCGTGGTCGCGTAGTAGACCCGGCGCGGTTTCCAGCGCTGTTCCTCCGGAATATGGTCCAAGGGACCGACGCCCAGCTCCGAGAACAACACCGGGGTGGGCATCAGCGGCTCGACGCGCGGGGTGGCACAGCCGGCCAGCACGATCAGGAGCGCGAATCCGGCGATCAGGCGACGCGGGATCGACTTGGGCATGGGAAGGTTCATCGGCTCTGGATACGGTCGCGAGTCCCATACTATAAGAACTCAAATGTGTGCGCCCGATCGATTCGATACCCTGCCCCGGCGCGGCGATGTGCTTTTCCTGCCTGGCAATACGACGGCCCCTCGCACCGTGCGGTCGGCCGCCGGGACCTGTCTCGGCCCCGGCGTCGGCTTTGGTTCAGGAAACGCGCTCGACCAACTTCGCCGGCGCCACCCGCGGGCGCATGTAGCGCCGGTTCAACCACCAGCCGGCCACGAACGACAGCGCCAGCGGACCGAACCACGCCAGGTGCTGGATCATCCCGCTGCCAAGCTCCGGCAGCAGGCGCACCAGGCCGATCTGCAGGAAGGCGATGTGCGTGGCCACGCCGTTCGCGAGCATTGCGCCGTAGTGTTCCTTGAGCCACCAACGGGTCGACTGCGGACCGTTGCGGATCAGCGAGCGCGCACCCAGCGCGCTCATCGGACCGATCAGCCCGAAGATGATCAGCAGCCAGGCCTCGAATGCGATGCCGAGCGCCGTTACGGCGAGTCCGGCCACGCTCAGGATGGCGGCGCTGACTCGCAGCCCGGCGCCCGTGTAGCGGGCGAAGTCGTGCTTCCAGCGGACAGCCGTCCAGGCGCAGCGGCATGCATAAGCCACGAGAATGACCAGGTAGGCCAGGAACGTCGCGCCCACCCACTGGCCCTTCAGCGCCTGAGCCAGCGCCAGCGGCAGCGCGGTGACCAGCACGCCGATCATCGCCAGCAGGTAGACCGAACCGGCAAAGCGGTGCACCGGCGATCCCTTCTTCGCCAGGCCGGCGGTCCAGAAGGTCGCCAACGCCACCGTACCGATGACCGCATGCGGCAAAGCAAGGCTGGAAAGCAGTTGAACCAATGTCATGACCATGTCTCCTCGGTTGAGCCTGTCGATTGAACGTGGGAGACAGAATGGCCCCATCGGAGCCACATTCGTGGTGCCGAAAGTCAGGAAAACCGGGTGCCGAAAGTCATGACTTTCATGGCGGCCATTGTGATCATCGCTCCGGCCCGCTATACAGGAGACATGGATCCGGTCACGACAAGAAACCTGCGGGATCTGGTGGTCAGCCCACTGGCCTGGGCCTCGTACGCCGCATGGGTCGCGGTGTGGCTGGCCTCGAGTTCGATATTCGGCGGCAGCGGCGCCTTTCCGGCGCTCAGCGACTGGCTGCTGTTCGCGTGGCTGGCGGGCTGGATCGCCTGTCTGCTCGACGATCTGTGGCCGCCCCCGGGTCGCGATGCGGCGCTGGCCGCGCTGGCCCTGCTCACCGCACTGGCGCTGTGGTTCATTCCCAACGGCACCACGCCGATCCTGCTGATCCTGCTGGCGATCCAGTTCACGAATCGCTTCGACGGAGCCAGGCTGGCGATTGCGCTGGTTGCCGCCAACGCCTACTTCGCCGCCATCATGCTCGGGCCGTGGCAGCAGTCGTTCCAGAACTCGTTTCTGACCCTGCTGGCGATGTCCGGCTTCCAGGTGTTCGCGGTGATGGTGATGATCTACGCCAATCGCTCGCATCGCCTGGCCGGGGATCTTCAGGCCGTGAACGCGCGCCTGCTGGCCACGCGTTCATTGCTCGGCGAGAGCGCGCGCGACCATGAACGCCTGCGGCTCTCGCGCGAGCTGCACGACGTGGCCGGACACAAGGTCACGGCGCTCAAGCTCAACCTGCGCGGGCTGGCTCGAAAGCTCGACGGCGACGCGGCCGCCGAAGTCGACAAGGCCACGGCGCTGGCCGATGAATTGCTGCAGGATCTGCGCTCGGTGGTCCGTCACCTGCGCGAGACCGAGGGCATCGACCTGGTCGAGAGCCTGCGTGAAGTCGCCCGCCCGTTCCCGCGGCCGTGCCTTCAGGTCGAGGTCGAAGACAGCGCCCGGATTCCGCGAGCCGACCAGGCCGAAGCGCTGCTGCGTGTCGTACAGGAAGGCCTGACCAATGCCGCGCGGCACGGGCCGGCCGAAACCGTCCATGCCCGGCTGGCGCGCCGGGGCGACGTGCTGGTGATGACGGTGGAAGACGACGGTCGCGCCAGCGAACCGATCCGGCCGGGCAACGGCCTGACCGGCATGCGCGAGCGGCTGGCCGAGCTGGACGGAGTGCTGGAAGTCTCGAGGTCGGAACTCGGAGGCGTCAAACTGACCGCCTCGCTACCGCTGGAGTTGAACCGATGACGACACGCATCGCGCTCGCCGATGACCAGGCCCTGATCCGTGAAGGGCTGAAGTCGGTGATCAACGACCTGCCCGACCTGGAAGTGGTTGTCGAAGCCGCTTCCGGCCAGCCGTTGCTCGACGCGCTCGAAGATCAGCCCGTGGACCTGGTGGTCTCCGATATCCGGATGCCGGGCGTCGACGGCATCGAGCTGTGTCGGCGCCTCAAGGACCGCGAAGACGCACCGCCGGTGCTGCTGCTGACCACCTTCGACGACAGCGCGCTCATGCTGGCCGCGGTCGAGGCCGGCGCCCAGGGTTTCGCGCTCAAGGACATCTCGCCGGAAGACCTGGCCGAGCTGATCGCTGCAATCGCGCGCGGCGAGGGCCGGCTGCAGCCGGTCAACACTTCGGGCGTGGCCGAGCGCTACCCGTATGAAGACGACCAGCCGCCGATCGATGCGTTCTCCGATCGCGAGATCGACATTCTTCGCCTGATCGCCGGCGGCTACTCCAACCGCGAAATCGCGCGCGCTGTCCACCTCGCCGAAGGCACGGTCAAGAACTACGTCTCCGACATCCTCGACAAGCTCAACACGCGCGACCGCACCCGTGCGGTGCTCAAGGCGATCACGCTGCAGATCATCTGAGCGGGGCCGGTCATTCGAAGCCGCTGAAGAACAGCACGTCGCGCGTGCCGAGCAGTTCGAC
>CAYPZP010000200.1:0-5585 GCA_964415285.1 uncultured Halomonas sp. | reverse complement strand
GGGTCTGGAAATAGTTGGTGCGTTCCCACCAGGTGGTGCCGTTGGCGAAACCGCCGCGTTCGGAGATTTCCTTCTTGATGTCCTGGTGATCCGGTGTGCCCATGAAGACCAGGTGCTCCAGCAGGTGTGCCATGCCGGTCTCACCGTAGCTCTCGTGCTTGGAGCCGACGAAGTAGGTCACGTTGACGGTTGTCGTCGGTCGGCTGGAATCGGGCATGAGCAATACCTTCATGCCGTTGTCCAGTCGGTACTCGCTGATGCCCTCGACCTCGGTGACGAACTCGGGTCCGGCGTCCTGCGCCCAGGCCGTGCTCGCGGCAAGCGCCGTCAGCATCGCCAGGGCGATTCGAATCTGTCTCTTCATGGTTGGTTGTCCTGATGGTTTGCTCAAGCTGCCGCGCGGAGTATGCCCAAGCCGGGTCAAGAAAGCGTCTGTCAGAAGTCATGGTCGGCCGCATCGGCGAACCGCTCGCGGTAGGCGCGCGCACGAACCCGCACATCGGGCGCATCGAACAGATCGGAGATCACCGCGACCAGGTCGGCGCCGGCGGCGATCGCGGTCGGCAGGGTCGACAGCGTGATTCCACCGATGGCGACCAGCGGCAGTCCGAAGCGGCGGGCCGCAGTCAGCGTTTCGGGCGCGCAGCGCACCGCGCCGGGCTTGGTCGGCGAGGCAAACAAGCTGCCGAATGCCAGGTAGTCGGCGCCCTGCGCGGCCAGCACCGCGGCGCGCTCCAGGTCGTTGTAGCATGACACGCCAATGAGCCGCTCCCGGCCCACGATTTCGCGCGCCTCGGCAAGCGAGACATCCTCTCGACCGAGGTGCACGCCGTCGGCACCCGAACGCGCCGCCAGTTCCGGGTCGTCGTTGACGATCAGGCGCGCGCCGGCGCTGCGGCACAGGCCCGCAAGCGCCGAGGCGGTAGCGGCATCGGCGCCGTGCTTGGCCCGGTACTGGATCCAGACCGCGCCTCCGGCCAGCGCCTCGGATACCGCGCGCAACAACGCATCTCCGACCAGTCGCATCGGCGGAATCGCGTACAAGCCCCGGTTTTTGGCAGCCACTTTCACCTACAATCCCCGAGCTGTGGTCATCGAAGGGAATCTAGCATCATGAGCGACGGCGAAGCCTACAAGAAGTGGATGTGCGTGGTCTGCGGTTGGATCTACGACGAAGAGCAAGGCGATCCGGATAGCGGTCTCGCCCCCGGAACCCGTTGGGACGACGTGCCCGAATCCTGGGTGTGCCCGGACTGCGGGGCCGGCAAGGAAGACTTCGAAATGGTGGAATTCTAGGCAACGCTCCCGACCCGCTCTTCGCGCCGGCGCAACGCCGTGTCGGTGCCTGAGGGCCTCCGGTCCCCGAACTCCCGAACCGCGATTCCGGCGGCGGCTCACCCGGTACCTGCACAGACGACGACTCGATCCGGCTCCGGCCCGGGGCCGAATTCGCCGATCGGAAACTCGCCGCAAATGCGGCTACGGCGCCAGGTAGCCGCTGCGGAAGCCCCGCTGCCCGAGCACGAACCAGCGCGCCATCGGGGTGGTCTCGCCCGCGGTGAATCGCTCCGTGCCCGGCAGGCTGTTGGCCGCCGTCGACGGAGCGGCCAGCACCTCGATGGCGTCGACCCGGCGACGAAATCGCTGGTGCACGTGGCCGAAGGCGACCAGCCGGGGCCGCGGTTCGCGCGCCAGGCGCTCCCACAGCCGCTCCGGCGCGCGCAGACCCACGCGATCGATCCAGACCGCCCCCACGGGCACCGGCTGGTGATGCACGAATACGGCCACCGGCGAATCCGCCGGCAGGTCGTCGAGCGGTCGAAGTCGATCGGCGTCGAGCTCACCGCCCGGATCGTCGGGCCAGCGCGAATCCAGCAGCACGACCGTCCAGCATCCGGCTGAACAGCGCGGACCGGCCTCGAATCCGGCCGCGTCGAACACCGGTTTCATCCGCTCCGGTTCATCGTGATTCCCGGGCAGCCACCATACCGGCACGCCGAACGAGACCGCCCAGCCCGCCAGGCGTCGATAGCTTTCCGGCGAGCCGTCCTCTGACAGGTCGCCGGTCAGCACCAGCGCATCCGGCGAAAACGCAGCAACCGCGGCGCTCAACCGATCCAGATTGGCGTCGGCGTTGTGGCCACGGTACGGCGTTGTCGGATCTTCGGAAAGATGGCAGTCCGAGACCTGGACCAGGCGAAATCCCGATGACGGCGTTGCGAGACCCGCGTCCATCGATGATTCGGTCACGCTTCGTCCAGGTCTTCCAGCCGCGCCTGCGCCCGAATGTAGTACGGATGCAGGGTGCCGGCTTCGAGCGCGATTTCGTATTGCGCGCGCGCCTCTTCGGGGCGGTGCATCCGCAGCAGCGCATCACCCAGACGATAGTGCGCCGTCATTCTCGGCAACTTCTCGATGCTCTGCTCGAGGCTGGCGGCCGCCTCGGGGCGACGCCGGAGGTTCAGATGGACCCAGCCCCACCAGTAGCCGGCGTGAGGAATCGACTTGCCCTGGCGTTCCAGCGCGGTCAGGATGCGCTGGCCGTACTCGGGATGGCGATTGGCCAGATCGAGTTCGGCCTGGTGCATCTGCAGCCGGACCGAATCGGGCAGCACGTTGCGCGCGCGCAAACCGGCGCGATAGGCCGGCAGCAGGTCGCGCGCCCACAGGTGGCGGCGAGACTCGGCAAGATCCAGCAGCGCCTCGCGACGCCGATGGAACGGTTCCAGCCAGTCCTCGGCCGCGTCGGACGCCATCGAATCGTCGATCGAAGGTACCCGCATGCTGCCGATTCGCCACGCGAGCGCCGAGTCGGGCGCCAGCTCGACGGTGCGAGCCAGCAGACGCCGCCACGCGCCCGAATCGCCTTCCACTGCCAGGATCCGACCATCGAGCGCCGAGGCGCAGTCGCGGTCGCAACCGGAGCTGACCATCAGGTTGTACAACGGCGCGTTGGAACGCAGGCGATAGTCGCGGTAGCGGAGGTAGATCGGGTCATGATCGCGATCGTCGACCAGCGCCTGATCGGCGCGTCCGCGCCACATGCGACTCGAATCGGCACACTTGCTGGAAGCAAACACCGTCGCCGTCAGCACCTCGCTGCGGTCCCGCGCCACCGACAGCAATCCCTCGGTCAACCAGAGCACACCGCCGGGCAAGCAGCCGGCATCGATGTCCGGATCGTCGACGACCCAGAGGTCGTATTCCAGGCCTTCCTCGGCCAGCACCGCGATCTGCTCCCGGATGCCATCGAGTTCGGCCGCCGCCGGCGCGGCAAGCGCAAGACGCGGTGCCACCGCCAGCTCGAACCGGGGCAGCAACCAGTCCTGAACGGCGATCCGATCGGCTTCGTCCAGCGCGACGCGCGACGATTCGCCCGCGCCGCCGCAAGCGGCGAGCAGCGTGGCCAGGAGCACTGCCGACAGGATTCGGCTGACGTGTCGATCGGCGCCGAACAACAGGCGCCACGACGGCGTTGGCGAGGCATCGGAGTGTACTGAGCGCATCTTCGGGGTCAGGGTCATGGGTTGTTGTAGAGTAGTGAGAGATTCTTCCGAACGGGCAACCGCCATGATTCCGGGACCCATCCGGCGCTTTCTGGAAAGACGACGTTTCCCGGGCCTGCTGCTGATCGCGGCCGGGCTGTTGCTGGTCAACCTGTTCGTGCCCGACCCGCTGCCGTTCGTCGACGAAGCCCTGATGCTCATCGCCACGCTGCTCTTCGCAGCCTGGCGCGACCGGCGCGGGGGCCGCAAGCCGCAGGACATCGAAACCAGCGATTCAACGAAGCGCTGATTCATCGAATCCGGGCACGTTGCCGAACCGAACCGTATCGCCCAGCGACGCTCCAAGCCGTTCCATCTCGCCGGCATTGACTTCCAGCACGTAGCGCGCCGGCCGTCCGCTGGGATACGACGGGCAACGCCGCGTCCTGCACGGCGGCGTATTCAGCGACCAGCCGACAATCGCCAGCTCCGAATCCAGGTAGACGATGTCCAGCGGGATGCGCGTGTTGCGCATCCAGAACGCACGCGGCGCCGCGTCGGGAAACAGGAACAGCATGCCGGCGTCGTCGGCCAGCGTCTCTCGAAACATCAGCCCCTGTGCCCGCTCCCCGGGCTCATCGGCGATCTCGACGTAGTAGCGCTGCTGCGCGACTTCGACCCAGGGCTGGTCCGCGCGACACCCGGTCACCAGCATCAGCGCCGCGGCGACCAGCACGAATCGCAGGCCTTGCAGGCGCCATTCGAACGATCTCATCAAGAACCGTCCTCGCGAATCAGCGTGCAGAATATCAGCGCGTGCGCATTGGCGGCGTCAGCAGCGCGACGCTGCATTGCCGCCAAGCGCCAGCAGCGGTGGTCGAATTCCGGGAAACGCGTGTCGCCGTCCGGCGCGGCGTCGACGAAGGTCAACTCCAATCGCTGGGCACGCGGCAGCGCCTGGGCGTAGAGCTGGCCGCCGCCGATCACCATCACGGCTGCATCGTCGATCGCGGTCAGCGCCCGCTCCAGCGATTCGAACACCTCGACATCGCCGCCGGTTGCGCTCATCGAAGTACTCAACACGATATTGCGCCGTCCCGGCAGCGCCCGGCCGATCGACTCGAACGTGCGCCGCCCCATGATGATGGGATGGCCCAGCGTTACCGCCTTGAAGTGCTTCAGGTCGGCCGGCAGATGCCACGGCATCCCGCCGTCGACACCGATGACGCGGTTTCGACCCAGCGCCGCGACCAGCACGATTTCGGGATCTTCGCTCATGACTGGAGATTATGATGGCTGTCGCGCCTCATCGCGCGACTACCCGATGAGCTCGCGTAGAGACCCGACCCGCCGGAACTGCACTTCCTCGAACTTCGAGAAGTGTCGTTTTCCGCACTTTTCCTTGAGCCGTTCGAGGTTGCGAAGCAAAGCGCCTGGGGCGTCGTCTTGCCAGCCTTTGGACTTGGTTTCAGCAACGAAATACAGCCGGCGGTCTCCACGGAACACCAGCGCCCAGTCGGGGTTGTATTCGCCGACCGGCGTTTCGATCACGAACCAGTTGGGCAGCTTGAAATAGAACAATACATCGTCATTTGCCTCGCAGTCTTCGGCAAATCGGCGCTCCGGCATCGATTGTGAATCGAGCACGATATGCGAGAACAGGGTCTTGTTCGGCTGCTGGACCTCATAAAGATTCGAGTCGCGGCACTGCAGCGCCAGGTTCTTCTTGGCGGCATCGGAGCCGTCGAAGATGCGCTCCAGGGCGATGACGCGGGTCGGGACCATGTCCATCAGCTCGGGCAGCATGTCGATGGCGAAGGATTCGAGCAGCAGCACCAGTTTGCTGTCGTCGCTGTCCACGCACAGCACGGGGACGCCGGACAGTTCCAGTCGGTCCAATGTCGTGCTCAGCGGGTAGCCGGACTTCAGCAGCAGTTCCAGCGCCAGGGCTTCGGGTTCGGCGTCGCTAACACCGGCCTGCATGAAGAGCTGGATCTGTTCCGCTAAGGCCTCGCCGGTGTCGAAGGTCTGGGGTCGCCACTGGGGGAAATTGGATTCGACCAGCTGGAAGGCGCGGAACCCCTCGTCTTTATCCAGGCC
>CAYPZP010000199.1:0-5642 GCA_964415285.1 uncultured Halomonas sp. | reverse complement strand
TCCTGCCGCAGGCGACCGTGGTCAGCTTCGCTGAGGTGGCGCTGCCGAGCGAGGGCACGGCCGACTGGACCGTCCGCATCGACGGCGTCGATTACACGGTCGAGGTCGGCACGGCCGATACGATCGCCGGGGTCGTGGCCCAGTTCGCCAGCCTGATCACCACCGATACCGACGCGGAGAGTGGCGCGGACTGGGTCGCCGCCGCCGAAGGTGCCTACCTGCTGGTGGCGAGCCAGGCGGCCGCGTCGTTCAACCTGGGCGTCATAGGCGTCACCGGCACGACCATCAATGCGGCTTCGGCGCCTCGGGCCATTGGCGCGACCCCGTTCGGCGACCCGGCAGACGGGGAAAGCTGGAGCCTGGTGCTTGATGTCATCGTGCCGCAGGCGCCGCCGGCCGAGTCTTTGACCGTGAGCTACGAGTTCACGGTACCGGTCGCCAGCGGCGACACGCTCGGCGATATCCTCGGCAAGCTGGCCGATGAGCTGAACGGCCAGGCAGTCGATGTCGAGCACAATTTCACGGCCCTGGTGGTCGAAGGCACGCTGTTCGTCTGGCTGACCGGTGCTCGCTTCTCGGCCGGATACGACGTGGCCGGCACCGTCGCGCCCGTCGTGACGCCGGCGACGGATGCCACCTACTCGCAGGGCCTGCAGCTCGCGGGTGTTGCCATCGAGGGTGACACCTGGACAGTCACGATCGGCACGGGATCGGTCAGCCACGAGATCGTTCGGGTCGACGCAGACAACGATCCCGAGACGCCGGACACCCTGCAGACGCTCGCCGACGTGGCCGTCGAGCTGGCCCGGGCTATCAACGAAAGCACGGAGCTGTCGGCTTACACCGCCACCGCCCGCGACGGGACCTTGCTGGTGACCGCTGCGGCCTCGTTCAGCGCCAGCGTTGCCGTCGCCCCCGCAGACGAGGCGGTCCCGCCGGGGACCTTGCCGGCAGTCCTACAGCTCTCCGGTACGCCGGCCGACAGCCAGCGCTGGACACTGATCGTGGACGACGTTCGCTACACGCATGTCGTCACCGAGGGCCAGGGCCTGGCCGATGTTGCCGCCGCGCTGGCGGCGGCCTACGGCGCTGACCCGCTGAGTGACACCATCCGAGTGTTTGCGGCCGCAGACTCGCTCGTGGTCTTCGGCACCGCGACGCTGGACTTCGAGGTGCTCGCCGCCGGTGCCGCCTCGAACCTGCCGGGGGCGTCCGCCGCGAGCGCTATCTTTGCCGGAACGCCGAACGTCGGCGAGGGCTGGACGGTCACCCTGGACGGCACGACCTACACCTACCAGGTGCGGCCGGCGGTCAGCTTCACGCTCGCCGGCACGCCGATAGCCGGCGACAGCTGGTCGGTCGACCTCGTGATGCCGTCGGTGACGGATTCCGAGACCAACTTCCGCTACACCGCGGATGTCGGCGAGAGCCTGTCGGACATCGCCTCGGGCCTGGCGGAATTGATCGCCTTCGATCCCGCGTACGAGGCTTATGCTGACGGCGCGACCATCGTGATCACCAATCTCCAGGGCCGCGCTTTCGACGCGACAGGCACGGACCCTGGCGACACGGCGCTGGTCTTCCTCGAGGGTCTCCCCCTGGGCGCCGTCACCCGCGGCCTCGCGTTGCTCGTGAACGCCGGCAACACGGACTACATCGCGGGGGCCGACGGCGACCGGCTCTTGCTTGCCGACCGTGCCGGCGATCCGATCCCGGCGACGGCGCTCGGCATCGCCCCGTCCGGCGCGGGCGCGGTGTCAGCCGCAGGCACGAACGCGACGCGGGTCGATCCCGCCGGCACACCAGCAGAGGGCGACACCTGGTTCCTGCTGCTGACGGTCGATGGCGCGCTCTCCATCTTCGAGTTCACGGTGGGCGAGACCTCGACGCTCGACGACATCGCGACATACTTCGGCACCGAGATTGCCGATGCCGGAATCGAGGGCGTGCTCGCGACGGAGAGCGAGGGCGAGGTCGTGATCGTCGGTACCGATGGCGCCGAGGTGACGGTCGGTTACGAGATCATCCGCGAGGACGGCACGAGCATCGGCCGGGCGAGCATCGATCCGTCGACCGCGACGAGCGCTCTCGTCAACCTCACGGGGACGCCGTTTGCCGGCGAGACCTGGACGGTCCAGCTCGATATCGACGGCACGCTGCTCACTGCGGCGTACCTGGTGCAGAGCGGCGACGACCTGGCGGCCGTGGCGGCCGGCCTCGCGGCAGCCGTGGAAGACCTGGCCGCCGGCGGCTTCATCGCCATCGCGGCAGACACCGGCGCCACCCTGGTGATCTCCAGTACCGAGGGCGCCGACTTCTCGGCTTCGGCGAACATCGAGCCGGTGCGCCGCCCGGCGGGCCGCGGCCTGGTGGACGTGATCGCTGAGGAAGACAAGGTGACGACCGCCGTCGCCACCCTGGGCGGCAATATTCGTGTCGACCAGGTCTGGACCTTGAGCCTCACGCTGGGCACGCTGACCAATGACTTCTCTTACACGGTGCTGGCTGGCGAAAGCCTGACCGACATCGCCGGCAAGCTGGCCGAACTCGTGGCGGACGCGGGGATTGCCGGCATTGCGTTGACCACGGAAGGTGAGTCCATCATCGTCAGCGACCGCTTCGAGCGTGCCGTGGACCTGGCGGTGAGCGCGCAGGCGCCGCAGTTCTTCGCGCTGGACGAGTCAACGGCGACCACCACCACCGTCCGCCTGAGCGGGACACCGGCGGCCGGGGAGTCCTGGACACTGGTCATCAATGGCACGGCCTGGACGGCAGAGCTCGGCACCGCAGCCGAGGTGACGGACGGCACGGCCGACGTGATCGCCGATCTCGAAGCCATCGCCGCATGGCTGGCCGCCGAGATTGACGGTTCCGACGAGGGGCGTTTCCTGGCCTGGGCCGAAGGCGAGACCATCATCATCGTCAACCGCGCCGGCGCCGACTTTGACACCCAGCTGGTGGCGCAGGGCGTGACCCGCAGCGCCGGCAAGGCCGTCACCACGCTCGAGTACGGCCTCGGCGCCGACGAGCTGCGCGACCGGCTGGCCATCCTCTACGGCTTCGATGACATAGAGGTCGAGGCGCTGGTCGGGCAGGGCAACACGACCTATACGATTAAATTCGTTCGCGACAAGGCAGGCACCGACTTCGAGCAGATCGAGTGGGCGGAGACGGGCAACACCACTGGCCTGCTACCGAGCCCGGGCGCCTCTGCCGACGTAGTGGTCGACACGGTGCAGGACGGCTCCTTCGATCCGCGCCTGAACACCGTCCAGACCATCGAGATCACGGCCAGCGGCGGCGTGTTCACCCTCAGCTTCATGCTGCGCAATGCCGACGGCCAGTTGGTACTGGTCGAGACTGGCGAGATCGACTGGAATGCCAGCGCAACCGAAATCTACAAGGCCCTGAGCCTGGTGCTGAACCCGGACGGCTCGACCATCGACGTGGATCCGGAGTTCGACCGCGCCAGCCGCAACCCGGCGCGTCCTTTCACCGACAACGTCGCCGTGGCCCGCTTCGGCAACCTCATCCAGGTCACCTTCCAGGGCGCCTATGCCGGCCTGTCGATCCACGACATCGACACATCCGGCCTGACTGGCCCGACGACCGGCACCGACGCGCTGGCTCGCGTCGCCACGCTCACCGTGAGCGGCGTCACCGACGGCGACGCGCTGGTCGACGCCGTCAACCCGACCACGGTCACGCTGGGTCTCGATATCGGCACGGGCGTCACCGAGGGCGATGCCTGGACGGTCCTGCTGACCATCGGCGGCAAGCCGGTGGCCTTCAGCTATATCGCCAACGGCAGCGAGGATGCGTCCGATCTGGCCATGCAGTTGGCCGCGACCATCAACGAGCGCGCCGGCGCCGGCTTCACCGCGTCCGCCGACGACGCCATACTGGTGATCGTCAACACCCGCGGCACGCTGTTCGAGGCCGATCTCCTGGTTACCGGCTCGGGCAGCGCGACCGTTGACGACGCGACAGCCACCAGCACCACGCTGCGGCTGACCGGCAACCCGGTGGCGGGCGAGAGCTGGACGGTGATCGTTGACGGTAATGCCGTCAGCCACGTCGTCATCAAGGTCGATGCCGACAACGACGCGGCGACGGATGACACCACCCAGACGCTGGCCGACATCGCGGCAGCCCTGGCGGACGCCGTCAATGCCGATGCCGGCCTGGCCGGCTTCGTGGCCACTACGCGCGGCGATACATTGATCATCACCCGCCTGGACGGCACGGCCTTCGACACCACGCTGGCCGTGACCCCGTTCGGCCTGCCGGTGGCGGACGACGTGTGGACCGTGACGCTCGACAACAGCGGCACCGGCCGGACGACGAGTTACGTCTACGAGGTCGTGGCCGGAGACAGTGCCGCGGACGTGGCTGCTGCGCTGGCCGCCGAGATCAACACCTTCGGCACGCCCGAGTATGTCGCCTGGACCGAGGGCAACGTGCTCTTCGTCGAGAGCCGCGCCGGCAACCTGTTCACGCTGACCTTCGACCTCGGCAAAGCCGCCGGCAGCGAGGGCTTCGGCGAGATCGAGCACGCCACGGCGGTGGTGGAGGATCGGCAGGACGGCATCAACTACTACGGCCTCAGCGTGCTGAACGTCCACCTGGCCGACAACGGCAACGTCTTCAACGTCCAGGGCACCTCGGCGACCACCAACCTGTACACGGGTGACGGAAACGACCGTATCTACGTTTCCTCGGCGGCAGACTTCGACCAGTCCACCGACACCGATTTCCTGCTTGGTCACCTGAACGACGTCGACGGCATGCTGAACATCTTTGCCGGCGACGGTGAGAACAAGCTGCTGATCAGCGACGAGGCGGCCACGATCGGCGACGGCACCGAGGCCGACCCGGTGCTCATTACCGACGACTTCGACCGTGCCGTGACCCGCGACGAGGCGGCTCCGGCGGACACGGGCCTGGCCCTGCTGGATGCCGAGATTTACCTCTTCGGTCTGGCGACCGGCACGATCACCTTCCAGGCGACGCAGCCGGTCGGCGACAGCTTCGGCGGCAACTTCCTGGCCGGCCTCGGTATCTGGACCGGCTTCGGCGCCGACACCATTGATATCGACGGCGCGTTCTACCGCCACGACCTGCGCAGCACGACCCTGCTGTCCACGGGCCTGGGCGACGATTACGTCAAGGTCGACCTGGATCTCGACCCGGCGGAGGGCGGCGATAAGGACGGCTTCTTTGTCCTTAACACCCAGGGCCCGTACAACGAGTTCATCGGCTTGCCGGGCGACGACGTCGGCAATAACTGGGCCATCGTCTTCAGCGACGACGACACGGTCGTCGCGAGCGGTGACGATTGGGGTTCCACGCTGCCGCTGATCGTCTTCGGCGGCTACGGCGACGACACCATCACCACGGGTTCGGCCGACGACATCGTGTTCGGCGACCGGGGCCGGATCGAGTATTGGAGCGAGGCCGGCGAGCTGGTGGCGCTGCTGGGCAACGCCCGGGTCGGTGATTTCCGCGACGGTATCGTCCGCGCCGCGGATCGCCTTTACTCCGTCGACACGTTCATTGGCGGCGACGACGAAATTTCCACCCGCGACGGCAACGACGTCGCCCTCGGCGGCGTGAATAACGACATCATCGACGCCGGCCAG
>CAYPZP010000198.1:0-5688 GCA_964415285.1 uncultured Halomonas sp. | reverse complement strand
AAGTCCAAGGGCAACGTGCTCGATCCGATCGACCTGATCGACGGCATCGACCTGGACAGCTTGATCGAAAAGCGCACCGCAGCGCTGATGCAGCCGCAGATGAAGGCCGCCATCGAGCAGCACACGCGTGAGGAATATCCGGACGGCATCCCGGCCTTCGGCGCCGACGCGCTGCGCTTCACGTTCACCGCGCTGGCCGGTCACGGTCGCGACATCAACTTCGATCTGGCGCGCTGCGAAGGCTACCGCAACTTCCTCAACAAGCTCTGGAACGCGGCCCGCTTCGTGCTGATGCACGTCGGCGACGAGCCGCTGCCGGCCGCCGACGGTGCCGACGACGACGTGATTTCGCGCTGGATCCGGTCGAGCCTGAATCGGACCGTGACCGAGGTCGACGCGGCGCTGGCCGACTACCGCTTCGACCTGGCCAGCAGCGCGCTATACGACTTCGTCTGGCGCGAGTTCTGCGACTGGTACCTGGAACTGGCCAAGCCGGCGCTGGCCGACGACGCCGAGGACGCGGTGCGCGCCTCGACCCGGCGCACGCTGGCCGAAGTGCTGGATGCGATTCTCCGGCTGCTGCATCCGTTCGTGCCGTTCGTGACCGAGGAAATCTGGCAGCGGCTGCGTCGTCCGCTGGACCTGGACGCCGAGTTCCTGGCCACGGCCGGTTGGCCTTCGGCCGATGCCCCCGACCCCGAGGCCGAGGCCGACGCCGGCTGGCTCAAGGGCGTGATCACCGCCGTTCGCTCGGCGCGCACCGAGCTCAACCTGGCGCCCGGCAAGCCGATGCCGCTGCTGGTGCAGCGCGCAGGCTCAGAAGACGCAGAGCGCCTCGACCGGTTCGGCGCGCTGGTCAAGCGACTGGCGCGGCTGGAGTCGATCGAACGGGTCGACGACGATCGCGACTCCGGCGACTGCGCCGTGCAGCTGGCCGGCGACATGCGGCTGCTGATTCCACTGGCCGGCGTCGTCGATCTCGGCGAGGAGCTGGCCCGGCTGACCAAGCAACTCGAGCGCGAGCGCAACGGCCTGGCCCAGGCCGAGAAAAAGCTGGCCAACGAGCGCTTCGTCGCCAACGCGCCCGAAGCAGTCGTCGACAAGGAACGCCAGCGCCTGGCCCAGCACCGGAGCGCGGTCGACGAACTCGAACAGCAGATCGGCAAGCTCGAGCGCCTGGGCGCCGGATAGTCAGCCCGCGCGGTTACGGCGCCTCGGCCGGCCGGAGCGAATAGACCACGCCGACGCGCGCTTCGACGCGCACCGGCATCGGTTCGAGCGGCAGCGCGAAACCGGAATCTGCGGCCTCGAGCGCGGCGCGCGACATCGTCGGTGCGGAGACGGCCCCCGAAAAGCGCCCCGCCAATTCGTGCATCGGCTCGTGGATCACGCCCCAGACCGGTCCCAGCGATGCGCCAGCGGCCTCGGCCAGGCTTCGAGCCCGGTCGCGCGCGGCCTCCAGCGCCCTTTCCCGCGCCCGCTGCTCGAGCGCGTCCGGGTCGTCGACCCGGAATTCCGGATTGCCCAGCGACTCCCATTCGAGCCCGGCCAGCGCGTGGTGCAGATCGCTCAAGCCTTCCAGTTCATCGACCTCCAGCACCACCGAGAACCGACCGTAGAAACCGGTGCGTACCTGCCGCTGCTGGCGCGGATCGTAGTCGCGCGCTTCGCCGAAGGTCAGCGACTCGACGCGCCGGTCGCGAATCGCCTCGGCATGGCCTTCGAGCACGCCGAGCAAAGCGCGCTGCGCCTGCTCGGTCGCCGAACGCGCCGCCTCGGCGGTCTCGTCGACGGTGCGGAACCGCATATCGAGCACGGCGTAGTCGGGCGCCTGTTCGGCCATCGCCGCGGCGCTGGTGGACACGTACGGCGCCTCGGGCAACGGACCGGCCTGCGCGCCGGCCGCGAGCCCGAGCAGCAGCGAAAGAAGTAGTCCGAGCGATTTCATCACGATGCCCTCTGAAGTTCCGGGTTCAACCCGGATGGTAGCGCGAGCGGCGGCGCCGGGCGCTATTCGTCGTCGAACCGTGCCAGGCGCTGGCGGGTTCGATCGACCGACAACCGGAACACGTCGGGCCGCGAGTAATGACCGGCGGGATCGAAATTGTGGCGCGCGCGCCGCACCGCCTGTTGATCGATTTCGACGATGAACACGCCGTCTTCGTTTTCGACGGGCTCGAGCAGCCACTCGCCGTCGGGGCCGGCGACGCATGAGCCGCCGGCGGCCCACGGCATGTCGGCGGCGGCTCGCCGCAACGCCTCGGCGCATGGCAGCCCGTCGGGCAGATCCTGCGCGCGCATCAGGCCGGAGACCGAGAGTACGAAACTCCGGCCCTCGAGCGCCATGAAGCGCGTGAGCTCGGCGGTGTTCCGGGCGTTTCCCGGCCAGATCGCAACGTGCAGGTCCTCGCCCTGGGCCTGCAGACTCGCGCGCGCCAGCGGCATCCAGTTTTCCCAGCAATTCAGCGCCCCGACCGTGAACGGCCCGAGCCGCCAGGTGCGAAGCCCGTGCCCATCGCCGATGGCCCAGACCAGGCGCTCTTCCCAGGTCGGCATCAGCTTGCGCTGCACCGCGCGGATGCTTCCGTCGGCGCCGATCGACACGGCGCTGGCGTAGACGCTCTCACCGCGCGCGGCCGGGCGCTCGAGAATGCCGAGCACCACGCCGATGGCGCCACGCCTGGCCGCATCGAGCACCGGGTCCAGGTGGCCGGCGTCGAGATCGACGGCCTGGTCGACGTAGTGCGCGAACAGCGTCTTCTGCACGTCGGAGTCGAAGCGCACGCCGTCGGTGCGCTCGATCCACCAAGGATAGCCGGGCACCAGGCATTCGCCGAACGCGACCAGCTTGGCGCCCTGGTCAGCGGCCCGATCGATGCACTCGGTCACCCGCGACAGCGTCGCGTCCCGGCTCAGCCACACCGGCGCGATCTGCGCGGCGGCAACGCGGATTGCATCATTCATCGTCGTCGTCCAGGTGGCGCACCATGACCAGTGCGTCTTCGCGACCGGTCTCGGCCGGGTAATAGTCGGGTCGCCTGCCGATGACCCGGAATCCGTTGTTGCCGTACAGCACCGTGGCGGGCCGATTCGAGGGCCGGACTTCGAGAAACATGCGCCCGGCACCGAGCAGGCGGGCATCGACCAGCAATCCGTCGAGCATCAACTGACCCAGGCCACGGCGCCGATGATCGGGCGCCACGCAGAGATTCAGCAGGTGCGACTCGCCGGCGCCCGTCGACAGGATCGCGTAGCCGCCGACCACGCCGGCGAATTCGGCGACGCGGCAGCAGTAGCCGATGCGCAGACAGTCCGAAAAGATCCCCTTGCTCCAGGGAAATGGGTAGGAACGCTGCTCGATTTCGCACACCGCCTCGATGTCGCCGCGGCGCATCGGACGAATCCGGTAGCTGCGCTCGAGAACCGCAACCATGGTCAGCGGCCGAGTCGCTCTCGAACGCGCTGCCACAGGCTGCGGCGAGCTTTCGCCGAGGCCGCCAGTTCGGCCAGCGACTCGATGACCAGGCAATCCTCCGGCGCGCCTCGGTGCGCGCCGGCAACGAGCACGTGCTCGATGCCGTGAGCGTCCCAGTCTTCGGCGGCGACGCCCGAATCCGGCGAGTCCGACCAGGTGCCGAATCGGCATTCGGCCGGCCCCAGCGTTGCCAGCAGGTCGGCCAGCAGCGTCTGGTATTCGGCCCGCTCGACTTCGTCGACAACCAGCAGCCAGCGGCCGGAGCCGGCTTCCAGCCGAATCCGCCCGTGCCGCGCCGTCGACTCGGCCGACCGCCGCCGTCGCGATCGCCACACCGGCACGCCCATCGCGTCGAGCCTGCGGACCGATTCGTAGCGCATCAGTCCGAATCCCGTCGGCGCTTGCGGCGCTGCGCGTAGCGACCCTGCACGGTCATGACCAGCCCCGAGGAAACATACAGCACGCCGATCGTGAACAGCACGGCCGGCAGGTCGATGGCCAGCAGCACGATCACGACCAGCAGCACGAAGATCCAGGCGATCGGCACACGCTCGCGCTCGCGGGCCGAACCGCCCTTGAAGCTGAAGTAGCGCAGTCGCGACACCATCAACGCTCCCAGGATCACGGTCAGCACCAGCATCGGCCAACCGACCGACTCCGGCCCGATGCCGCGGCTTTCGCAGAACCAGATCGTCGAGACCAGGGTTCCGGCGGCGGCCGGGCTGGCCAGCCCCTGGAAATAGCGCTTGTCGGCGACGCCGGCCTGGGTGTTGAACCGCGCCAACCGAAGCGCGGCGCAGGCGCTGTAGAAAAATGCGCTCAACCAGCCGATCTTGGCGCCGATCGGCCCGGCCATTTCCACCGATGACAACGACCAGGCCCAGACCAGCACCGCCGGCGCAATGCCGAACGACACCATGTCGGAGAGGCTGTCGTACTGCACTCCGAACTCGGACTGGGTGCCGGTCAAGCGCGCCACGCGCCCGTCGATGCCGTCGAGCAGCCCGGCGATCACCACGGCCACACAGGCGGCCACGGTATCGCCCTGCACGCCGGCGACAATGGCATAGAAACCTGCCAGCAAGGCCGCCGTGGTCAGCGCATTGGGCAACAGGTAAGCGCCGCGTGCCAGCGGTCGTCGGGAGTTGGCTTCGTCTTCAGGCAAGTCGGTGCTATCCTTTGGTTTCAACATCGAGCGCCGGTCTCGGAGCGCGTATCGTAAACCGAGCGACCGACGCATGCATCCGCCGCTTGGGCGAATCCGGAGGTGACGACCGTGAAATCCCTGCAAACGACTGTCGCTGCAATGGTCTGCTGTCTGCTGCTGGCCGGGATCGATTCGGCTCACGGACAGACCTACTATAAGTGGACCGACGACAACGGCACGGTCCATTTCACGGCCGAGCCACCGCCGGACCGCGATTACGAGTCCATCGACACCAGCGGCAACGTGGTTTCGACGACCCGCCTGGAACCCCTGGGTGACGAGGCATCAGCCCCGGCGCAACCGGAGCCGGATTCCAGGGCGCCGCGCGAGGGACAGCCCGATCCGGCCTTGGTCGAAGCGCGCTGCACCGAAGCGCGCGAAAACCTGTTCTGGCTCCAGAGCAACCGCCGGATCGTCATCGAGGACGACCAGGGCAACGATCGTTTCATCGATGCCGATGAGCAGCAGGACCTGATCGAGGAAAATCGCGCCCTGCTCGAGGAGTGGTGCGACGGCGAGGATGCCCCGCCCGGCTGAGCCGGGGTTTGCGCCGGTTCAGCCGACATCATGAAGCTCGGGCTGCTCGACGCACCCGAAACCGGACGTTCCAACCCCGCCGCGTCCGGCAATCGCGGCCGTAGTTGGGTAGACTTGCTGGCTTGCCACCCAAGCCGCATCCAGAGCCGATGAAATCCAGCGCCTTTCACCTCGCGACACTGCGCGAGGTTCCCGCCGACGCCGAAATCGCCAGCCATCGGCTGATGCTGCGTGCGGGCATGATCCGAAAGCTCACCGCCGGGATCTACACCTGGACGCCGCTGGGCCTGCGCGTGCTCAAGCGAGTCGAGCGCATCGTGCGCGAGGAAATGGATGCCGCCGGCTGCCTGGAAATGCTGATGCCGTCGGTGCAGCCGGCCGAGCTGTGGCAGGAAACCGGGCGCTGGGAAGATTTCGGACCATTGCTGCTGAAGATGGCCGATCGCGCCGGCCGGGAATTCGCGTTCGG
>CAYPZP010000197.1:0-5691 GCA_964415285.1 uncultured Halomonas sp. | reverse complement strand
CCGTCTTCTTCATCTTCATCAGCACGCGCGCCGAAACTTCAGGCGGCGCCATCTTCTTGCCGTCGACTTCGACCCACGCATCGCCGTTATCGGCCTCGATGATCTTGTAGCCGACGATGTCCTTGTCCTTCTGCACGACGTCTTCGGCGTACTTGCGTCCGATCAGCCGCTTGACCGCGTACAGCGTGCGGTCCGGGTTGGTCACGGCCTGGCGCTTCGCGGGCTGGCCGACCAGCACCTCGTCGTCCTTGGTGAACGCCACGATCGAAGGCGTCGTCCGATCGCCTTCGGCGTTCTCGATCACGCGCGTCTTGCCGCCTTCCATGACCGCGACACACGAGTTCGTGGTCCCCAGGTCTATTCCGATAATCTTGCTCATAGCTGTCGAATCCCGTCCTTCGTTATCTTCGAATCTGAATCCTGCGGGATCGTCTCCCGCCAACTTACTCGTCTAGTGGGGCTGGCTACCCGCGATTTCAAATCCCGCGGGCCTTTCCGGCCGCCCGATGGCGCCTGATGGCGGCCGATCACGGGCCCTTGGCCACGATCACGCGCGCCGGTCGCACCAGGCGCTCGTTGAGCCGATAACCCTTCTGCAGGACCTGCAGCACGGTGTCGTCGGCATCCGATTCGCTGGGCTGCGTCGCGATCGCCTCGTGCCAGGTCGGGTCGAACCGCTCGCCGAGCGGATCGAGCACTTCCAGCCCGTGACCCGCGAGCACCTGCAGCGCCTGCTTGCGCGTGAGCTGCAGCCCTTCGGTGCCGGCGCCTTCGGCCGAGGCCAGCGCCTGATCCATGGAATCGAGCACCGGAATCAAATCGCCGACCAGGCGCTCGACGGCGAACTTGCGGGTCTTGATCATTTCCCGCTCCAGGCGCTTCTCACGATTGTCCATCTCGGCCTTCAATCGAAGCATGGCCTCGCGCAGCTTCGCGGCTTCGTCTTGATCGTTGTCCTGATCGTTGCCGCCGCGATGGCCGGCGTCGGTCTCATCGCCGCCGGGTTCCGGATCCGGGTTCGGATCGCCCGCCCCCCGGGCCGGCTCCGGCCCGGCCGATGCCGGATCGCGCAGCGAATCGTCGTGCGCGTCGTGGCGGTCCGATTCACCCTCGTCGGGTCGCCCGGCGTCAGCGGGCCGTTTTTCTCCGTTGTCGTTCATGCTGCATCCTGCTCCTTGCAGGGCCTGACGCGGGAACGCCGGCCCGGGATTGCGTGTGCCGATGCGTCGCAACATGGGGCCCGGTCGAGACGAATGCAACCGATACAATAGGCGCGCCGGAACGAATGCCGCGGGGCTCGCTGGCGGCCCCACCACGCACGGGAACAGAACGATGCTTCGCTCGCTGGCGATTCGGAACTTCACCATCATCGATGCGCTGGAACTGGAGTTCGGCGAGGGATTCGGCGCCATCACCGGAGAAACCGGGACCGGCAAATCGATCCTGATCGATGCGCTGGCGCAACTGCTCGGCGACCGCGCCGACGCCAACCTCGCGGCCGAAGGCGCCGAGCGGGCCGAGCTGACTGCCAGCTTCGAACTGCCGCGCGAGCATCCGGCCCAGCGCTGGTTGGCCGAGCAAGCGCTCGAAGACGAGATGCTGGTCCTGCGCCGCGTGATTCCTGCCAGCGGCGCATCGCGCGCCTGGATCAATGGCCAGCCCGCGGCAATCGGCCAGCTCCGCGAGATCGGATCGCTGCTGGTTGAGATTCACGGGCAGAACGAGCATCAACGGCTGACGTCGCCGGCGCGCCAGCGCGAATGGCTGGATCGTCACGTCGACCCCGGAATCCTGCAGGGGGTTTCGGATGCCGCCGGCGAACACGCGCAGTGCCGCCGGGACCTGGATCGACTGCTGCAGGAGTCGGGTTCGCAAGAAGACGTCGAGTTCCTCCGCTACCAGTTGACCGAGCTCGACGAACTGGCGCTGGAGCCCGGCGAGTTCGAGCAGCTCGATGCGCGCCAGCGGCGGCTGGCCTCGGTCGATGAACTGCAGCGTGCCTACGCCGAAGCGATCGACGCGCTGGATGCCGACCACGGCGCCGCGATCGTCTCGTGCCGGCGCGCCCACCGCGCGCTGGAACCGCTGGCGGATCGTGAGTCGGCTCTTGCCGAAATACTGGAAATGCTGGAGACCGCGCGCGTCAATCTCGACGAGGCATCGGCGGCGATACAGCGCCTCGGCGAACACCTGGAGTCGGACCCCGAGGCGCTGGAGCGGGTCGAGCAACGGATGTCGCGGACGATCGCGCTGGCGAGGAAACACGGCGTCGAACCCTCGGAGATTCCCGAAACCCACCGGGCACTTCGACACCGGCTGGAGCGACTGTCGCAGTTCGAGAATATCCGCGCCGAGGCCGAGCAGTCCCTGGCGTCCGCGCTGGCCCGCTGGCAGAAAGCCTGCAAAGCGCTTTCCAGGGCGCGCGAGCAGGCGTCAGAAACGCTCATTTCAAGGATCGCCGAAGCGCTTGCCCAACTGGGCATGGCCGACGCCCGCGTCGACTTCCGCGTCGATCTCGATACCGAAAAGCCGGTTTCGCCCAGCGGGGCCGACGACGTCGAGATCCTGTTCAGCGCCAACCCGGGTCAATCGGCCGCGCCGCTGAAGCGCGTGGCTTCGGGCGGTGAATTGTCCCGATTCAGCCTGGCCTTGATCATCGCCGCCGGCGAGGAGGCCGGCGGTCGCGTGCGGATCTTCGACGAAATCGACGCCGGCGTCGGCGGCGAGACCGCGCACGCGGTCGGCCGCTTCCTCAGGCGCGCCAGCGCCGGAGGACAGGCGTTCTGCGTCACCCATCTGGCCCAGGTCGCGGCCTGCGCGGACCAGCAATTCCGCGTCGTCAAGCAGCCCGGCAAGGGATCGACCCGGGTCGCTGTGCAGCGACTCGACGATGAGCAGCGAGTAGTGGAACTGGCGCGCATGCTGGGGGCGGCCGACGCCGAGACCGGCCGCGATCATGCGCGCGCCATGCTGGCTTCGGCGCAGCCGTGATCGGCACGCAAACCGGTCGAGCGCCGGTCGCCGGCCGCATCCATCCCGCGATGAAAAACCCCGGAACGATTCAAGGTGGAGAGGACGCAGGCGAAACGAATCGGCCCAACGCGTCCGGCGGGTGATCGGGCCGCCCGGTGACTAGCCGGTCGAACTGCGCGCAGCCTTGCGAACGTAGAGCACCAGGGAGTGGTCGATGATCTCGTAACCGTGTTTCTCGGCGATCTGTTCCTGGAGCCGCTCGATTTCCTCGTCGAAGAACTCGACGACTTCGCCGCTTTCGAGGTCGACCATGTGATCGTGATGATCGCCCTCTTCGAGCTCGTAGCAAGCCTGGGGCGCCCGACCGGAACCGTCGTCGAACATGTGCTTCCGGACCAGGCCGGCGGACTCGAACTGGTTCAGCACCCGATACACCGTGGCGAGTCCGATGTCCTCCCCTTGATCGATCAATAGCCGGTGGACATCGTCAGCGGTCACGTGCTTCTGGGTCGCCGCATCCAGCAGCTGCAGGATGCGCAGACGCGGCAATGTGACCTTCAGGCCGGCTTTGCGCAGTTCACGGGTTTCTTCGGACATGAGATCGACACCGATTCCACAGTCTCCTATTGTATCATTGCCGCCGATGATGAAGACTCCCCCGCTCACTCTCACAACCGTCCTGGTGATTTGCCTGACGTTGCTGGCCGGTGGCTGCACCGTCGTGCACAAGCAGAACATCCAGCAAGGCAACGTGCTGGACCGCGACGACATCAAGCGGCTGGAAAAAGGCATGTCCAAGCGCCAGGTCCAGGTCCTGCTGGGATCGCCGGCAGTGACCAGCCCGTTCCATGCCGACCGTTGGGACTACATCAACTCGTTCGCGCCCCGCGGCGGCGAAGCCGAACGCCGAACGCTGACCATCTTCTTCGAAGACGGACAGGTCGAGAACTTCGAGGGCAGCTATCTCGAAAACGCGCAGATGGCCGCCACCGAGATCGAGAACCTGGACATCATCGATCCCAACACCAACCAGCCGGTATTGCCTCGCTCCGACAACGACGACCCGATTCCTTCTCCGGATAACCCGGACGGCGGCTGAGGACCTACTTCCCGCTGCCGCGGGCTTCGGCGGCTCGCCTGCGCGCCTCCTTGGGATCGAGCTTCAGCGGCCGATAGATCTCGACCCGGTCCCCGTCTCGAACGAGGTGCTGCATCGAACAGGGTTCGGAGAACACGCCGACCCGGGAAGGATCGATCCTCAGGTCCGGGAAACGCTGCTGCAGGCCCGAACGATCGATTGCATCGGCGACGGTCGCGCCCTCGGGCAGGTCCAGCGCCACGACCACCTGAAGCTCCGGCCACGCAACCACGACCTCGATGCGCAGATTCGCGCCATCAGTCATTGGCGTAAAGGTATTCCGCACGCCGGCAGAAATCGTCGACCATGCGGTTGGCGACGCTGACGAAACCGCGACTGAACGCCGCGACCAGCATCGGGTTGTCGAACTCGAACCCCAGCGAGAGCTCCACCCGGCAGCCGACGCCGAGATCGCCGAATCGCCATTCTCCGGTGAACCGCTTGAAGGGCCCCTCCGCGAGGTTGAGGCGCAGCAACTCGCCCGGCACCAGATCGTTGCGCGTCGCGACCTTACGCGTGATCCCCGCGATCGACACCAGCAGCGCCGCATATTGATGGGTTTCGGATTCCTCGTAGCGCTCGGTATCGACGATCCAGGACAGGAACTCCGGATAGCGTTCGAAGTCCTTCACGAGATTGAACATCTGCTTCGGCGTGAACGGAACGAGGGCGGATCGGTGGACTTCCGGCATGGTGCGGCATGATACCCGATGCGATAGACTGGTCGATCCTTCGCGTTCTTCCATAAGGGCATCCGACCGTGGGTTCGGAATCTTCCACCATCGCGCTGAACAAACGCGCCCGCTTCGAGTATCACCTCGAGGAGCGCTTCGAAGCCGGCATTTCACTGCTCGGCTGGGAAGTCAAGGCCCTGCGCGCGGGAAACATCAATTTCTCCGAGAGCCACGTCCTGCTGCGGCGCGGCGAAGCCTTCCTGTTCGGGTGCGTCATCCAGCCGCTGACCTCGGCTTCCACCCACGTCGATGCCGATCCGATGCGCACCCGGCGCCTGCTGCTGCACAAGCGGGAACTCGACAGCCTGATCGGCCAGGTCGAGCGCAAGGGCTATGCGCTGGTGCCCACGGCGATGTACTGGAAAAAGGGCAAGGTCAAGGTCGAGATCGCGCTGGCCAAGGGCAAGAAGCAGCACGACAAGCGCCGCACCGAGAAGGACCGCGACTGGGAACGCCAGAAGGGCCGGATCCTCAAGCAGCGGTAAACGAACCTGCAAGGATCTCGTCCGGATGACCATTCCGGAACTTTTTGCACCCGAATCCGTCGTACACTATCGAGGAAGCGATGAAACGTAGCGAGCGGTCTCCAGGCGGTGGCCGCCGGAGCGCAAGGTCCGCAGTGTGCAAAAACAAGTACATCAGGATTTCGAGCACCGCCGGACGCCGCCAAGTGACCGCGCAGTAGTTTTCAAAGCTTTCTCGATCGGGGGCGTTCTGGCTTCGACGTGGATCGGACGTACCCTGGGGCATGCCGAGGAGGCAGCAACCCTCGTAAAACCTGGCTGCAAACTGTTAGTTGCCAACGACGACAACTACGCACTGGCTGCCTAAAAACCAGCCTGCTCC
>CAYPZP010000196.1:0-5729 GCA_964415285.1 uncultured Halomonas sp. | reverse complement strand
GGTCACCTGGTTCTGGTCGAGCTGCGCGACCTACGACACAAGAATCAAGGGGTGCCGCGATGCTGAATCTTGGGTGATCGCGATCGGGAGATCGCTCCTACGAGATCGCGTGGTTTCCGGTGAAGTCGATTCGGCGGTCGGCGAGCTGGAGCAGGGCGGGGCGGTGGGTGATCATGATGACGGTGCGGTCCTGCACGGCGGGCTGGATGCGTTCGACGAGGCTTTTCTCGCCTTCCTCATCGAACATCGCGGTCGGCTCGTCGAGCACCAGGATCGGGGTCGGGCGGAGCAGGGCGCGGGCGAGCGCGAGGCGCTGCTGTTGGCCGCCGGATATTCTGGCGCCGCGCGGGCCCAGCTCGCTGCCGTAGCCGGCGTCCATGTTCTCGATGAAGTCGGCCGCGCCGGCCAGCAGGGCGGCTTGGCGCACGCGGTCCATGTCGGCGTCCGGGGCGCCGAGGCGGATGTTGTCGGCGATCGTGCCCTGGAACAGCCAGACCTTCTGCGGCACCAGCGCGATCGATCGGCGCAGCGCTTGCAGGTCGAACTCGGCCAGGTCGGTGCCGTCGAGCGTGATGCGTCCGGCGTCCGGCCGGTAGAAACGCATCAGCAGCCAGATCAGCGTGGTCTTGCCGGCGCCGTTCGGGCCGGTCAGGGCGATCCGTTCGCCGGCGCCGATGGTCAGGTCGAAGTTTTCGAGAATCGGGCGATCCGGGTCGTAGCCGAAGGTGACGTTCTCGAACCGGATGCCCTGCTTCAGCCGCTCCGGCGGCCGCTGGCTGCCGCCTCGAGTTTCCGGCGCTTCGGCCAGCGTCTCCAGGATTCGCGACAGCGCGCCGTGCGTGCTCGAGGCGCGGCCGGCCAGGCTGGCCAGGTTCGACAGCGGCCGGGCCACCAGCACGCCGTAGAGCAGCAGCGTGACCAGTTCTTCGGGCGCGGCCGGCTGCGGGCTCCAGGGGCCGGCCGCAAACAGCAGCAGCGCGATGATGCCGGTGAGCGCGGCCAGCTGGATGATCGGCTGCAGCGGCGTCAGGACCCGGCGCAGCGCGCGCGCCCTGCCGAGCGCTTCGACGGCGCTTGCGCGGTACAGGTCGAGCTGCTCGTGTTCACGCGCCTCGGCCTTGATCACCGGCAGCAGCTCGATCGCCTGCTCGGCGACGCTGACGGTCTGCGACTGCGTGTCGAACCAGGCGCGGGCGAGGCGGTGGATGGCGCGCATCCAGAAGCGCAGGCCGACCACGCTGGGTACGATCACCAGCACGATCAGCGCCGCCAGGCCCGGGCGCATCCACGCCAGCGCGCCCAGCGCGCCGATCACGGTCAGCAGCATCGGCAGCAGGCCGGGCAGGGCGCTCGACAGGAACGCTGAAATCGTCTGCGCGTCGGTCGTCAAGAGCGACAGCGTGTCGCCGCGCTTGGCGTGGTCGTGGTGGCGGATGGGCAGGCGCTGCAGGTGGTCGAAGGTGCGTTGGCGCAGGTCGAGCAGAATCTCGTCGCCGATGCGCGCCATGCCGAGCTGTCCGACGATCCGCAGACCCAGCTGGACCAGCAGCACGGCGACGATGGCCGCGCCCAGCCACGGCAGCCGCGTCGTGTCGCCGTCGTCGAGCAGCGCCCCGGCGAATCGGCCGCCCAGCAGCGGCAGCGTCAGCGCCGCGGCAGTCTCGATCAGCAGCAGGACCGCGAGGCCCATCAGCAGCCAGCGCCACGGACGGACCAGCGCCAGGCTGAAGCGAAGCGGACGGGCAGGATCGGGGCGCGCGTGTTCGGCCAAGGCGGGACGTTCTATGCGGAGTCGGTTGCAGTGTAGCGGGGTGAGGTTCCTTCGTTGTTCGTCAGTTCGCTAGTTCGTTGTTCGTTGGGGAAGACCAGTTTTCAGTTTTCAGGTTGAAGTTTTCAGCAATCAAGAGCGGAACCTCGGTCGGCGTTTGGTTCTGGTGTGGGTGCCTGCGTTGCAGGCAAATAGGCGATTTCGTTGCGGTCGATCGCGAATCGGAGTTCGCTCCTACAGGAAATCCAGCGGGTAGCCCGGGTAAGGCTAGAGGCCGCAGCCGGGATTGTCTGATCGAGTTCTCAGGGCATTCGCCGGGTGCGCTGTGCTTACCCGGGCTACGGGTTGTCGCGACCAGATCGCCGCTCCCACAGGCGAAGCTCTGTTCGGCTCCTTGGTGTTGGATTCTGCGGGAGGCGCGACTTCCCGCCGACGAGTCGAGCGATTTGCCGAGTGAGGCGACTCGCCGCGAGTTTCCCTTGCTGAAGGATTCATCAAGGGCGCTTCGACACCCTTATTCGTGCCCGATCTTGGCTATGCTCAACGCTTCCGCGGTGTCGAGGTGCTCGGTGATGTTCCATGGACTGCTTTGGGCTGGCTCGGGGGTTTTTCTTGCCCTCGTGCTGCTCGGATCCTTGCTGCCGGGCGGGATTCCGTTGCTCGAGGTTCCGCTGTCGCCGCCGCTGAAGCACCTGTTCGGCTACGGCGTTCTCGCGCTCCTGGTGGTGTTGGCGTTGCGCGCCGATTTCCGGCGGAGCGCCGGCATCGCGGTGGGCCTTGCGATGCTTGGGCTGGCCGTCGAACTGGTCCAGATTCCGGTCCCGGTACGCTCGTTCCTGTGGCTGGATGTCGGTGCCTGCGCGCTGGGGGCGGCGCTGGGCTCCGGTGTCGGGTTCGGCGTGCAGTGGATCGTGGGTGCGATTCGAGCGCCGGGGGAGAACGACTAGGCAGAATACCCGGAGCAGGTTCGAGGGTCAGGGAAGACAAGTCGGGGTTGCCGGGTTCGGGCTGATCGCGGCGAATTCGCCGCTCCCACAGGATGAAGTTCGGTGCGGGCCGTTGGTGTTGAATTCCGTGGGCGGCACGAATTCGCGCCGGCGATCCGAGCGCATCGAGTTGTCATTCCGGCCTTGATCCGAAATCTCGACGGGATGGCGCCGGGTCTCGAGATCCCGGCGATCGCTGCGCAATTCCGGGATGACGGGGAGTCGAGTTGGTGTGGCAGTTCTTTGCTTGGGTGGATCTTGCCGCTTCGCTCGCTCGCATCATGCACGCCAAGATGCGACTTCCATCACGGTTGTTGTTTTTTTATGTGATTGGAAATACAATTCCGCTCGTTCGAGATAGACGGAAACCCGGTCGATTCGTCAGACGAGGGATTTCGCGTCTCGTAGAGGGGCAGTTCAGGGGTATGAGGAGCGAGTCTGTACCGAGCGACGGTGGATGCGTTTCATCGCATCACTCGTCATCGGAGCCGGCAGTCATGAAAGAGCGACGGGTCGTGTAAAGACCGACCCCTTGCATGGACAGCGCTTGGCACAGGCCTGTGTTTTCCGTTGGCCGAATACGCGCAGGCGATCGAATTCCCGTGAGGGGTTGGGTCGCTTCGATGAAGTCCGCTAGGAAAAGAAGTCAAGCCTGGAGCCCGGAAAATGATGCCTGCCCCTGCAGCAACCTTGATCGTCGCATCCAAGAAATTTCTTGCCTGCCTCTCACTGGTCGCGGCAAGCACATTGATGCCGGCGCATGCCGCCACGCTGGAAGCCAGCGACGACTTTTCTTCTCCCGGCGATTACACCGGTGGCGCCGGGTGGAGCGGGAACTGGACCGAGTCCGGCGACGGCGGAGGCTCACCGACTGCCGGCGATATTCAGATCCTCGGCCAGCAGATCCGCTTCGATGGCGATGGCAGCAGCAACGGCTTCGTGTTCCGCGAGCTGGACGCCAGTGATCTGGCGGTCGAGGCCGGGTTGTTGCTGTTCTTCGACATCGCACATAGCAGCAACCTCGAGGTCACCGACATATTCGAGGTTTTCGCCAGCGACGATGGCGGTACGACGTGGACCGAGATCCGCCAGTTCAATGGGCAATTACCGTTTGCCGGTGCCACCAGCCGCACCATGACGCTGGATATCAGCGAATTTATCAGCGCCAATACGGCGATTCGCTTCGGCATCGCCTCGGGAACGACGGACACGGGCGAGTTCTTCTTCATCGACAACGTCGAGATCCACTCCACCCCGGCTGCCCTGAGCCTGGAGACCGACGAAATTTTCGGGGGCACTCCGTTGCCCACCGCGACCACGGCAGCGGAAACACAGATTTTCGATAGCGCCAATCAACCCTATAGCGATGACGGCATGGTGCTCTCTCATGTCGGCGGCACCGGGCCATTGATGATCTTCGATACCGCCAACCCCACCGGGAACGACACCGATCTCGGCGCGCCGAACGGAACCAACAACAGCAGTGGCCAGAACTGTTCGGCGAATGCGGGGATCGGCTCGACTCCGGGAATCGGCGCAGAGGGCGCACTGGGCACCGCCGGGGAGAACTGCCGGCCGCTGGGCAACAGCCTGATCGTATCCACCAACGGCGACGCGACCGACCCGGATGACGATGCCGCCGGCGCGACGATCACGTTCGACTTCGATGCGCCGGTTGAATTCGGCGCGCTCAAGTTCATCGACGATCTGCAGGGATCGGTCACGCTGCGTTTCGACGGCGGTGGTTCGGAGTCGAAGAATTTCACGAATTTACTCGACTTTCCGGGGCAGGGCGAAAACGGCGTTTTCTTCGCCTCGTTCAAGGATTTCGCCCAGAGTACGAACGTGATCGGTATCGACGTCACGCTCAACGGCAGCGGCACCGTGATCACCGTGTTCGGCGAGGCGCCGGGCGTCGATTTCGGCGATGCGCCGGACAGCTACGCGACGCTCGCGGCTTCCAATGGACCCAGCCATCGGATCGAGCCCAACGGCAGGGCGCTGCATTTCGGCACCGGCCCCGATTCGGAACCCGACGGAGTTCCTTCCAGTGCCGGAAACGCCGACCAGGACGACCTGGCCGGATCGGCTGGATCACCGGGCACGCTGGCGGATTACGACGACGAAGACGGCGTCAGCGCGTTCCCGGCCGGATGTCCCGGCGGTGCGGACTCGACCTGTTTGCCCGGCGAGACCTACAGCGTCGATCTCAGCGTCACCAACGACACTGGTGCCGCGGCGCTGGCCTGCGGCTGGATCGACTTTAACAACGACGGCGATTTCGATAATCAGGACGCGGTCGACGACGGCGACGACGGCGGGCAGGACAACAATGAGGAGCTCGCCTGCGCGGCGGTTTCGCCCGGTGCCACTTCGGTCACGCTGAATTTCGTGATTCCCGATGATTTCGCCGCGACGACGGCCACTTTCATCGCGCGGTTCCGGATCACCACGGTTTGGTCGGTCAGCACGCAGGCCGTTCCGACCGGGTCGGCGCCCGACGGGGAAGTCGAAGACCATACGATCGACAACAGCAGCCTGCCGGTCAGCATCGCGTCGTTCCATTCGCAGGTTACCGCTGAAGGCCTGCAGGTGGACTGGACCACCGCCTCGGAGACTCGAAACGCCGGCTTTTATCTCTGGGCCGACAGCGGCGCCGGAATGCAGCTGTTGACCAGGCATCCGATCCCGGCCGGTACCCTCGATCCGGCGCAGCCGGGCATTTACCGGCATGTCGTGCCAGGTGTCTCCACGGGCGATATCCGGTCGCTGGCCGTCACGTCGGTCGATCTCCACGGAAAGGAAGAGGTCTACGGCGTGTTCGAGGCTGGTCAGCGCTACGGCAAGGAGTCGGTGACTGCGCCGATTCGCTGGAACGAGGTCCGGAGCGAGGCCCTGGCCCGGACCTCGCAGCGTGACGCGCAACCGACCGGTCCGGTTTTCGCCGCCGATGTCGAAGTGCTTTCCCCCGGCAT
>CAYPZP010000195.1:0-5738 GCA_964415285.1 uncultured Halomonas sp. | reverse complement strand
CCGACGGCACCGAGACCGCCAGCGCCATGGTGACGGTCACGGTCAGCAACGACGCGCCGGTGCTCCAGGCCGACAGCGCCGAGACCCCGGCCGGAACGCCGGTCGTCATCGACGTATTGGCCAACGATTCGGATCCCAACGGCGACGAACTCGAGCTGATCGCGGTGTCGGCCGCCGGCGGCGGGACGACCGCCATCGTCGGCGACGGCATTCGCTACGAGCCCAACGGCGGTTTCAGCGGTACCGATACCTTCACCTACACGGTGCGCGACGCCGGCGGTGCCGAGTCCACGTCGGAAGTCACCGTGGTGGTCACCAACAACGCGCCGGTCGCGGAGCCGGACAGCGCCGAGACGCCGGCGGGCGTGTCGGTGCAGATCGACGTGCTGACCAACGACTCGGATCCGAATGGCGATGCGTTCCAGCTGGTCGCGGTATCGGCGGCCGGCAACGGCACCACCGCGATCGTCGGCGATGCCGTGGTCTACGAACCGAACGCGGGATTCAGCGGCACCGATACCTTTACCTACACCATCCGCGACACCGCGGGCGCCGAGGCGACCGGCGAAGTCACGGTCGCGGTCACCAACGACGCGCCGGTCGCGCAGTCCGACAGCGCCGAAACGTCGGTCGCCACGCCGGTACGGATCGACGTACTGGCCAACGATTCGGATCCGGACGGAGACGCCATCGAGCTGGTCTCGGTAGCCGCCGGCAGCGCGGGTTCAACGCGCATCGACGGCGACGCGGTGGTCTATGAACCGAACGCCGGGTTCAGCGGCACGGATACGTTCACCTACACCATCCGCGACACCGCCGGCGCCGAAGCGACCGGTGAGGTCACGGTCACCGTGGCCAACCAGCCGCCGGTGGCGCAGCCCGACAGCGCCGAGACCGGCGCCGGCGTGCCGGTGCGGATCGACGTGCTGGCCAACGATTCGGATCCGGACGGAGACGCCATCGAGCTGGTCTCGGTAGCCGCCGGCAGCGCGGGTTCAACGCGCATCGACGGCGACGCGGTGGTCTATGAACCGAACGCCGGGTTCAGCGGCACGGATACGTTCACCTACACCATCCGCGACACCGCCGGCGCCGAAGCGACCGGTGAGATCACGGTCTCAGTCACCAACGAAGCGCCGGTGGCGCAGCCCGACAGCGCCGAGACCGGCGCCGGCGTGCCGGTGCAGATCGACGTACTGGCCAACGACTCGGACCCGGACGGTGATGCGATCGAGCTGGTCGCGGTATCGGCCGCAGGCGGCGGGGCAACGAGTATCGTCGGCGATACCGTGCGCTATGCGCCCAACGCCGGATTCAGCGGCACGGATACGTTCACCTACACCATCCGCGACACCGCCGGCGCCGAAGCGACCGGTGAGGTCACGGTCACCGTGAGCAACCAGCCTCCCGTGGCGGCCGCCGATTCGGCGAGTGCGACGGTCGGGCAGTCGGTCGACATCGACGTGCTGGCCAACGACACGGACCCGGAAGGCGATGCAATCACGCTGATCAGCGTCGGCGAACCGGCCTTCGGTACGGTCGAAATCGTCGGCCAGCAGATTCGCTATACGGCCGTAGCGCTCGGCACGGGAACCGATACCTTCACCTACGAAATCGAGTCCGAAGGCGGCCGCGCGACCGGTACCGTTACTGTCGAACTCGACGCGCCGGCCCCCTCGGCCGTCAACGACAGCGCGACCACGGTCGAGGACGTGGCGGTCAGCGTTTCGGTGCTCGACAACGACACCCCGGCGATCGGCCAGGCGCTGACGATCATCGCGGTCGGCGATGCGGCCAACGGCAGCACGAGCATCGAAGGCGACAGCGTCGTCTACACACCGAACAGCGGCTTCGTCGGCACCGACAGCTTCGACTACACGATCCGCGAGCAGGACGGGGCGACGGCCACTGCAACGGTCACGATCACGGTTACCGCGGCCTCGACCAACAATCCGCCGATCGCCGAGGACGACCTGGTCGTCACGATCCCGACGCTCACGGTGATTGCCGACGTGCTGGCCAACGACAGCGATCCGGACGGCGACCCGCTGACCATCGTCGAGGTGCTGGATCTTCCCGATCCGGACATCGGCTCGGTCACCATCACCGGCGACAACAAGATTCGCTTCGTCCCGAACAACTGGGACGGCGTCAACCCGATCCGCATTCGCTACCGGATCAGCGACGGCCAGGGCGGCTTCGCCGAGGCGACGCTCGAGATCAAGTGCTGATCGGGCAAGGCGAGGAATAGCGCCGGGATCGGCTCGGGTCAGTCCGTAAGCGGCCCGCCTCGGGCGGGCCGCATCCCGGTCGTCGGTGCAGATGCGATCCGACGAGTTCAAGGCGGTGGGCGCTTCGGTTCCCGCAGCGCGACATCCACGTCTACGGCACGGCCTGGCAGCCGCCCGCGGACGACGACCGGCCGGCCGGCGAGGAGCGTCCTGTCGAGCAGGATTCGGTCAGTTGGCGCGGCAAGACCGAGCCGGAAGTGCCGGATCGCGACGCCGACGACGGTGATTCGACGGTTTGAGGCTTGAAACGACCTGCTCCTCGCTACAGCGCTTTCGCTACGGTCCATCCGCAAGGGCTGGTGCCTAGCTCTTCGGATCAGCATCTCCCCAACCCGGCTGGCGGCCAACGGTCGCCGAGCGTGGACTGACCGGTTCTACGAATCGGGTGTCTCCGGTGCCGCTTCTGCGTTGTCTCCCGCTGGAAATCGAGCCTCCGGCGGCTTATGCTGCCGAGGCGCTTCTGTTCGGTGATCCAGCCGCCGGGAGCCAGCGGCTCCTTCGAACCGTTCGCCTGAAGGAGGTTCCGGGTCACGCCGGTATCGACCGGGAGGACTGACATGAATGGATTGACGCGTCGACGTTTGCTGGGCGGCGCCTGCGCGGGGTTCGCCGCGTTCGGATTGGCGCCGCTTGCTGCAGCCGTTTCGAAGATCACCGCCGGCGCAGATTCCGGCCGCCTGATCGACCGATCGGCAACCTCCATGGCGGCGATGATCCGGTCCGGTGACATCACTTCGGAGCAGTTGGTATCCGCCTGCCTGGCCCGGATCGAGGCAGTCAATCCGGTGCTGAACGCGGTCGTGCGACTGGACCCGCGCGCGATGGAGCGAGCCCGAGCGGCCGACCGTGCGCGAGCCGCCGGCAAATCGCTCGGGCCGCTGCACGGCGTGCCGATCACGGTCAAGGATTCCCACGACACCGAGGGACTCGTATCGACGGCCGGGACCGAGGGCCGCGCCGGGTATGTCCCGGAGCAGTCCGCCACCGCGGTCGCCCGACTGCAGGCAGCCGGCGCGATCGTGCTCGGCAAGACCAACACGCCCGAGCTGACGCTGTCCTTCGAAACCGACAACGCCTTGTTCGGTCCGACCCGGAACCCGTACGATCCGGCGCGTTCGCCGGGCGGCAGCAGCGGCGGCGCGGCGGCGATCATCGCGGCCTCGGGATCGCCGCTGGACCTCGGTACCGACACCGGCGGCAGTATCCGGTTGCCGGCCCACTTCTGCGGCCTGGCCGGGATCAAGCCGACCACCGGCCGCGTGCCGCGTACCGGTCACGTGATCGGCTTCGACGGGCTTCACCAGTCGCTGACGCAGGTCGGACCGCTGGCGCGTCGCGTCGAGGACCTGTTTCCGGCGCTGTCGTTGATCGCCGGCCCGGACGGTGTGGATCCCCACATCCATCCGGTGTCGCTGGGAAGTCCCGACGACGTCGATCTCGCTGCGCTGCGCGTGGCCTGGCACGCCGACAACGGCATCGCCACGCCGACGCCGGAGACCATGGCCACCGTCGAGGCCGCGGCGCAGGGCCTGGCGCCCGGCGTCCTGGCGTTGGCCGAGGCGACTCCCGCCGGGTTGCGCGCCTACAACGAGGCGATCGGCTCGCTGTGGGTCGGTGACGGCGCCGGCTGGATTCGCCGGCTGCTGGCCGCCGCCGGTACCGAGACGCCGAGCATCCAGCTCGAGGGCATGCTGGCCGCGCCGGAACTGCCGTCCGGCGAACTGACGCGGCTGCTGGAGTTGCGCGACCGCTTTCGCAGCGAAACGCTTGCCTTCTGGAACGACCATGACGTGCTCATCTGCCCGGTCAACGCCGAGCCGGCAATGAAACCGGGCGAGTCGGACGACAAGATCGCTTCGTTCACCTATACCTATCTCTACAACGACCTGGGCTGGCCCGGCGCCGTCGTGCGCTGCGGCAGCAGCCCCGAGGGCCTGCCGATCGGTGTCCAGATCCTGGCTGCACCCTGGCGCGAAGATCGCTGCCTGGCCGTGGCGCGCAGGCTGGAGCAGCTGTTCGGCGGCTGGCAGCCGGTGGACGAGGCTCGCCTGATGAGCGCCTGATCGGCCGGGCCTTGATCGAACCGGGGTCGGACGGCCGTTCCATCCCCGGTGCCTGTAAATCCGAGCGGAACGCGCCCACCGGTCTCCAAGGGAATCGGAAAAAACGCGAGCCACGACGGAGGGACGCCCAGCCCGGTCGAATCGTGCGGGCATATCATGACGTGCTTATACTGCCCTTACGCACCCGCCGCACGGAACGCTGCAACCCGCAGCGCATGACCGAAAACAACCCGGAGGCCCGCCCATGATCCGCTTGATCCTGCTCTGCGCCCTGATCTTCCTGCCGCTGGCCGGTCCGCTGAGCGCCCAGCCGACGGAGCACACCTACGACGACCTGGAGCGCATCGCCGATGCCGACACGATGGTCATGGTGCCCATGCGCGACGGGGTCCGACTGGCGACCGATATCTTCCGGCCGAAGGATGCCGAAGGACCGCTGCCGCTGGTGTTCATCAAGACCCCCTACGACTTCAACGAGGTCGGCGGCGCCACGCTGCAGTGGACTTTCGAGGCCGTGTCGCGCGGCTACGCGGTCGCGATCCAGAACGAGCGCGGGCGCTACTACTCCGAGGGCGAGTGGGCGATCCTGGGCAATCCGCGCACGGACGGATGGGACGCGCTGGAGTGGTTCGTCGACCAGCCCTGGTCCAACGGCGCGGTCGGCACGCTGGGCTGCTCGTCGTCGGCCGAATGGCAGCTGGCCCTGGCCGCCATGGACCACCCGGCCCACAAGGCCATGGTGCCGATGGCCGCCGGGGCCGGCATCGGCCGCGTCGGCGAATTCATGGAGCAGGGCAACTGGTACAAGGGCGGGGTGCACCAGACGCTGTTCTCGGTCTGGCTCTACAGCGTGCAGCAGCAGGTCTACCCGCGTTTCGCGCCGGGTACCAGCGAGGAGGATCTGCGCCGCTTCCGCAAGCTCTACGACCTGGCCCCGGAGATGCCGGAGGTCGACTGGGTCGAGCAGCTGCGCAAGCTGCCGGCCATCGACTGGCTGGACGAGGCCGGCGCCAACTACGGACCGATGCGCGAGCTGATGCGCCGCACGCCGGCCGACCCGGCCTGGTTCGAAGGCGGCCTCTGGCACGACGACGAGAAGATCGGCGTGCCGGGCTTCTGGTTCAACAGCTGGTTCGACGTCAGCCAGGGCCCGAACCTGGCCGCCTACCGCGAAGCCCGGAAAAACGGCGTCACGCAAGCCGATCGCGACGGCCAGTACGTCCTCATCGGCCCCAACCTGCACTGCGCCTTCTACCGCCTGCCCAGGCACGAGGACTACATGGCCGGCGACCTGAACGTGGGCAACGCCTGGTTCCCGCTCTACGACCAGCTGTTCGCCTTCCTCGATGCCTACCTGAAGGGCGAGCAGACGCAGGAATTCGAG
>CAYPZP010000194.1:0-5809 GCA_964415285.1 uncultured Halomonas sp. | reverse complement strand
TCACCTTGGACGACGATGACATTGCCGGTGAACACGGCCTCTCCGGTGGTTTGGTCCAGCGTCAGGCCATCGGCCGTTACCTCAACGGGCTGGCGATCGCCGAAGGCAACGCCGCCGAAGCCGATATCTACCTGCGCGATCGCCAGCTCGGCACCAACGAGCGGATCAGCGTGGCGTTGGGTGGCGGTGAAGCGGTCGACTACAGTGGCCGACCGACGGGGTCCGCCGACCTGTCTCGCGTGGCCTTCGAGTCCTTCGCCACCAATCTGGTTGCCGGGGACACCAACGGGTTCCAGGACATCTTCGTTGCCGATCGCTCGGCCGGCACGCTGCTGCGCGTTAGCGTGGCGTCGGACGGCACCGAGGCCAATGGATCCAGCGAGCGGCCCGAAATCTCGGCCGATGGGCGCTTCGTCGTGTTCGAATCCCGGGCGGACAACCTGGTCGCCGGCGACACCAACGGCTTGACCGATGTCTTCGTGCACGACCTCGAGACCGGCATGACCGAGCGGGTCAGCGTCGGCCCGAATGGCCAGCAGGCGACCGGGCCCCAGGGGAGCAACGCCGGCGGCATCTCCGCCGACGGTCGCTACGTCGTGTTCTCGTCTCTCGCGACCAACCTGGTGCCCGGCGACACGAACGGTGCCGGCGACGTGTTCGTTCACGACCGGTTGAACGGCACGACCGAACGGGTCAGCGTGAGCTCGGCCGGCGACGAGGGAAACGGAGGCAGCGGCGGCGGCTGGGGCATGTCCACCTCCGCCGACGGTCGCGTCGTCGTGTTCTCGTCCTCGGCGACCAACTTGGTGACCGCACCGACCTCCGCGGTGACCAACGTCTACCTGCACGATCGCGTCGCGGGCCTCACGCGGAGGCTCAGCGAGAATCAGGCCGGCGACGAGCACGATGCGTTGACCGCCTCGATCAACGGCAGCGCCCTCTCCGCCAATGGCGACCTGGCGGTCTTCCGGACCGCCGCAGGCAACCTGGTGCCCGGCGACACCAACGGCGTGCAGGACATCTTCGTCGCCGAATACCCGGCCGTGGACTTGGCCGTGGACAAGACCTCCGGTGCCTTCTACGCCCCGCCCGGCGGGCCGATCGAGTACCTGGTGGTGGTCGAGAACCTCGGCGTGGCATCGGCGGAGGGCGCGCAGGTGGTCGATTTTCCGCCGAAGGAAATCGGCGCCGTGAGCTGGACCTGTGCCGCCTTCGCCGGCGCCGTTTGCGGCGCGGCCAGCGGGTCGATCGAGATCGACGAAACGGTCACGCTGCCGGCCGGCGGCTCGGTGGTCTACACGCTGACCGGCAGCGTGCCGCCCGACTGGACTGATCCAATCACCAACACCGCCAGCGTGACCACCCCGGCCGGGCTGCTTGAGCTGGTCGGCAGCAACAACAGCGACAGCGACACGGATCGGGTCGCGCTGTTTGCCGACGGGATGGAGAGCGTCGAGCCGGATTGACTCCGCGCGGGCCGAGGCCGGCTGCCTCGGCGGCCCTGCTGGAACCGCGACCTGTTTTCACGGGCCGGCCGGCGCTCGAGCCTGCGCTATAGTGCCGACTCCGGTTTCGCACCTGAAGGAGTCGTTCGAGCGATGACGCACCACTCCATGATGATTCGCGCGGCGCTGGCCGCCTTAGCCGTTGCCCTGATTGCTGGCTGCCAGACGGTCCAGTACGAAGCGCTGGAGGCGATCGGGATCGAAAAGCGCGGCATCCTGCAGGCCCGGGTCGAGGCCGCCAGCGAAGCGCAGAACGAGACCGGCGAGCAGTTCGAGACCACGCTGGAGCGCTTTCGCTCGGTGGTCGAGTTCGATGGCGGCGATCTCGAGCGGGCCTACCGCCGGCTGAACCGCGAGTACGAGCGCAGCGTCGATCGCGCCGAGGAGGTCACCGAGCGCATCGAGGCGGTCGAAAGCGTAGCCGAAGACCTGTTCGAGGAATGGGAGCAGGAGCTCGAAAGTTATTCACGCGCCGATCTTCGCGCGCGAAGCCGGGACCTGCTGGACCAGACGCGCACGCGCTACGACAGCATGATCCAGGCCATGCGTCGGGCGGAGCGGACCATCGACCCGGTGCTGCAGACCTTCGAGGACCAGGTGCTGTTCCTCAAGCACAACCTCAATTCGCTGGCGGTCGATGCAATCCGCGGCGAGCTCGGCCAGATCGAGGCCGAAACCGAGAGCCTGCTGGCGGCGATGCGCGCATCGATCGAAGAGGCCGATCGCTTCATCGAGACGCTGTAGTGAGCCGGAATCCTCGCCTGTCCCCCTAGGTGCCGGCTGCCGTGGCGAGACTGATCTACGGTCTGATGATCGCCAGCCTGGCGGGCCTCGCGCTGTCTTGGTGGAACGGCGACGAATTCGCAGCGGACATGCCGCTGGATCCCGCGATCGACGAGCCGCCGCGGCAATTCGAGGTTGCGCGTCCGATGTTCGTTGCGCGGGCCCACGGCCGCGATTATCAGATCAATCCGCTGTACGAATACGAGCTGACCGGGCTGGTCGTGTCGTTCAAGCGCTTCAAGCCCGGCATCGGCATCCACGAGCGCTGGAACGACTACATCAACGTTGCCGACGTCTGCGTGGTCTGGGGCGAAAACGCGCGTGAGATCGACCTCAACGCCTTCGATTTCTGGAACCTGGAGTTCACCTGCATGTACTCCACCCGGGACCGCGCCGCCTGGGAGCGGTTCAACGGCGACCAGCTCTCGAACAATCATCTCGTGACCGACGAGCCCGCGGTGATCGAGGAGATCGGCCGCCTGCGCGTCGGCGACCAGATCCACTTCCGTGGCTGGCTGTCGGAATACGGCCAGCCCGGCGGCCCGATGCGCGGCACCAGCACGACCCGCACCGATACCGGCAACGGCGCCTGCGAGACGATCTACCTCTCGGAATTCCGGATCCTGGACTCGATGGAGACCGGCTGGCGGAAAATGTGGTGGGTTTCGTTGTTCGGATTGATCGCGGCGATCGGACTCTGGATCGTCGTTCCGCATCATCGGTTGAAGGGATATTGACAGGGGATTTCGGCTTTCTGTTTCCCGGCGTTGAGTGATTCGTCTTTTCAAGGCACCAGCGGTTACGCCGCTCGCTGTGGCACCTAATGTCATGGAGCTTCGCTAGCTTGACCGAAAAGCGGTTTCGCCGCCGGCTCCGCCGGCTGATGCGACCTCCTTTTGGGGTTCCGGCTGGATACCCTGAAATCGGTTTCGCCGCCGGCTGCGCCGGCTTTTGGCGACTTACTTCTCGGCGCCCCAAGAAGTAAGCAAGAAGGGCTGCACGGCGTCGGCGCCCAACGCTTCGCGTCGGGTCCCCTGCGTTTCTCGATCCGAGCGGCCGGTTCCGAACTCGCTCCGGTCGCTGTCGCGCCCTTCGCTCAGACATGCGGAACCGGAAATCCCCGCTCGCCCCTGCGGTACTCGGCGCGGTCGACGGCAGGGCGCATGGTTCGAGCATTTGCTGGATCATCCCGAGTCAGCTTCGGCACACCGTCCGGCGATCTCCCTTCTGCGTCGAAGCAGCCGAGGAGCGGAGTCTTTTCCGGCGCTTGTCATGACCATCGGGCCGGAGGTGTCTGAGCGCAAGGAGCATCAGCGACTGGAGCGAGTTCTCCGGCCGCCGGAAAAGGCGAGCACCGCAGGGAACCGGGCGGAGCCCGGCTGTGCCGCTGCATGAGCCATTTTGCCTCCTTTTGGGGCCTCAAAAGGAGGTCGCATCAGCCGGCGGCGAAATCGCCTTTGAATTTGACGTGTAACATCAGAATCAGCTCGCGCAACGAGCGGCGAAACAGTCTTTCGAATTCAGGGAAGCGGGTAACTCAAGGCGACCTAGCTGGAATCGAACCCGCTGAAGAGAACCCGTCATCTGCAGCCGTTACACTGGACAAACCATTCTATGAGAATCCAACCATGATCCAGTCCGTCAAGAGCAACGGCTGGGGCGGAGGCGGCGGAGGCCGCTCCGGCCCGCCGGATCTGACCGAGTTGATGAAGAAGGCCGGCGGTCGCCCGCCGGGCAAGATGATCGGCGGCATCGTGCTTTTGCTGCTGGCGATCTGGGCCGTGATGACCTCGTTCTACACGGTCCAGCCCGAGCAGCGCGCCGTGGTCAAGCGCTTCGGCGAGGTCGTCGGCATCAGCGACCCGGGCCTGCATTTCAAGATTCCGTTCGGCATCGACGAAGTCCAGCGCGTGGCGACCGAACGGGTACTCAAACAGGAATTCGGCTTCCGCACCTCCGGCGCCGACCGGAGCGGCCGCACCCAGTACAGCCAGCAGTCGTTCGAGGCCGAGTCGCTGATGTTGACCGGTGATCTCAACATGATCGACGTCGAGTGGGTGGTCCAGTACCGCATCGACGATCCGATCAAGTTCCTCTACGAGATGCGCGAGCCGACGCGCACGCTGCGCGATATCTCCGAGTCGGTGATGCGGCGCATCGTCGGCAATATGCTCGGCTCCGAGGTGTTGACCATCGGCCGTGTCGAAATCCAGCAGCTCGCGCGCGAGGAAATCCAGCAGATCATGGACGGCTACGATTCGGGCATCCGCATCAATACCGTCGAAATGCAGGACGTCGTGCCGCCGCCGGCGGTGCAGCCGGCCTTCAACGAGGTCAACGAGGCGCGCCAGGAGCGCGAACGGATGATCAACGAGGCGCAGAAGCGGGTCAACCAGCAGATTCCCAACGCCGAGGGCCAGGCGCTGCGCACCGTGGCCGAGGCCGAAGGCTATGCGACCGAGCGCGTCAATCGCGCGCTGGGGGAAAGCGTGCGCTTCTCGGCGGTGCTCGATGAGTACAACGATGCGCCGGAAGTCACTCGAACCCGCCTGTATCTTGAAACACTCAACGAAATCCTGCCGGACCTCGGCCAGGTGCTGGTGGTTCAGGACGGGCAGGTCGGCCCGCTGCCGCTGCTCGACGTCAACCGTGGCGCCAATCGCGCTCGCGCAAACAATGCCGGAGGTGACCAATGAGGATCGCGCTGATCGGAATTCTCGCAGTGGTCGCCGTCGTCGCGGCCCGGTTCGTGTTCTATACCGTCGATGAATCGCAGCAGGCCATCATCGTCCAGTTCGGCGAGCCGGTCGGCGACGTCGTCTCCGAGCCCGGACTCAAGCTCAAGCTGCCGTGGCAGAACGTTCGCTACTTCGACAAGCGCCTGCTGGTCTGGGACGGCGACGTGACCCAGATTCCGACGCTGGGCCGCGAGTTCATCCTCGTCGATACCACCGCGCGCTGGCGCATCTCCGACCCGCTGCGTTTCCTGCGCAGTGTCCGCGACGAGACCGGTGCCCGGACCCGGCTCGACGACATCATCGACTCGGTGGTGCGCGACATGGTCTCGTCGACCGAGCTCGAGGAAATCGTCCGGTCGCGCGACTGGCAGGTCAACGTCGAGGAGCTCGACGACCCGGCGCTGGCCGAGCGCGGCGACGTGGATCTGGAAACGAAACCGAAGCTCGGCCGCCAGCTGCTCGAGCAGGAAATCCTGGCCCGCGCCAAGGATTCCATGCCGAGACTGGGAATCGAACTCGACGACGTACGGATCAAGCGCGTCAACTACATCAACTCGGTGCGCCAGCAGGTCGAGAGCCGGATGATCGCCGAACGGCAGTCCATCGCCGAACGGTTTCGCTCCGAAGGCCAGGGCCGAAGCCAGGAGATTCTCGGCAACATGGAGCGAGAGCTCCGGCGAATCCGGTCCGAAGCCGCGCGCGAGGCCGAGGAAATTCGCGGCGAGGCCGATGCCGAGGCCACGCGGATCTACGGCGAGGCCTTCGGTGCCGATCCGGAGTTCT
>CAYPZP010000193.1:0-5835 GCA_964415285.1 uncultured Halomonas sp. | reverse complement strand
GGCCTACCAGGACGCTTCTGACGGAAACCCGAGGACGAATCCCCCCTTCCGGACTCGGCAGTTCGGCCGCGATCATCCCGGCGGAATCCCGGATGCGAATCCGGAAATCGCGAACGCTTGGCCGGCACGGGCGGCCCTGATAGAATTCGCGAATCATCCCCCGACCGCCGGCGCTTGCGCCGGCGCGTCGTTTCCGGCCGACCCGGCCGGTTCGCTGATTCGAGGTACTGCCATGTCGATCCTGAACAAACTCGAAACCCTGCGCAACGCCGGCGGATCCATCCGCACCCGCGGGCTGCCCGACGAGGTGATCGAACGTTTCGCCGCCGGCGACGAGCGGCTGGAACAGGCGGTCGACCAGGCCCTCGGCGTGGCCGAATGCTGGAAATCGGCCTACCCCGAACTGTGGCAGGTCGATGAAGCGGCCCAGCAGGACGCGCTGCAGGCCGGGTTCGTCAATTTCTACGCCGACGACGCGGTCAAGCCCTACGTCTCGCTCGCGGCCAAGGGGCCGTGGATCATCACGACCAAGGGCGCCGTGATGCATGATTCCGGCGGCTACGGCATGCTCGGCTTCGGCCACGCACCGGACGCGGTGCTGCAGTCCATGAATCAGCCCCACGTGATGGCGAACATCATGACGCCGTGCTTCAGCCACCTGCGCTTCGTAGAGGCAATCCGGCGCGAGCTCGGCCACACGCGCGCGGACGGCTGTCCGTTCGAGCGTTTTCTGTGCATGAACTCCGGGTCCGAGTCGGTCACCGTCGCCGGGCGCATCGCCGACGTCAACGCCAAGCTGATGACCGATCCCGGCGGCCCGCGCGAGGGCGCGACGATCAAGCGACTGTCGCTGACTGGCGGCTTCCACGGGCGAACCGACCGCCCGGCGCGCTACTCGCACTCCACGCGCAGCGCCTACGTCAAGCATCTGGCCTCGTTCCGCGACGACGACAGCCTGATCACGGTCGAGCCCAACAACATCGAAGAACTGGAACGCATCTTCGCTCGCGCCGATGCCGAGAACGTGTTCTTCGAAGCCGTGTTCATGGAGCCGGTGATGGGCGAAGGCAATCCGGGCGCTGCGCTGGACCCGACCTTCTACCGGCGCGCCCGGGAGCTGGCCACCGAACACGGTACGCTGCTGCTGGTCGACTCGATCCAGGCCGGCCTTCGCGCGACCGGCGCGCTGTCGATCGTCGACTATCCGGGCTTCGAGCATCTCGAGGGACCCGATCTCGAATCCTGGTCCAAGGCCCTCAACGCCGGCCAGTATCCGCTTTCGGTGCTGGGCATGAACGCCCGCGCGGCTGCGCTATACCGAACCGGCGTCTACGGCAACACGATGACCGCGAATCCCCGCGCGCTCGACGTGGCCTGTGCCGTGCTGAACCAGATCACGCCGGAAATCCGCGCCAACATCGTCGCGCGCGGCCATGAGTTCGTCGACAAGTTCGAAGCGCTGAAACGCGACCTCGGCGACCGGATCACCCAGGTCCAGGGCACCGGGCTGCTGTTTTCGATCGAACTCGACGGCCGGCGCTACAAGGCCTACGGCGAAGGCTCGACCGAGGAATACCTGCGCATCCACGGCATCAACGTGATCCACGGCGGCGAGAACTCGCTGCGCTACACACCACCGTTCACGATTACGTCCGCGGAGGTCGAGATGATCGTCGAGGCCACGCGCGAAGCGCTGTTGCACGGGCCGGTCAAGCGGGTCGACGAGGCCGCCTGAGCCGCCGAATCCGTTTCCTGGTCGGAGCGATCTTCGGATCGCGATCGTGCCGATGAATCGACCTGAGGGGTCTTCGAGGCCTGCACGTCTTTGATCGCAATCTGGAGGTCGCTTGTACCGCGGTCTGCGTCCTGTCGCTGGACCTTTCGCGTCCAGAGCATCGCGATCTGGAATCGCTCTTACGCGCTTCTGCGTCCTGTCGCTGGACCTCGCGGGTCCAGAGCATCGCGATCGGGAGATCGCTCCTACGCCCCTCTGCGTCCTGCCGCTGGAGGTCGCGGGTCCAGAGCATCGCGCCTACCTGGCCGCGCGCAGCAGTTCGTTGACCGAGGTCTTGGCGCGGGTGCGCTCGTCGACCTGCTTGACGATGATCGCGGCGTTGAGGCTGTGGCTGCCGTCGGCGGCCGGCAGGCTGCCGGCGACGACAACCGAGCCGGCCGGGACCCTGCCGGTGGTGGTCTCGCCGGTCTCACGGTTGTAGATGCGCGTCGACTGGCCGAGGAACACCCCCATGCCGATGACCGCGCCACGCTCGACGATGACCCCCTCGACGACCTCGGAGCGCGCGCCGATGAAACAGCCGTCCTCGATGATGGTCGGGTTGGCCTGCAGCGGCTCGAGGACGCCGCCGATGCCGGCGCCGCCGGACAGGTGCACGCCGGCGCCGATCTGGGCGCAGGAGCCGACCGTGGCCCAGGTATCGATCATGCTGCCGGGACCGACCCAGGCGCCGATGTTGACGTAACTGGGCATCAGCACGACGTCGTTGCCGATGTAGGCGCCCTGCCGCACCGTGGCTGGCGGTACGACTCGCGCACCGCACTCGGAGACCGGATCGCGGTCGTCGGCGAAGCGCAGCGACACCTTGTCGAAATAGTTCCGGGTCGTGCCCGGCAGCACGCGGTTCGACGTGATCCGGAAGTGCAGCAGGATGGCCTGCTTGACCCAGGCGTTGACGCGCCAGCCGCCGTCGGTCGACTCGGCAACGCGCAGGCTCCCCTCCTCCAGTCGATGCAGCGCTTTGTCGAGGATGTCCCGGAGTTCGGGCGCGTAGCGGCCCGGCGACAGGTCGTCGCGTTCTTCCCAGGCCGTTTCGACGGCGCTTTGCAGTGATTCGAGTTGCATGCTCATCGGTGTTGTCCTCAGTGACTGGCGCGGCTCGGCTCAGCCGCGGCCTCCGGATCCAGGCGCCGGCGTAGCTCGCGCTCCAGGTTTGCTGACACGACGCCGTCGAGTGGGTCGCCGTCGGTGGTGGTGACGACGAACACGTCCTCGACGCGCTGGCCGAACGTCGCGACCCGTGCATCGTGCAGGCGCACGTCGGCGCTGAGCAGGCTCTCGGCGATGGCCGACAGCAGGCCGGGACGATCAGTGGTGGCGATCTCGACCCGGGTGGCCGCAGGGCCGGCCTCGAAGGCAATCTCCGAGCGGGTCATGAAATGTCGCAGACGGCGCGGGATCGGCCGCCCCGGCAGCGGCCGGATGTTGCGCTGCTGCAGTTGCTGCACCAGCGCCCGCGCCAGCCGACCGGTGTCGGATGCATTGAGCGCGCGGCCGTTGGCGTCCATGATCTGGAACACGTCCCAGCTACGCCGATCGGCGGTGGTCGCGATGCGCGCGGCCAGCACGTTGAGCTCCATGCGGTCGAACTCGCGCGCGGTCAGCGCGAACAACCCGTCGAAATCGGCGGCGTAGACGAACACCTCGGTAATGCCCTTGTGCGCCAGGTTGCGGCAGGCGACGACCGGCAGTTCGCCGCCGTCCAGGACGCGCTCGACGCTCCAGGCGAGCTGATCGGCGTCCAGCCGGACCAGCGCGGCGTCGGGAATGCGCGCCATGACCGGGTCCGACTCGGCGGCCGCGCGACCGCGTGCGGCCAGCGTCGCGGCGGCTTCCTCGCGCAGTTCGCGCGCCTGCTCGGCCTTGTCCTGCGGCTCCTCGCCGCCGGATCGGAACTGCTCGGCGGCCGACGCGTACAGCTCGCGCAGCAGCGAATCCTTCCACGAATTCCACAGCTTCGGGCGGGTCGCCGCGATATCGGCCACGGTGAGCACGTAGAGATGGTCCAGCCGCCGCTGGTCGCCGACGCGTCGCGCAAAGTCCGCGACCACCGCCGGATCGGAAATATCGCGGCGCTGGGCGGTCATGGACATCAGCAGGTGATTCTCGACCAGCCAGCAGATCAGGTCGCGATCGGCTTCGGACAGATCCAGCCGGTCGCAGAACTCGCGGGCATCGCCGGCGCCGAGCTCGGAATGGTCTCCGCCCCGACCCTTGGCAATGTCGTGAAACAGCGCTCCGAGGTACAGCACTTCGGGGCGCTGGATGCGCTTGAAACACTCGCTGGCGCTGCCGAACGCCTCGGCATCGCGATGGTTGGCGATGCGCCGGAGATTGCGAATCACGAACAGAATGTGTTGATCGACGGTGTAGACGTGGAACAGGTCGAACTGCATCCGCCCCGTGACCTGGCCAAAAGCCGGAATCAGCGCGGCGAGGATGCCGTAGCGGTTCATGCGCTCGAGCTGCGAATACACCCGGCGGCGTTTGCGCAGCAGCTCGAGAAACAGCCCGAGATTGTCGGGATCGGCGCGGAACGCGTCGTCGATCAGGTAGAGATGCTCTCGAATCAGCCGGATGGTCGAGGCGCGGACACCGCGGATCTCGCCGTTGTCGGCCAACACCAGGAACAGGCGCAGCAGCAAATCCGGCTGGCGCACGAAGGCCTGCTCGTCGATCAGTTCCAGATAGCCGTGGCGCAACCGGAAATGCTCGTCGATGGTCGCCGAAGGCAGATGCCGCCGTCCGGCCAGCAACTCTTCCTCGAACATCTGCAGCAGCTGTTCGTTGAGCCGTTCGACCCGCATCACGGTGCGGTAGTAGCGCTGCATGAAGGCCTCGACCGCGGCATTGTCGTCGCGATGGTCGAAGCCGAAGGTGGCAGCGAGGCGGCGCTGGTAGTCGAACAGCAAGCGCTCCTCGGCACGGCCTGAGAGCTGGTGCAGCGCCCAGCGAATCTCCCACAGCCGATTGCGCGCCTCCACCAGCTCCTCGTGCTCGCGCTCGGACAGGAAATCGTGCTCGACCAGGCCGTGCAGCGTGTTGTTGCCGAAGTGGCGCTGCGCCACCCAGGCCACCATCTGCACGTCGCGCAGGCCGCCGGGGCCGTTCTTGATGTCGGGTTCGAGGTTGTAGACGGTGTCCTCGTACTGGTCGTGGCGCTGCTGCTGCTCGTCGAATTTGGCGGCGAAGAACTCGTCGGCTGGCCACAGCGCCGGTGCGTCGGTGGCCCGGCGCATTGCGCCGAACAACTCGCCGCGGCCGTCGATCAGACGCGATTCCATCAGGTTGGTGGCCACGCTGACGTCGGCGGCCGCCTGGTCGACGCATTCGGACACGGTGCGGACGCCGTGTCCCGGGTGCAGATCGGCGTCCCAGAGCGCGCGCACGAAGTCCTCGAGCGCCGCTTCGGGGCGCGACTCACCGTCGGGGCACAGGATCAGCAGGTCGGCGTCGGAATGCGGATGCAGCTCGCCGCGGCCGAAACCGCCGACCGCCACCAGCTCCATGCCGGTGCCCGGCCCGACCAGGCCCTGCCAGGCCGTCAGGACCAGCTGCTCGATCACCCAGGCCCGCGCCTGCACCAGCTCACGCACGGCCGTCCCGCGCTCGAATGCCGCAGCCAGCACCGCATCGGCGTGCCCACGCGCAGCGCCGAGCCCGGCCGGCAGGCTCTGCGGCTCATCGAGCAGCCCTTCGAGTCGGTTGAGATCGAGGCAGTTGCGCGAGGCCGGCGGTGCGAGCAGTCGGTCCATCACGGCATCCGACGGCGTCGTGTCCGGAGTCACAGCGGGTCGTCGGGCAGCCGGGTCAGCACGTCGACACCGTTTTCGGTCACGGCCATGGTGTGCTCCCACTGCGCCGAAAGGCTCCGATCCTTGGTCAGCACGGTCCAACCGTCCGCCAGCAGCCGGGTGCCGGGCTTGCCGAGGTTGACCATGGGCTCGATCGTGAAAGTCATCCCGGGCTCCAGCATCAGCCCCTGGCCGGGACGGCCGTAATGCAATACCTGCGGCGGTTCATGGAAACCGCGGCCGATG
>CAYPZP010000192.1:0-5845 GCA_964415285.1 uncultured Halomonas sp. | reverse complement strand
CGACCTTGCCTCAACCGGTGGGGCGGATGTAGTCGACGGTCATCGTGCCGCCGCTGGTGTATTTCTTCGTCCAGGGGGGCGCGCGTCTGTTCGAACCCGAGCGCAACGCCGATGTTGCCGCGGCGCAACAGTCGGGCGACCCCGGTGCGTCCGGGTCCAGCTACCGGGAACGGATGGCCGAGGCGCTATCGGTCCAGCCGCCGGGCGGTGCCGGGTCCCGTGGCGCGCTCTCTGCCTCGGCTCTGCCGGTGACGCTGCGTCCCCAGGCGCCCGAATCCGAACTTCCGGACTTCGGCGCCGTGACCACGGACCCGGCCGAGGGCGAGCCGGAATCGGTCACGCGGACTTCCCGGCTTTCGCTGGCGCTGGAAGACGACAGCTGGGTCGAGATCGAGGATGCGGCGGGCGAGCGGCTCGAATTCGACCTGTTGCGCGCAGGCCAGTCGCGCGAATACGGCGGCGTGCCGCCGTTCAGGCTGTTACTGGGTCGAGGCAGTGCCGTTCGCGTTTCCCTGAACGGGGAACCGGTCGCGTTCGACGGCCAGGAGCGCGCCGGCGTCGCCGAGTTCGAGTTGGGAGCCGAACCGCTCCCCGACGGCATCGCGGATCCGTCGAATCAGCAATAGGATCTCCGGTCTGCGACTCCCGGCTGGATTCTGCCGGTGCCGAAGCCCGGATCGAAACCGGCCGCCCGCGGGCGGTCCGACGTTCTGGAGTCAACCAAATGGAATCCCTGCGATCGGTCCGGGGCATGCACGATATCCTGCCGGCAGATGCGGCCGCCTGGGGCTGGCTGGAGCGTCGCCTGGCCGCGGTCATGTCGCGTTACGGTTTCAGTGAAATTCGCATCCCGATCGTCGAACAGGCGGAACTCTTCACCCGCGCCATCGGGCAGGGCACCGATGTCGTCGAGAAGGAAATGTACGCCTTCGACGACCGCAACGGCGACCGTCTGAGCCTTCGCCCCGAGGGTACGGCCGGGGTCGTTCGCGCGGTCATCCAGCACGGATTGCTCAATCCGCCGGGCCTCAAGGTCTGGTACCGGGGCCCGATGTTCCGGCACGAGCGCCCGCAGAAGGGGCGTCAGCGCCAGTTTCACCAGACCGGTGTGGAAGTCTTCGGTCTCGATACCCCGGCCGCGGACGCGGAACTGATCGCGCTCGGAACGCGGCTGTGGCGGGAACTCGGAATCGACGACCGCATCGAGCTCGAAATCAACACGCTGGGCGACCGGGACGATCGGTTGCGCTATCGACAGGCGCTGGTCGATTTCCTGGCCCCGCTGCGCGATCGCCTCGACGAAGACAGTCGGCGCCGCCTGGACAGCAACCCGCTGCGGATTCTCGATACCAAGGTCAAGGCCACCCGCGCGCTGCTGGCCGATGCCCCCGAATTGCCGGACTTCCTGGGTCCGGAGGCGCGCGGCCATTTCGACGATCTGGTCGCGATGCTCGATGCCCAGGGCATCGGCTATCGGATCAACCCGGCCCTGGTGCGCGGCCTGGACTACTACTGCCGGACCGTCTTCGAATGGACCACCGACGCCCTGGGAGCCCAGGGCACCGTCTGCGCCGGCGGCCGTTACGACGACCTGGTCGAGATCCAGGGCGGGCGGTCCACGCCCGGCATCGGTTTTGCGCTGGGCATGGAGCGCCTGCTCGAACTGGTGCGAAGCGAGCATGGAGACTTTGCCGAGGCGCCGCACGTCTACCTGCTGGGCGCCGAACCGGTGTCCGAACGGCTCGCGCTGGCCGAGCGCCTGCGCGACGCCTGGCCGAGGATCCGGGTCGTTACCGATCTGCAGGGCGGCAGCTTCAAGGCGCAGTTCAAGCGCGCCGACCGCTCCGGCGCCCACTTTGCGCTGGTGCTCGGAGAGCAGGAACAGGCGGACGGCACCGTCACGGTCAAGGATCTGCACGGCGGCCGCCCGCAGCAAACGCTCCGGCTCGACGCGCTGGGCAACGTGCTGGAACCGCTTCTGGAAAGTACCCGGCGCGAAGCCGGCAACTGATTTATCATCGGCACCCTGCACGAGCGGCTGGACCGATGCCCGGTCCGGCGTTTCGCGGCAGGAATTCCGCGACACCATCAACGAGAGCGAAAATGGCCGTAGAACTCTACGACGAACACGAACAAAGCGAGCGCGTACGGAACTGGCTGCGCGAGAACGGCGCCTCCATCTTCATCGGCGTGGCGCTGGCGCTGGCCGGGATCTTCGGCTGGCGCCAATGGCAGGACTATCGCGCCGAGCAGGCCGTTCTGGCCAATGAATACTACGCCGCGATCCAGCAGGAACTGGCGGCCGATGAGCTCGCTGCCGCCGCCGACCAGCTCGAGGCCATGCGTGAAGGGGTGGGCGGTCACGCCTACGTCGCCCTGGCCGGCATGCTGATGGCGTCGGCCTGGACCGAGGCCGGCGAGACCGACAAGGCGGCCGGGGTCTACGCCGACTTGCTGGACCAGGGCGACTGGCAATCGCTGGAACCGCTGGCGCGCATGCGTCTGGCGTTGCTCGAAACCGCGCGCGGACGCGCCGAAGCCGGCCTGGAACTGGTTTCTGGCGAGCCGCCGGAGGGCTACCAGGGACTCTGGCTGGAAACGCGCGGCGACATCCTATTCGATCTCGGGCGACTCGAGGCCGCCGACGAAGCCTACGCCTTAGCGGTGGAGCAGCTACGAGGCGCCGGCCGGACGTTTCGGCAGGCCGAAATCAAGCTCGACGCGGTGCGCTCGGCAGTGGCCTCCCGGGAGCCTTCCTGATGCGGCGATCGTCGCTCGCAGTGATGCTGGCGGCACCTTTGTTGCTGGCGGGTTGCGGACTGTTCAGCAGCAAGGAGCCCGGTCGCGAGCCGATGGAGCTGATCGAATTCGACGCGGCCGTCGACGTGCAGCGCGTCTGGCGCACGTCGGTCGGCAGCGGGCTTGGAAAATCGTCGACCGGGATTCGCCCGAGCTTCGGTCAGGGCCTGATCTGGGCCGCTGATCACAAGGGTCGGATCTACGGTGTCGATCCGGTCGACGGTGATACCGTGCGGCGCTTCGACCTGGAGATGGAATTGTCGGCCGGGCCGAGCGTCTACGACCAGCGCATGCTGCTCGGCACGCTGGAGGGTCAGGTGCTGGTCGTTGACGTCGATTCCGGCGCGATCGAGTGGCGCGCGCAGCTGTCCTCGGAGATTCTTGCGGCACCGCTGCTCAGCGACGGCATCATCGTCGTGCGCTGCATCGACGGCCGGGTTTTCGGACTCGACGCGGAAACCGGCCGGCGGGAATGGGTTTACGACCGTAGCGTGCCGCTGCTGACGCTTCGCGGCAACTCCGCTCCGGTGGTGCGCGGCGGGCAGGTGTTCGTCGGCCACGATGACGGCAGCGTCACCGCGCTCGGCCTGGAGCAGGGCAACCTGCTGTGGGAGCAGCGGGTCGGCACGCCGGAAGGCCGCACACAGCTGGATCGATTGGCCGATATCGACGGCCCGATGGCGATCGTCGGGCTGGACCTGTATTCGGCCAGCCAGCACGGCAGGATGGCGTCGGTCGCGCTGGATTCCGGGCGCCTGCTGTGGGTCAAGGAAGTGGGATCCGACACCGGTTTGTCGGTTGCCCGGACGCGGCTGGTGCTGACCGATACCAACGATCGCGTCTGGCTGCTCGACCGGCGCAGCGGCTCGACCGAATGGACCAACGAGCAGCTGCTTCGACGCGGGGTGACGCGCCCGGTGCTTCACGGGGATTACGTTGCCGTCGCCGATCAGGAAGGTTACATCCACTGGCTCGACAGCGAAGACGGCGAGTTCGTCGCGCGCGAACGCGCCTCGAAGGAAGCACCCATGAGCGCGCCGCTGGTGGTCGACGATTTCCTGTACCTGCTCGACGTCGACGGGCGCTTGACCGCCTGGCGCTTGTCCGGCGCATCCTAGGCGGCGCGGGCCCCGCGCCGCAGATTCCGATGACGCAACCGTCGCTGCCGGTCGTCGTGATTGCCGGGCGTCCCAACGTCGGTAAATCCACGCTCTTCAACGCGTTGACCCGAACCCGCGACGCGCTGGTCGCCGACCAGCCGGGCGTGACGCGCGACCGGATCTACGGGCGTGCGCGCCTGGCGCACCGCGACTGCGTGCTGGTCGATACCGGCGGGCTTGACCCGGACCCCGATCGACTGGTGCAGGGGGTCGGCCGACAGACCTGGCTGGCGCTGGAAGAGGCGGACGTGGTGTTGTTCGTCGTCGACGGGCGGGGTGCGATGACCTCCGAGGACCAGGACATCGCCGCGCGGCTGCGCCAGCTCGGCAAACCGGTCGTGGTGACCGTCAACAAGACCGATGGGCTGGATCCCGATACCGCGGCGCTGGAGTTCGCCGCGCTGGCGCTTTCGGATCTGGTGCCGATTTCCGCGGCGCATCGGCGCGGTCTGGAATCGCTTTCCGGGAGCGTCGCATCGTTGCTGCCCGAGGCGGACGAGGACGGCGTTCGACCGGGTGAGGGCGCCGGCATCCGACTGGCGCTGATCGGTCGGCCGAATGTCGGAAAGTCGACGCTGCTCAATCGTCTCGTCGGCGATGAGCGCGCGATTACCGCCGATCTGCCCGGGACGACGCGCGACCCCGTTTCCGGCGACATCGAACGCGACGGCCGGCGCTATCACCTGGTCGACACGGCCGGAATCCGCCGCCGCCGCACGCGCCAGGAGGCGGTGGAATCGTTGAGCACGCTCAAGGCGATGCAGGCGATGGTCGACGCCGAGGTGGTTTGCCTGCTCGTCGATGCCAGCGAAGGCGTGACCGACCAGGACGCCAGGCTGGCCGGGCATGTGGCCGACGCCGGGCGCGGCCTGGTGGTCGTTCTGAACAAGTGGGACGGCCTCGACGAGCGTCAGCGAAAGATCTGCCTGCAGGACGCGGGCGAACGATTGAGATTCGTTGCCTGGGCGCCGGTCGTGATTCTGTCGGCGCTTCATGGCAGCGGCATTGCGGAGCTGTTCGATGCCGTCGAGACCGTCTACGATGCGGCCTGCGCGCCGCTGTCTTCGGGCCGCCTCAACCGGGTCCTGGAGCGCGCGGTGGAAGCGCATTCGCCGCCGGTCGTGCAGCGTTTCGCCCCGAAGCTGCGTTACGCGCACCCGGGCGGCAATTTTCCCACCCGGGTCATCATCCACGGCAATCGAACGGAGCACGTACCGCCGGCGTACCGGCGCTACCTGGTGAACCGTTTTCGCGATGAGTTCGAGCTGGTCGGCGTGCCGATCCGGCTCATCTTCCGGGATTCCGAGAACCCCTATGCCGGCCGCCGGAACAAGCTCACGCCGCGTCAGGTCAAACGCCGTAAACGCATGCGGAAGCGGTGAGCCGCGGCGAGGAAGAACCCGGAATCGCTGAGCCGGCGACTGGCCAGGCCGGGTCCGGTCCCGCTGTGGCGCTGACCTGCGATCGCGGCCTGCGCTCGGCCCGGGCCCGGGAGCGCCACGCCGGAGAATGCCCCATGAAGCTGCTGAACGCCGGCGCCGGCAGGCTCGGCTCGCCGTGTGCTGCACCTGGGCGCAGCCGGAGCCGGGCGGATCGATATCGTTGACGATGACCGGGTCGAACGCTCCAATCCGCAGCGCCGGATCCTGCACGCCGAGCCGGCGATCGGGCGCCTTAATGTTGATTCGGCTCGGCACCGCCTGAACTTGCCCAACCGCGAGATCGAAGTCCGGCCGCGGGCGGTGCGCATCGATCGCGACAACTTTGAGGGGCTGCTCGGGTCGCACGACCTGGTGATCGACGGCAGCGACAACTTTCCAACGCGCTACCTGCTCAACGACGCGTGCATCCGAATCGGCCGCCCGCTTGTCTGGGGCCGTGGAGCG
>CAYPZP010000191.1:0-5856 GCA_964415285.1 uncultured Halomonas sp. | reverse complement strand
ATAATCACCTTTTTCTGAATTCCAAATAGGATCAGATTCAGTATAATTATATAATGCTTCTGTTGAAGATATATCAACAACAGAAATAGAATTAACTAAAGGCATAATTATAAGTAATAAAAACAACAATAACATTTTTATCTTCATCATAATACCTCGTCTTGTCTTATATTTCCAGGTTTATTTTTACTTATAAATTCATCAATTTTCAAATAAAACATATTTGCTGAAATACATATTAATATTTGGATAAATGAATACATACCTATATTTTCTAAATAATGATTCATCATAGGCATATTTCCTTCTAATGTGGGTATAGTTTTATATAAAATATCTGCAACCCACCAATCAGTAAAAGTCGTAATAATACTGATTAAAAATAAGAATATCATAGTTCCAAAGAACAAAGTGCCTAAAAATCCGAAATAATCTTCCTCTTTAGAATGATAAGATACTAAAATCGTACTAAGAAAGAAAATAAGATAAGATCCTAACCACCAATAATCAAAATAAAAAGATAAATTAGCATAATCTTCTGACATATCTTCTAATTGTAATCTTGAAGTATTAGTTATTAATTCTTTATCTTCTAATTGTGTTGTCTGATTATGTAATTCTAATAAAACAACATCATTAGTAAAAGCCCAAACTAAAATAGCACCTGTTAAAGCGATTATACTCAATAATGATACAATTACAATATACCCATATACATTTCTATTCATTTTGATAGTTTCCTCGCTAAACTTTGGCTTGCATCAACCATAGTTATTCTTCTTTTTCTTTTACCTCTCCTTTTTTTTTCTATTTTTTGAAGTATATTTTTTTCTCTCTTAATTAAATCCTTTAATCCAACACTTATTACTGCAGGAACTTTTTTTATCATATTTCTTCCTCTCTGAATATTTTTTTAATTATTTTAGCCATAGGGCTGAAATTATTTTCTCCTAAAACCAAATCTGTGAAAAATGCAATACCATAATGAATCGTATTATAAAAAATAATTATTCCTAATAAAAATATATTAATGCTGAAAGGGATTAAGAACAATCTTAATACTATATCTAAAGGCACTGCAGGAGCTAAAAATAAAATATAAAAAGGAGAAAAAAACAAAAAAGCTTTTGCCACTATATAATATATTCCTCTTATTAATGAAACTAATTTGAACTTGAAAGTTTTACCTTTCTCAAAATCTTTAATATAAATATAAGCTAAAATAAAGAAAAAAGATAATAAAAATAGTTTTGCCAGGAAAGAATATTGTGTTAAAAATAAATCTTGTGTTCCTGAACTTAAACTTTCAAATGTCATAATAATATTTACCTTGTTTTAAGTATATAAATGTTTTTGTTTAATCGGGTTTAAGCTCTTTTATTTTATCATTTATTCTCTGTTTTGTTTCATTATTAGTTGTATTCAAATAACTTGAAACATAAGTGTCCCTCATTAAATCCGAATAAATCTCATAATTTTCAGCCATTTGTTCTGCACAATATCTCGCAGGTGCTTCCCATTGATCTATCTGTTCGTTGTGCATATTCCATACTTTAATTAGTCCAAATGTTAAAATACCAGCTAAACAAACAGTTATAATAAGAGTTGTTATGAAAGCATTAGTCATTAACTTCTTAGAACCTTTTTCATCAAAATATGATTTAATATTAGCAGTTTCTTGCATGACTATCTTTTTCTTTCTTGTATAATCAGGATAATCAGTCAAATCGTCTACACCATGCCAAATAGGAATAAGAAACCCATCGTTAGATTCATATTCATATACTCTTCTACCATTTTCTAGTTTGTAGAAAACACCGTCTGATGATCTGTTTTCGATATATCTTTTATAAATTGTTAATTCTCTTAGTTTTCTTTTTTGATCCCAAATATTAGCATAAGCATTAAGTTCAGGATGTTTTTCTAGTGCTTGGACTCTTTTCTCATATTTTAATATTTGTTGATCTATTTTTTTAATTTTATCTTTCTTATCTAATCCTGATATGCCCAAAGTAATATTCATCGCAGAATAAACATCTTCTTGAGAAAAATCAACATCTTCGTTATGTTGCATTACTTTATTTATGGCTACAAGATTGTTATAGTTATCTCTCTTCTCTACAGCTTCGTATTCAGCCCTTTTATCTCGGGTCTTACCCCCAAAACGCATATATACTCTTATTTGGATTGTATTATCTATTCCTGTATTACTTTTTTTTCTATCTTTTTTAGAATTTTTTTTAAATGGTAGTTTCATTTGAATACGTTCCTCGCATCATCTTCTTCTTGTTTGTCATTAATTGTACCAAAGAGTGTTCTCATATTACTTGGATTATCACAAGTAACTTCTCCTATATTGATTAATCCTGCTTGGAAAATTCTGAAAACTGTTCTTTCATGTTGTTCAGGAGATGCTTTTTCTCTCAAACATAATTTATAGAAAGAACTCCAATCGGCTAATGCTTGGATTTTAAAAGAATCCCAGTTTTTTTTTGTTACTAAATTAGATTCATCTGCATAAGGTTTCAATAGAGACTCAAATGCTTTAATCACTTCGCTTGAAGCTAAAGGATGTTTAACTAATTTATATGTGGTTTTACTTGAATCTCCATCAGGTTGTTCTTCATATCCTGATATAGTTAAAACCATTTCTTCAATCATTCTAGAAATAGTAAGGATTTTGTCAGTAGTGTTTTTAGATATTTTAATTTCGTGAATTATGTCTTTTTCAAAATCAACATCATTTTCATACAAATCAAAATGATCTAACTCTTTTTTCATTTCTTCTTTTTTTGATTTAGTTAGATTTTCTTTAGGTTTTTGTTTTTCTTCCTCGAAATCTATATCCTCATCCTCAGAAATCAAATTTTTCTCTTTGTTCATTATTATCTAAACCTTCTTCTTCATCTTCTTCTGTTTTATCCTTAACAATAAAATCAATTAGATTTTTTTTTTCTTGGTTTTCTAAGAATTGACTTAATTGTTCTTTGGTTCTCCTATCGCTTTCAAAAAGAGATATATAATCCTCTATATCTAAATTTTCGTTATTGACCATGATATTACTAAAAGAAGTATAATTTATAAAGTTTTTGAAAAAAAGAAAAATTGAGGGAAAACCCTCCCTCATGGTGTTTTGATTTCTTTAGAAATCAACTACAGCTTCTGACTCTTTCTTACCCATTAAATACTTAATAAGTATGAAAATAACAGCCAGTCCCACGAAACCTAATACAATACCAACTCCTGCGATTATATCGTCTTTAGAATCGGCTAGGTCTCCTTCTAACGCAGTCATATTGTTAACTGTGTTATTAGATACTGGAATATTACCGTCATCGGCTTGTTTGGTTACAGATCCAACTATTAGGAAAATCACTAACAATAAAACTATTAAGCCACCTACTGCAGCACCAACAGCTTTAAGAGCCTTTGCTCCATCAGTTATTCCGTCAAACAAATTTCCTGCCATGTATAATATCCTCCATAAATTAAGTAGTGTTAAAAACACCCTTATTTCTTTTACCTTGTTTTAGGTTTATAAATTTTTTTTAATTTTCGGCATTATCTCTAAAAAGATAGGTTTAAATCCGAATTTTTTCTTTGTAAAAGATTTTTCAATATTATTTTATATTTAATCATTGATTTTTTCATTTCTACGCCAAGATCATCTCCTTTTATATCAGCTTTTTTTATTTCTTCTTCTAATTCTTGTTCATATTCAGTTTCATTCATCTTTCTGGATGATATAGCTAACATCTCTACATGATTAACAAGCATTTTATATTGTTTAAAGCCTTCGTTTGCATTCTCTTTAACTAAACAATATTGTAATCTTGATTCAATTTTGTTGAACCAAACATTAGGATTAATCGAATCTAAATCTGAATTAAATATATCTATTGTCTCCGTATCTCTTTCTATATCATTATCCTGTGGTTCATTCATTTTTTAGTCTCCTTTAAAATTATTATTCTCTACAACTTCTCCATGTCCTGCTAAAACATCTTTATTCCAGTCTTTAGTTGGAACTATTGCGTTTATTTCTGCTTCTAATTGTTTTGCTTCTTTTTTATCTAGTCCATGTATCTCTTTAGTTTTTGGATTAATACGCCAATTACCTCTTACTTTCTTTGAAATAGATTGCAAAGTGTTAATATCTGATGTATAGTGTTCTGCAATCTTTTTTATCTTATTATCTTCAAAACCCATCTCTAATTTCATTTGATCAACCATTTTATTAACTTTATCTCTTATTTGAGTTGTTTTTCCTTCTCTATCTAGTTTTTCGAAAGATAAATATATATCTTCGGGCGGTTTTTTTATTTTGATGGATTTTAATGTAGTCCAGGTTCTATCCCAATCTGATTCTTTCATAGGATCAGCGTTTTTATGTTTTGCTACCAAAATATATCCTTTAAGAAACCTTTTTCTTAATTTGGGTTTTTCTAAGTCTCTATCATCCTTGTATAGTTTATATATTTTCAAATTACCATAATTTTTGTTTAAAGGTCTTGTTATAGTAGAATAATAGGTTAAAGTGTATCTTACTGTTGTAGTTATATCTCTTATAAATTGAGATATTATTATAGTACATAAAGGTTTAATTGCTCTTGACATTGCATTAACATCTGAAATTAAAGTAGAAAGCATAGTATTCCAATCCTTAGACCTTACTACTGTTCTTGCTTCATGTATGCACAGAAAAGGTAATTTCTTAATAGTAGGATCTGTTGAATATAATAAATTATCTAGCTTTTCAGGGTATTCAACTGGATGCAATACATTCATAGTTTCCAAAACTTTTCTTAAGTCAATACCCATAGATTGACATAATATATTTTGAATAGTCAAGGCAGTAGAGGATTTTCCTTCTCCTGAATCTCCTCCGATAAACCATACAGTAGGTTTCTTAGATTTAATTCTTTTTGTTACTAATGTATATAACAATTTCCTTGCTATATCTGTTTCTGTTTCTCCTTTAAATTTATTATATCTTATACAAAAATCAGAAGGAATAACTCCTGAATTTTTTTTATAACCACTCATAAAAACACATAGTTTTTTCATATTTATAAATTTTATCCCATAATTATATATAGGGGTGTTGTTTTTGTGTGTATATGTATGTTTTTGAGGAAAATGTTTATTTTCCTTAAACACTACTTGAGAGATTGCTTAATCTCAGGAGGATAAAATGCCAAAAATAATGAACGAAAGATATAAAGAATTTTTAGAGAAAGGATCTATAGAATTATTTTCTATGGAAGAATTAGAGAAAGGTTTAAAGTTTGCAGGAAAATCTAAATTTGGAAAACAAGCAAGGGCTTTTTTAATTGCATTATATTATACCGGAGCAAGACCTGTAGAATTATTACAACTTAAAGCTACACATTTTTCGAAGAAAAAAACATATCTCACTATACAAATACCTACTGCTAAAAGAGGTATGCCTAGAATTATATCTTTACCTTTTTCTAGGAAACACATTAAAGAATTATATCAATATGTATCTACACTGTTTGAAGACATAAATGTATTTTACGATTTAGTTAGTTATAAAATTAGATATTACGAAACTAAAAAAGGAGACAAGAAAAGATATACTATAATTACTGATAGAGTATATTATTATATAAGAAAGTGGGTAGGAGTTAATCCTTACTTTCTTAGACATAGTAGATTATCATCATTAAGTCAGAATGGTGCAGATATGAACGAAATGAGGTTATTCAAAGGTGCTAAGAGTTTTGATTCCGTTTATCCTTATTTACACATGAGTAGTCAACTATCAGAGAAAGTAGGTAGGAAAATAAAATAAAATTCGGCATTATTCCGAATTATACATATTTATATTTC